>VBDS01000167.1 GCA_005889085.1 Chloroflexota bacterium | reverse complement strand
GCTCAACTCGCTGCCATCCCTTACAAAGGCGTGATTCTTCGCTGCCACTGATCTGACAAAGCCCGGCCACCGTATCCCTTGTCATGACGCTGACCTGGATCAGGATGCGGCGCCGGCGCGCGAAGAGCTACATGATCTGGAGTGGTGGAAGTAGGGCTCTGCGCGTCATGCGTGCACTCCAGAACGGTGAAGGGCAAGCGCACGACCTTTTGGATGTGCCAGCGGTCGGTGACCGACCCGACTTTTCCCCAATATCCGCGCCTTCCGGTCCTTCGCTGCCGCGGCTACGAAGCCAGAGGTCCGGCCGGACCTCTTAAGTCGCAGCCACCCGCATGAGGGCCAGCGGCTGACCTTCGGCCGGGTCGAACTTGGCCGTGACCTCGCCTGAGCTCATCGCGATCTCGGCGATGGCGCCGCTGTCCCTGACTGCGTAGAGGGTCCGCCCGGCAGGGTTCAAGCCCAGGCTCGAGACGTGCCAGTCGGTCAGTGATCGCGTTCCGGCGGTCAGATGCGCTGTGTCCACCCAGACGATTCCCGAGCCGGTGGCCGTGACGAGCGTCTTTCCGTCGAGGCTGATCACGCTGCCGCCTGAACCCGCGCCGGCCGACCCGGCGGTCGCGATCTTGACCGTCCGCGTGACCTGCGGCTGGTATTGGTTCGAGATATCGATCTCCGCGATGGTTCCCGTCGCGCCGTTGACGGCGTAGACCCGCGTTCCGTTGCGGTTCATGACCAGCGACCATTGCTTTTCGGCGGGGTCGGAGAGGTATCCGTGGCCGGGCAGGTCGAGACAGAACGCAAAGGGACCGTCCAGGCTGAGGGCATGGACAAAGGGTCCCCCGTCTTCGCGCACGTACATGCTGAACAGCCAGTGGCCGTCTGGCGACGCAACACCGGATAGCCGCACTCCGGTCATCGACTGTTCGCCATTGCTCTTGTCGACGACGATGTTGTCGGTCAGGCCTCCGGTCTGCACGTCGTAGAGACGGACGTAGTACTCCTTGCCGTTAAGGAGCTGGATCAGGTAGAGGCGGTTGCCGTCGTTGCTGATGGCGTCGAACCGGAAGTGACCCGCGAGGTCTATGCGATGCGCCACACGGGACGTTGTGGTGTCGATCAGGAGCATGTGAGTGCCGGAGGCCGTGTCGAATGCCTCCGCAACGAGCCAGCGCCCGTCCGGGGAGGTGCCGCCGGGCACGCCGCTGATCGTCGCAGGCGGCAGCTGGTAGCCACTTGGGATGACCATGGTGCTCAGCGTCGCCCCGGTTTGGGGGTCGGTGTCGGTGAGCGAGCTGCCGCTGATCGAGTAGAGGTGTGACCAGTCACGCGACGGTACGCCGAGGGGAAGCCGGCGTTCGGTGGCGTGAGACCGCGAATCGATCACAGTGACAATCTGTGAGCCCTGCGTCGAAACGGCTTCGTATAGCTTGTCGCCATTACCTGGCGGCAGCACCCCGTGTGTGCCGGCGCAGCCGGCTGTGACCAGGCCAACACAGATCAGCGCCCCGAGAGCTCGCATTCTCTTCACCTCGCCTCCCATACACCGCAGGGGTGGGCGCGGTTCCTAGATCGAGTTCGCGATCTGCAGGGCCTGGGCCCTGGTCATGTCGCCTTCGATCCGCACGATCGTTCCGTTGTGGTCGAAGATGAGCGTGTTCGTGGCAAGGCGCAAGCTCTCGCCATGAACGTTGCCATTTGCGTCGACGAACGCGAAATCGTGAGGATGGCCTGAGATCCAGTAGGCGGGGTGGCCGCCCACGGTGACCTGTTCGACGGTCGCCTCACTGCCCACCGTCTTCTGGAAGAAGATCTCGTCGACCCGGCCTCGTGCTTCGGTGACCAGGACCGAAACCCCGGTCAGGCCCGACACGGGAATGTCCGTGCGCTGGGCGTAGACGAGGGTGACCTCGCCTCCCGACGGTCCGGTCGGAGGTTGCTGGAGGTACACCTCGTCGGGCCCGCCGAGCATTGACGGCACGCCGACCTGCCATGCCAGCCTGGCCTGGGCCTGGTTCAGGGTCGTCGGCGTGCCGAGACCGAGGCGCTCGCCCAAGGCCGCGGAGGGCCGCGGCGAAGGCGTGGGCACCTGCTGGACCCGGTTGATCGTGACGTGGAGGTTGACCCAGGCCGCAATCGCGTCGCGGGTAGGCGTGTAGGCGAGGAGGACGGCCACGATGAGAACTACGGCGGCCGCCGCATAGGCAAGCGGACGTCCCCACCCTAACCCTCCCCGGCGAGCGGGGAGGGAAACTCTTAGCCTCGGGGTGGTGGGCCATTCGATCGCGCCGGCCAGCGCGGTGAGCTGGTCTTCGAGGTCAGGCAAGGGGCGCCTCCTCGACCTGGGCCCTGAGCCTCGCCAGTGCGCGCGACAGCCGGGACTTGACCGTGCCCTCGGGGATGCCCAGGGCAGCCGCAGTCTCCTCGCCACTCAGCTCGAGGAAGTAGCGGCTGGCGATGACCAGGCGGTCCTCGTCCACCATCGCGTTGAGGAGAGCGATCAACCGGCGGCGCTCGTCGGAGGCGATGGCGACCGCCTCGGGGGATTGGGCCGCATCCCCCGGGCGGAAGCCTTCGATCAGGCGCAGCTCGAGGTGATGACGGCGGCCGGACGAGCGGGCCCGGTTGCGCGCCTCATTGGCCACGATCCGCAGCAGCCAGGGCCGCCACTCCGCCCCCGGGCGGAACCGGTCGAGAGCCCTGTAGGCCTTGACGAAACCCTCCTGCGCCGCGTCCTCGGCGTCGGCAGCCGTGCCGGTGATGACGTAAGCGGTGCGAAAGGCAACCTGCTGGTATCGCTGCACGATCTCCTCATAGGCGGCCGTCTCACCGCGCTGGGCGCGTGAGATCAGATCGGAATCGTCCGCTGGCCGGCCCTCCATCGGAACGCATCTTCTACACCTTCGGCGGCATCATGGTTCCTTGCAACCAGTCGACCCCCGGGCGTGTTTAGGAGGCTGATGGAGGGAACCGACCGCGTCTTCGAACGCCTGGTGCGCGATCACCAGCACCGGATCTATGCGCTCGGCCTCGCGCTGACCGGCAACCGGCACGACGCGGAAGACGTAGCGCAGGACACGTTCGTGCGCGCTTACCGCGCGCTGGCCACCTATCCGCCCGAGCGGATCCGCGAACTCAAGCAGAAGGCGTGGCTGCATCGGATCGCGGTCAACGTCGTGCGGAACCGCGTGCGCGGCGTGCGGCCTCGGCTCGTCGAGCTGAACGGAAGCGAGCCAGACCACGGCTCCGGGCCCGAAGAAAACGTGATGCGAAGGGCGGAGATCGACGAGCTCGCGGCCCGGGTGGCGTGCCTGCCTCCGCGGTACCGCGAGGCGGTCGTGCTGCGCCATGTACAGGAGCTGTCGTACGCGGAGATGGCGGACGCGCTCGGGCAGCCGGTGGGGACGGTCAAGGCGAACGTCCATCGCGGACTGAAATTGCTCAGAGGAGATAACAATGGCAACGGTGACGGTGATGCTTGACCTGAAGCGGCTCGGCGACGTGAGGGCGCCCGCGGGCTTTGCCGAGCGCGTGCTGGCGAACGTCGGGATGGCCGACTCTTACGCGGTGTTCGAGACCGTGCTCGGCCGGGTCTATGTGGCGTGGAACCGCCTCGGCGTGTCGGCCGCGATGCGGAGCAAGTCGGCGGCGGAGTTCGAGGATTGGTTCCGCAACGAGATTGGCCGACAGCTCATCCGCGTCGATCCTCCGGCCGACCTGGCGGCGAAGATCGAGGATCAGCTCGAGGGCCGGCGCCGGCTGCGCTTCGACCTTCGCGGCTTGACCCCCTTCTCGCAGGCGGTGCTGCACAAGACGCTGGAGATTTCGCGCGGCCAGGTGCGGCCGTACGGCTGGATCGCGCGCGAGATCGGCCACCCAGCCGCAGTGCGCGCGGTGGGCACGGCCCTGGCCAACAACCCGATCCCCTACTTCATTCCGTGCCACCGGGTGATCCGGTCGGATGGCGTGATCGGAAACTACGGCGGAGGCGGGCCGGAGGCCAAGCGGCAGATTCTGTCGCTCGAGGGCGTGCAGTTGACGCGCCTCCAGAAACTTGCCCGCTCTGGTCTCCGCTATGAGGGAGTGAAGAGCACCAGGATCTTCTGCTTCCCAACTTGCTACCACGGCCGGCAGGTAAGGGAGGAGAACTTCGTGTATTTCCGCGATGAGGCTGAGGCGCGCGCGGCCGGTTACCGGCCTTGCAAGGACTGCCGGCCGGCGGTGGCCTGATCGAGCGGACCGACGCTCGCCGCCAGCGGCGCGGCGCGCTGGTGGAGGCGGTGCGACCGCGACAGACCGCCGTCGAAGTTGATCGCCTTGCCGTCGTGGTAGGCCGCGGGCTTCGATCCGCGGTGAGGCCTGTGGCCGAAGACCACTCGCCGGCTGTGCGTGAGCTCGAGCCACCTTTCGAGTCGGAGCAGTTGGGTGTCGAAGACGTTTGGACTGCTGAGGAGGTCCCACAGCTCGCGCTCGCCCTTGTCCGCCAACAGCTCGTGGGTGCCCCTGTTGACTGCGGCGACGGCTTCTGACTGGACGTCCGAGACCAGGTTGAGGTAGGCATCGTTGCCGCAGTGCTGGACCAAGGTTCGGTCGGGCAGCCGGAGCAGCGCGGGCCTCGTCCGCATCCACTCCTGGAGAGGCTTGTCCTTCCGCAGCTCGTCCAGGTCGTGCTGCTGGCCGCCGATGCTGATCCAGAAACCGATGCGTGTCGGGTCGCGCAGCGCCCAGAGCATCGCCACCTCGTGGTTGCCCAGCAGTACCTCGGTGTTGGGGCGGTCGCGAGCGAACCTCAACGCGCCGACGCCGAACAACCCGTAATCGACGAGGTCGCCAAGGAAGATCGTCCGCCAGAGCTCCGCCGGGTATGGCTTCAGCGCCGCGAACAGCCGCTCGATGTCGCCATGGACGTCGCCGACGATCAGGACGGGCAGGTCATCCGCGGCCACGAATCGATGCTAACGGCGGGGTCGGAGGTGGGCCTGAGGGGGTTGGGTAGAATGCCGTAGGCGCATAGGGGCGTAGCTCAGTCTGGTCAGAGCATCGGTCTCCAAAACCGAGGGCCGAGGGTTCGAATCCTTCCGCCCCTGCCAACCCGTACTTAACGCTTTTCGTATCACCATCGCCAGTTTTTTTGGCTGGTGGATCCGCCGCCCCGCACACTCGACGATGGTCCTTTACAGCCAATCGGTACAGCCAATAGCTGGCCAAAGGCGCTCGCTGACGATGGATTTGCGGGGTAGTGCCGAATTGAGCGGCCAACTCCGGCACCCAAAGCCCTCGGTTCTAACCGAAGCCCTCGGTTTTGTTGGCGACCCGATCAGGGCTGGCCAGCGAGCCGGATGAGACACCAAGGTCTGCGGTGCCCGAATACCCCAGGCAGTTCAACCGCCGCCCAGATGCCTCAAGCCTAAGGACGCACGGGTCAGGACCGTGCGCGTCAGCTGTTTTCGACGATCCAAGCTCCGCGACCACCCGAAGCGCCGCGCTGGTCAGGGCAGTCCAAGCCCGCGTCGACCTCCCTGGCGCAAGCTGTGGAGATCGAGGAGGCGACAGTCATTCGGGTCGCGCACTCGCCATCAGGAAACGATAGTGGTTGCAAGGATGCCGTCGATCTGTCCGACCGCAAGCCTCATGCCGCTCTCCGTGCCCGCGCCGGGCACCTCCTTGTCCGCGGTCGGAGCGAACTTGCAGGTGATCGTCATGGTGGTCTTCTCGGGCGTCTCTACGAGTCGAACCTTGATGGACGTGGTCGGCGGGTCATCGTTCGGTCCGCTGTCGTCCGCGTTTCCTTCCTCGAACGCGAGCGAACGCGGTGGGTCGACCGACACGATTCGCCACCACGCGTGGAGCTTCTCGCCGTCAGGTGCGGTCATGAAATAAGTGACTCGGCCGCCCTCGCTCAGATCGTGGTCGACGACGGTGGCAGGGTATGTCGGCGGTCCCCACCATCGTTCTAACTGCCGCGGGTCGGCCCACACCTGCCAGACCCGCTCCGCGGGTTTATCGAACTCCGCCACGATCGTGAGCGTCCGCGCCATTGGATCGCGATCTACAGCGATCACCGTCATGACCGGTCTCCTTCTTCTGGTTGCGCGAGAACGTCGCCGATGCGGTCAAGTCGATCGCGCCACAGCCGCTCGAACTCAGCCAGCAGTATTTGCGCCTCGGCGACAGTGTCGATCTCGGTCTGGACGAGCAGCTGACGGCCGCGTCGCGTCAGGTGAACGAGTCCAGCCTTCTCCAGGACCGCCACGTGCTTCTGCACCGCGGTCGTGCTCATCGGATACAGGCGGGCCAAGTCCGACACCGATAGCGTCCCGTTCATCGCCCGGCGGATCACGTCTCGCCGGGTGCGGTCCGCCAGCGCTCGGAAGATGTCATCGGCGTGCCTCTCCCTAGATCCCACGCGACTTACAACCATGTGGTTGTAATGTTAGCAAGGGTGGGCGCGCCCGACCCCAACCGGGCCGAATCAGGACAAATGGAGAGAAACAATGAGGTTGACGACGACGACCAACGTGTCGGTGGACGGCGTGATGCAGGGTTTGGGCCGAGATGATGAGGATCGCCGCGGCGGGTTCGTCCGCGGCGGATGGGTCATTCCACTTACGGGCACCGAAGAAATGGACCATATCAACGAGGTCTACGGCGGTGCGACGGCGTTTTTATTCGGCCGGCAAACCTACGAGATCTTCGCCCGTTCCTGGGGAGCGGTGCCCGAAATGATGGCTAGCCCGATAGGCGTCGCGCTGAATGGCCGGCCCAAGTACGTGGTGTCGACCAGCCTTACCGATCCGACGTGGGCGGGCACGAGCGTCGTCGCCGGCGACATCGCCGCGGCCATCCGTGAGCTGAAGGCGCAGCAAGACGGCGAACTTGTGGTTCCTGGCAGCGGTTTCCTCGTCCGATGGCTGCTCGCAAACGGCCTGGTCGACCAGCTCGACCTGCTCATCTATCCCGTCATCATCGGCCAGGGGACGCGGCTGTTCTCGGATTCGGGGCCGGACATCGCGCTCGAACTGGTTAGCTCGCGGACCACTTCGCGAGGCATCACCATCCAGACGTATCGGACTGCCGGCCGCCCGGAGTACGCAAGAGCGACGGCCGACCCGAACGTATGAAGACCTCTGCGCTGACCCAGGCCGGCCTTGACCGGCTCCACCAGGCGATGGCGGCCCGGGTCGAGAATCGCAGCCTGCCTGGCATCGTGACATTGGTTGCCCAGGGCGACGATGTCTACGTCGACGTGATCGGCGCCATGGCGTTCGGCAGCGACCGGCCGATGCGGCGGGACACGATCTTTCGCATCACGTCTATGACCAAGCCCATCCTTGGAGCCGCGACGATGCTCTTGGTCGATGACGGCCGGCTGGCGCTGGACGAGCCGATCTCCAGGCTGCTCCCCGAGCTGGCCACCCGCCGCGTGCTGAAGCGCGTGGACGGCCCGATCGACGAGACCGTTCCCGCCGACCGCCCGATCACGGTCGAGGATCTGCTGACGTTTCGGCCGGGCTATGGCTTCATCATCGTCGAGCCCACGAGGTTTAATCCGCCGTATCCGGTCATCCAACGTGCGGAGGAACTTCAGCTCGCCATGGCGCAGCCGCAACGCTGCCCCTGATGTACCAGCCGGGCGAACGGTGGCAGTACAACGCGGCCTCGCTCGTGCTCGGCGTTCTGGTCGCGCGCGCGGCAGGCCAGCCACTGGGCGTCTTTCTCCAGGACCGCCTCTTCGAACCGCTGGGCATGCGCGACACCGGCTTCGTCATGGCTGCCAACCGGGTCGGCCGGCTGCCCACCGAGTACGCGACCGACTTCTCGACCGGGAATATGGAGGAGGTGACGATCACCGGCCCGGATGTGTGGACCACGCCGCCGCCTTTCCCCTCCGGGGCGGGCGGCCTGCTGTCGACGGTGGACGACTATTTGGCGTTCGCGCGCCTGCTCCTCGACCGCGGCGTACACCAGGGCCGGAGGTTGTTGTCCGAGGCGTTGGTCGACGCGATGATCACCAACCACCTCACGCCGGAGCAGATCGCGGACGGCGGCGTCCTGCTCGACGGCCAGGGCTGGGGATACTGCGTGGGCGTTTCAGTCACGCCGGACGATGTGTCCGCGCCTGGCCGTTACGGCTGGAGCGGCGGCTACGGCACGACATGGTTCAACGACCCCAAGCGCGGGCTGGTTGCGATAGCACTGACGCAGGTCTCCGACTTCCTGTTCAACGGTGGCCTGACTGAGTTCAACCGGCTGGTGGCGCAGGCTTAGTTATCCGGCGGCGCGACCGCAAGCCATTGGGGCTTGCGGTGAGATTGCTCGCCCTGACGCCGCCGGGGAGACAGTAAGTTGGACGTACCAGTACGCACCCAGTACGCAGCCGCTCTCAATCGCAGCGTGTCATTCGGTGTCGTTTCATATTCGGAACGGGCAGTGTGAACTCACCGAGACAGAACCCGGCTTATGTCCGTTCTCGGCCCACCTTCTGTATCCCCAAAACCGCAAGTGGCGGGCGGCAGATTGCGGTCGCCGCTTCAGATTTAGCAGCGGCGCGACGATTGGCAGAGTCGATACAACGTCCCGCGGCAACAGTAAGTCGCTGGTCAAACTTCTGTGCGCCTACGCGCTGCCTGTCGACCCACGGGCGAGGACCGTGAGGGACCCGATTCGAAATCCCAGGCGCTCGGAAGGCTAGTGGCTGCAGCCTGCGTGCGGCCAGTCGTCCTCGCAGGGATGTTTCAAGCGCCTGGGCGATGGGACTCGCTTCCACCTACACGTCCTGTGCTTAGTGCGCGTGCGTACGTCTCGCGGTTCAATAACGGGAGTTCACCAGTAGCCTCCGTTGCGGCAATGTACGCGAGCATCCGCTCTTGAGCTTCTTTTGATTGGTCCCTTACGAGAAACTCTGCGTGCTCAAGTTGTAAACCTTCTTCAAGCGACAGCGAGCTGCCAAAGTATATGGAGCGTTTGATAGCCCCGATTGATTGCTTTGATCGCAAGCTCAGGTATTCGGCGCGTTCTATTGCGCGCGCGAGCAATTGATTCTGGGGGACCACTTCGTCGATCGCACCGAGTGCGAGGGCTTCTGCTGGCGTAAAAGGTTTGCCTTGAAGAATAGTGACTAACGATTGTTGAGTACCAATGAGGCGAGGTAATCGCTGGGAGCCTCCACCTCCCGGAGTAAGCGCGAGTAGTACTTCCGACAGACCAATGACAAAGTCTCCATCCGCCATGATGCGCAAATCACACGCCCAGGCGAATTCCGCGCCAACGGCAAGGGCCGAGCCATTGAGTGCCGCGACAAAGACGGTTCCACTTGCGTTCATCTTCAGGAAGGTCGCGTGGAAGCTGTCGAGCTGCAAGAGCGTCTTGAGTCGAGTCATTCCCGCGAGCGTTCTAACAACCGGCACTTTATTAATGAGTCTCGCCATACGCGAGACAATTCCAGCGACGCGTGTATTGATAGGCGGGAACCCGACGCCGCCCTGTTGGAGCCACGCAACATCAGAGTGGCTCAAGAATCGATCGGGATGCGTGCCAGTAAAGACAACGGCATGGATGTTTGGGTCGCGGTCTGCGCGATCAACTAGCTCTTTTAGTTGCTTGGTAAGCGCAGCATCGAACAGCGCATGCGGTCCTCCGTCGATCCGCGCAACGAGTACCGCGCCGTGGTTCTCGACATCAATGTGACCGTCAGTCCGTGGTTCTTGTTTGTTCCTCATTGAAGCCTCTCGGCGCTACTTCGCAAGGAAGTCGAGAGCCTTCTCGACAAACTGCTCGTGGAACTGGAAGATTCCAGCGTGGCCGGCGTCCGGGTAGATCACCAACTCGTTGTTCGGCAGACGCCGGGCCATATCGAGGGTGTTCGGCGTCGGCAACATCCGGTCGTGATCGCCGTTCACGAGGAGCACGGGCTGGCGGACGTGTGACAGGTCGTGAGGTTCCTCCTTGCCCCATCCGTAGCAGGCCCTGAGCTGCGCGAAGTACGACTTGATGGAGATCGGCGTGTCGCGGTCGACAGTGCGCTCCTGGAGTCGTGCCAGGAATTCCTTGCCCGCGCGCTTGCCGTTCGCGGTCCGGGTGAAGAAGAGGAACTGCTTCGGGTCCTGGCGGCTCAGCAAGCCGCGGAGGGTGTCGAGTTGCGCGACCCACACGACCTCCTTGATGCCTTTGCCGCCGGCCGGGCCGGTGCCCGTGAGGATCAGTTTGCGGACCAGTTCCGGCTCGTCCTCGGCGATCACCTGGGCGATCATGCCGCCCATCGAGAATCCGTGAAGATCGACCTGGTCGAAACCCAGCGCGCGGATGAACGTGACGGCGTCCTTTGCCATCGCCTGGATTGAGTCGGGCGTCTTGCCGGTGGACGCACCGACGCCGCGATTGTCGAAGGCGATGACCCGGTGTTTGGCGGCGATTCCATCGACCACCCGGGGGTCCCAGTTGTCGAGGGTCCCAGCCAAATGCACGAGGAAGATGACCGGGACACCGGCCTTCGGGCCGAGCTCGCGGTAGGCGTAATCCACGCCACCGGCCGTGACGGTTCGGGTAGGTGCGTTCCTCCACGACGTGTTCACGCCGCTCTGGGGCTGTCCGTTGTCGTTCATGTCGGTATCTGTCTCCTGGGCTACCGGACTGGCTGTTGTCATTTGGCGACCCCCTTGACCTTTAAATTATGATCATAATATAATCGCGGTAGACGGAAGTCAAGGGGTTCTTTAGAAATGGAGGTGCGCATGGCTCGGTACGGGAAAGGGCACAAACAGGCGACGAGACAGCGGATCATCGAGGCGGCAGGCGGTCGGCTCAAGCGAGACGGCGTTCACGGCTCGGGGATCGCCACGCTTATGGCCGACGCGGGGCTGACCAACGGCGCTTTCTACGCCCACTTCGAATCCAAGGAGGATCTCGTGGCAAGTGCGCTCGCCGAAGAGCTACGCGAGCAGCGCGAGAGCTTCAGCGCCCAGCCGCCGGGCCTCGCCGGACTCGAGCAGATCGTGCGCGCGTATCTCTCGGTTGAGCACCGAGACAACCCCGAGGGGGGCTGCCCATCCGCTGCGCTGCTCGACGAGATCGGGCGCTCGCCGGACGCCACAAAGCGCGCGTACACCGACGGCCTGTTGGCAGTGATCGACGACGTCGCTGCCCGCCTGGAGTCGGACGATCCAAATTGGGCACGTATGAAGACCCTCAGCGTCTTCGCCCTGATGGTCGGGGCGTTACAGGTCTCCCGCGCCATCGCCGATCGACAGCTCGCCGACGAGGTCCTCGAGCAGGGCATCCAGAACGCCCTCGCTTTACTGGGCGTCGCGCATCCGAGCATGAGCGGGCGCTGATGGCTCGCGCAGTCGATCTTCGGCTCGATGCGATGAAGCTGGCCCAGGACGGCAGGGTGCTCACCGCAACCGCCGTCGCACCGCCGCTGAACTTCGTCACCACCGAGTTAATCCGCGATCTCGACCGGCTCACCGCCGCCGTAGACACCGACGACACGGTGGGCGCGGTCGTGCTCACCGGTGGCCTGCCCGGCCGCTTCCTCATCCACGCCGATCCAAGAGAGCTGGCGGGGATGGTCGAGCTCCCGCACCCGTTCGTGCCCGTCGGAGCGGTGAGGCCATTCCTGTGGGTGGTCGATGTTGCCCTGCGGCTCCCAGGCGCGGCACGAGCGATGGAGCGGTTCGGCGGCGGTCTCGGCGTTGGCCTGGTGTGGTTCCATCGCTGGAAGCAGACGACATTGCGGATGAACCGGTCCGGTGCCGTCTATGTGGCGGCCATCAACGGTCCCGCGCTGGGCGGCGGGCACGAGATTGCGCTGGCCTGCGACCTGCGCTATGCAGCGGATGCCGAGCATGTACGGCTCGGCCAGATCGAAACACTCGGCTGCCTGATTCCCGGCGGCGGCGGAACCCAGCGACTTACAAGGATGCTCGGCGCGGCGAAGGCGCTCGAGCTGACCCTCGAAGGAGCACCGTTCGATGTGGGCGAGGCGTACCGCCTCGGCCTGGTGCACCGCGTGATCCCGGAGGACCAGCTGCTCGTCGAAACCCAGGCCACCGCAGCCCGTCTGGCCTCCCGCAACCCGGTCGCGGTCGCTGAGTTGAAGCGCGCCATCTATTTCGGAGCCGCCAAATCACTCTCGCGCGGACTCGATCAGGAACGAGCGGGATTCCTGTCCGTCGGCACCACCGCGGCCGCGAACCGGGTCACCCGCGCGTTCTTCGAGGACCTCGAGCGTCTCGGCGACACGCCGTACCTCGCCGATTTGAAGCCGTGGCTGGACGGCTCCCGAGTGGACCAGACGAGCCGATAACCACCACCGATCTGCCCTTTGTGGACAAGACAGTCAAAGAGAACATCCAGGAATTGATCGAACTCGAGGCTGCCGCCGACGAGCTTGCCGACCCAAAGCAGCAGTACTGAGCCATTGGCCGAAGTGGTGGTTTCTCGCGCGGCGCAGGTGACTGACCAGAGTCGGCCGGCGCGCACTCACTGATAGGAGGCAACGTGGTTGTGACGTTCCTCGCGGCGCTGTGGCAGGGTCACCACCGGCAGACCTGGCCTCGAGCCTGAATAGTTGGTCGCCCGGCGCAACTTTTCAGACCCCGGTGATGTTGCCGGCTGGCGCATGCCAACGATCGCCCACAGCAAGCAATCCGTCTGCTTGCTTGGGTCCCCAACTTCCGGGTCTATATGGCCAACTTCGCGGGTGGTTCTTGAGCACCGGGTCAACTACGGCCCAAGCAGCCTCGACGCCATCCTCGCTGTTGAAGAGTGTGCCGTCCCCAGACATGGCATCGCTGAGCAATCTGTCGTACGGGGATCGTTCTTCGAACTCTTCATCCAGCATGAATATCTCTCGTTGATCGCCGGTGAACCTCTTGCCGGCGCGTTTGATCCAAGCGGCGATTGCGATCGCGGCTCCGGGCTTGATCCGGAAACGGATGTTGTTGGCGGGGACATCTGAGGCGTCGCCGAACACGGCAAGCGGAGGCGGCTTTAGCTCCACGCGAATTTCTGTGACTGTTCGCGCGAGGCGTTTTCCCGACCGGAGGTACCAGGGCACCCCCTGCCAGCGCCAGGAGTCGATCGACAACCGCACTGCGCAATAGGTCTCGACATCACTGCGTTTCGCCACGCCGGGCACGCTGCGGTATCCGGCGAACTGACCACGCACCAGGTCCTGGGGGGCTAGGGGCCGGATGGCCTGGAAGACTCTGAGCTTTGCGGTTCGCAGGCTATTCTCGCTGAAGGTGGTTGGCGCCTCCATCGCGAGCAAGGCCACGATTTGGAGCATGTGGTTCTGCACTACGTCGCGCAGGCACCCCGTGCTTTCGTAAAACTTGCCCCGACCACCCACTCCGAATGCCTCCGCGAGCGTTATCTGCACACTGGAGACGTAATTGCGATTCCAGATCGGCTCCAGGAATGAATTGGCAAATCGAAAGTAAAGAAGGTTCTCAATCGCTTCGGTGCCGAGGAAGTGGTCGATCCGGAATATCGCGGCTTCGGGGAACACCGACCTGAGCAGCGTATTCAGTCGCCTGGCGGATGACAGGTCAAGTCCAAACGGCTTCTCGACGATGACGCGAGCGCCAGGCACCAAATCGGCGGCACCGAGGCCCTTGATCACCGGCTCGAAAAGAGTCGGCGGGACGGCCAGATAATGCGCTGGCCGCCGACCACCCCGCAAAGCGGTCCTGAGGTCGGTGAACGTTGACTTGAATTTGTAGTCTCCCGCCACATATGACAGCGAGGAGAGCAACTTGTTCAGCGCGCGGTTGTCATCGATGCCCGTATCGCTTTTCTCAATGCTGGCCTTGACCCTTTTCCGAAATTCAGCGTGACTCCAATCAGAGCTGGCAACTCCGATCACGGGAACCGTTAGCGCCCCGCGCTTTGTCATCGCGTAGAGCGCCGGGAAGATCATCGTGTGCGCGAGGTCGCCGCTGGCGCCGAAGACGACCAGCGCATCAGAGTGGGCGCCGGATGACCTCGCTCTCAGTGCGATGGTGCGCTCACAGATTTACTGTACTTGGCGATGGTTGCTGCGTCATGGAGGCCTCCGCCGATTCGCGACTACGCCCTGCTTGGCGACACGCGCACGGCAGCATTGACGTCGGTGTGGGGGTCAATCGATTGGCTGTGTTGGCCGCGATTCGATTCTGAACCGATATTCGGGCGTCTCATCGATCCCCAACGGGGTGGACACTTCGAACTTTCAATTTTGGGCGCAACCCCAACATCGCGCCGCTACCGCGATCGGTCGGCGATTCTAGAAACGACTTGGAAAGCGAAGGCGGGCGAGGCGACCCTGCTCGAGGTGATGGCCATGGGTGGCAAAGGTTCAGTCTTGATCCGGCGCTTCACTTGCGAAATGGGTCACGTGGCGGGAAGGCTGGTCTTCGATCCACGACCGGGTCTCCCTGGAAAGGCTGGTAAGCACTCCCCTCTTGTCCTCCTCACCGATCCTGAACTTCGGGTGCGCCCACGTCACCCGACCGAATTCAAGCTGTCACGAGGTCAGTCGTTGCTGGTCGTTCTTTCAGGACGTGACGATCCCGTCTCCGCCAAGGGCGCTGGCAAACTCATCAATGAGACGGATGACTGGTGGCGGGACTGGTGTGACGAGATTCGATCCGGCAACCACTATCGCGATGTCCTTGTCCGCAGCCTCATCAACCTGCGCCTGCTCACCTATACGCCTACCGGAGCGCCAGTCGCAGCGCCCACCACCTCCCTTCCGGAGCAGATTGGCGGCAGTCGGAACTGGGATTACCGCCTGTCGTGGCCGCGTGACGCTAGCGTCGGTGTGGCTGCCTTCTTGGCGGTTGGAAAGTACAAAGAAGCGCGCGCTTTTGTGACGTGGTTGGTATCCCGGGCGTGCACAGGTGGTGATCCGATTCGAGTGCTATACGACCTTGAGGGGAACCGAGCGAGGCGTGAACGCGATCTTTGGGGGGTCGCCGGCTACTTGGGCAGTCGGCCGGTGCGGGTCGGCAACCTGGCGGCTGAGCAACATCAACTCGACGTCTATGGCTGGGTGGTCGACGCTGTGTGGAACCTGGTGGATGCGGATCGGAAGCTCGGCCGCAAAGGCCGCCAGGCGCTCGCCGCCTATGCGGACTGGGTGGCCGCCAACTGGCGCGATCCTGATGCCGGGCTCTGGGAGATACGCGGCGAGCCAGCCCACTACGTGCACTCGAAGGTGTGGGCCTGGATCGCCCTCGATCGAGCCGCGCGAACGGCGAAGGTTCTTCGAATGAGCCGCCATCGGACGGCTGGTTGGGAGCGCGAACGCGAACTGGTCGCCGATCACATTCAGATCCATGGTTTTAGCAACGAGCTCGGAAGTTACGTCAGGGCTTACGGTTCGACGGAGATGGACAGCGCACTCCTTCTTCTGCCGCTGACGGGCTTCGACGATGACCGAACGCGCCTGGGCGCCACGGTGGACAGGATCTGGAAGCAGCTGGGGGCTGGCGGACCCCTTATCTATCGGTACCCGCCCGGCCAGGATGGTCTGCCGGGCAAGGAGGGGGCATTCCTGCCGTGCTCGTTCTGGCTGCTCGAGGCATTGCTCAGGCTGGGCCGGATCGATGAGGGCCTGCGTCTTTTCGAGCAGGTT
>VBDS01000166.1 GCA_005889085.1 Chloroflexota bacterium | reverse complement strand
GTCGCGCGCGAGATATCGCGTGACCGATTCGAGAGCGGCTTTTGAAACGCCCATCCAGTCGTATTTGGGCCACGCATTGGTGGAATTGTCGAAGTCCAGAGTGACCATTGATCCCCCGTGTTCCTGCATCAGCGGCAAAAAGCCGCGCGCCAGCTCTTTGAATGAAAAAGCGCTTACCTGGAGCGCGGTTGCGACACTTTCCCACGGTGTATTCATGAATTGGCCGCCCAGGGCATCGGGAGGCGCAAACGCGACCGAATGCACGAGCCCATCGATGCGATCCCATCGCCTGGAGGTCTCTTTGAACGCGTTCGCTATATCGGATGGTTTGGTCACATCCATCTCGAGAATTTCGGGCACAGGGTCGAGCTTTTTGGCCGTCATCTGAGTGATGCTCATCATCCGGCCGAAGCTGGTGAGCAGGATCTCGGCGCCTGCTTTCTGCGCCTCCTGCGCGATCGAAAACCCGATGCTCCGCCGATCGGACATGCCCGCAATCAGGACTCGTTTGCCCTTGAGGATCATTGGCAAAATACTAAGGTTCCGCGCCTGTCGCCACGGGCGCGTCCCGATTCGACCAGTCGCTCCATGACCCGGCGTAGATCCGCGCGCCCGGCAGGCCGGCGACCGCCATGGCCAGCACGTGATGTGTCGCGTTGACGCCTGATCCGCAGTAGAAGACCGCCCCGTCCTCCGCGCCCAGCTCCATGTAGCGCCTTCGCAGCTGGGCAGGCGACTTGAATCGGCCGTCCGGCTCGAGGTTTTCACTGTACGGCGCGTTAAGTGCGCCGGGGATGTGACCTGCCTTCGGGTCGATGGGCTCCTTTTCCCCGCGATACCTTTCGCCGGCGCGTGCGTCGACGAGCGGCATGCCGCGAAGCGCGCGCACCGCCTCGAAATCGAGGGCGCTGGCGTGGTCCGGCTCGCGAGCTGTGAAATTCCCCGGGGCGAAGACCTCGACCTCATCCTCTATGGGTAGGCCCCAGGCCTGCAGACCTCCATTCAACACCGCCTGTGCGCGATGTCCAAAGTAGCCGAGGAGGAACCAGAGTCTGGCGGCCGTCGAGCCGCCGCTGTCGTCGTAAACGACAACCTTGGTGTCGTCGTTCACGCCTCGCAGTCGCAGCTCACTTTCGAACTGATCGGCAGAAGGAAGCGGGTGGCGGCCTCCCCCTTCCTTGCCTGTGACCTTCTCCAGATCGAGGAAAACCGCGCGTGGTATGTGGCCGCGGACGAATTCCTGCCAGCCGCGGCGACCCTGCAGATACCAGCGAAAGTCGATCACCCGAACATCGCGATCGTCGATATGTTCGCGCAGCCAGTCGGCCTCGACAAGCGGTCCGAAAGCCATCACGAGTCCAGGACGCGCGTGTCGTGACAGAAGTGCACGGCGCGGGGCCGCATCTCGTGGACTTTCTTCAGCGACCGTGTCCAGTCGCGCCGGTTCGCGTGCTGGCCGGGCCAATTCGAGAGGTCGGCCTTTTCCGCGTCGCGATAGATCTCGGACGTGTACGCCGCGTCCCCGATCATCACGGACGCGCCACCATCCATGTCGACGAACACGCTCTGGTGGCCGACCGTGTGGCCGGGAGTGGCGACCACGCGCACGCCCTCGGCTATCTCGGCGTCGCCGTCCAGAAGCTCGAAGCGCGCCCCCGCGAAATCGAACCATTGGGCCGCCACTCCCCCCTCCTTCCGAGCACGGTCCAGCTCGGAACGCTGGATGTAGAAGGGGGCGTGCTTGAAGACCGCGTTCTGACCGCAGTGGTCGAAGTGGAGGTGGCTGTTGATCACGATCTTCACGTCGGCGGGGCTCAGGTCGTGTTCGGCTAGTGCGTCGCCAGCGTGGCGGTTGACCACCTTCCACTCCTGGACCAGCTCGGTCGGCCAACCGACCCCGGTGTCGACGAGGATCGCGCCCGCTCGCGGATGCTTGATGACGAAGCCGTGGACAGGAATCTGGTTGAATGCGTCGAGCCGAGCCAGGTGGAGGCGAACTATCTCCACGGCGTCAGGGTAGGAACGGGGAGACGCTGAAGACGGCGAAAAGCAGGGCTAGGTAGACCATCGAGTAGGTCCACAGCCGGCGCGTCCATCGCTTGCCCTCGAGGTCGAGCAGCGTGATTCCGACCAGTCCCAGCCCAAGCACGATCGCCCCCGCCAGGTAGACGGCGCCGGCCGCGCCGGTGAGGAACGGCACCAGGCTCGCGCCCACCGTGAGCACGGCGTACACGATGCTCTGCCGTTTGGCCGACTGCTCACCCGCGACAACCGGGAGCATCGGGACGTTGGCCCGGGCGTAGTCGTTCTTGATCATCTGCGCCAGCGCCCAGAAGTGCGGCGGCGTCCAGAAGAGCACCACGCCGAAGAAGGCGAGCGCGGTCAGGTCCAGCCGCCCGGTCGCGGCTGCCCAGCCGACCAGGGGCGGCATGGCGCCGGCGGCGCCCCCGATGACGATGTTTTGCGGCGTCGAACGCTTCAGCCAGATCGTGTAGACGAAGACGTAGATCAGCGCCCCGGTGAGATCCAGCGCAGCGGCGAGGAGGTTGGCCCCCACCCACAGGACCGCGAACGCCACCGCGTTGAGACCGATGCCGAGCACGAGCGCGTGCCATGGCGGGATGCGACCCGCCGGCAGTGGCCGGCGGCGGGTGCGGGTCATCTCCGCGTCGATGTCGCGGTCGAACCACATGTTGATCGCATTGGCGCCGCCCGCCGCGCAAGTGAGACCGATGAGCACGGCGAGCACCGCCGCCGGTCGGGGATGGCCGTGCGCCGCGGGCAGCATCACCCCGACGGCCGTCACGTCGAGCAGCGCGACGATGCGCAGCTTGAGAAGGCTTACGTAGTCGCGCAGCGTGGCGGAGACGGTTCGCGTTTGGACCGCGGGGTTGGCGATTGTCATGCAGACCCCTTTTCGACCGCCAGGCGCGAGAGCGCCGGCACCCGGTCCGCCCTCGGCTGCGTGAGCAGCGCCATCGACAACATCCCAGCCCAGACCAGCGTAGCCGCGGCCACGTGCAGCCCGTTGAAGAACGCGGCATCCGTGATCGCCGCGCCCGCCCCCAACGCCACCTGCAGCGCGAGCACGATCAGCGTCGCGATCGCCACCGGACGAAGCGGCGGCTGCCGCAGCGCCCTTATTGCCATGTAGACGATCAGGACTCCGATCAACAAGACCGCACCCCGGTGGAGCATCGTGAACGCGTTCGCTCCGGAGAAGTCGACCGCAAAGCCGCCTCCACACAACGGCCACGAATGGCAGCCGTTGTCGGCGTTGCTGGCCACGACGGTAGACCCGGTGAGAAGCAGCAAGTACGTAGCGCCGGCCGCCAGCACGGTCGAACGCCTTAGGCCTGGAACGCCGGTCGACGCCGGCAGCGACATGACGGCGGTGGCGAGGAGCAGGCCAAGGATGATCATCGCCAGCCCGAGATGGATCAACACAAGCCACGACGCGAGCTCGTTGACGACGACCCCCGCCCCCAGCAAAGCCTCGCTCAGGCCTGCGACGAGAGACGCGGTGGCAAGCCACGCAACCACGGGTCGCCGCGTGCGCCAGACAACCCAGGCCAGGATCACCGTCGCTGTGATCAGCAGCTCGGTCACGCTGCCGACCGTTCGGTGCGAATACTCGATGATCGAGTGGATGTCCGCCGCCGGATAGGGACGGCCGTGGCACAGCGGCCAGTCCGGACAGCCGAGCCCCGATCCCGTCACTCGCACCACTCCGCCGAGCGCGATCTGCAGATACGCGAAAAACGCGGTCGTGAAAGCCACGCGGCGGAAGAGCTGGGCGGACAGCACCAGCGGCCAGTCTACTGACTGACCAGGTTCGACAGCTCCGCGGCCAGCACGCCTGACTGCAGCTGGCCGACCTGCCTTCGGTCGATGGTTCCGTCGGACCGGACGAAAACCGTCATCGGCAGCGCGGACAGCCCGAACTCCCTACCCACGCTCAGGTCCGAGTCGAGGAGCGCGGGCTGATGGATGCCGAGAGCGTCCAGGAACGAGCGCGCGGCGTCGCGGCCATCGCCCTCGTCGACGAGGATCAGCTGCGCGCCCGACTGCTGCGTCACAGTGCTCACAAGGAGAGGCATCTCCGCCTTGCACGGCGGGCAGTACGACGCCCAGAAGTTGATCACCAGCGGCTTGCCGGCGTATTCGCCCAGGCCCACTTTCGTGCCGTCGGTCGACATCAGCGTGAACGCGGGCACCTTGCCGCCGGCGGACGCAAACGATCTCTCCGGTTCGGCGATCGTCGACAGCGCCTGCAGGACATCTGCCGCGCCCCAGCCGTCCCCGCCCGAGCCGAGCTCGTGGAGGCCAGTGCCGCTCAGAGACGTGACCAGGACCGGCGAAATATCGCTGCCCACCTTCGGCACGCCTCGGTAGACGAGACGAACATAACCGTGCCGGTCAACCAGCGCCAAAGTCGAGGTATGCGTGTCGCCCGTCGCCAGCGCCAGCCCAAACGGCTTCCAGAAATTTGTGATTTGTTCGGGCGTGCCGGTCCCAAACGTCCACGTGGCGCCAATCTGCCGGGCATACGTCGCGAGCACCCCAGCGTCGTCAGTCTTGGGATCGGTGGTCACCTCGAGCAACGTCACGCTCGGGGGAACGTGTTTGGCGAGCTGCATGAAAAGTGCGGTGTAGAGCGGACATGTCTCGTGGCAGTTCGTGTGAAATGCCGCGATCACGACGTCCTTGCCGGCGAGCGAATCGAGGTTGATCGACCGAGCGGCCTGGTCGTAGAGCTGGAATGCGGGCATGGGCACGAACTTGCCTGCGAGCTCGCCGAGTCCGAGGTTCACCTCATCGTTACCGGCGTAGACGGCGCCGCCCGCAACACCCCCGGATTCGATGCCCAGCAGGAGTGGCTCGACCTGGCCTGCGGTGATGGTGAGCACGACAGGGTGCGGGTCGCTGCCGAGCCTCACCGCGTCGTACGTCCCCGCGGGTATCGCCACCACAAGCAGCTGTCGCTGGTCGGGCGCTGCGGGCACGCTGCCCGAGATGATTCCGGCCGTCACCCACGAATCGCCACCGTGCCGAAGCAGGAGAGTTGACGCCGGTAATGCTGTCGCCGAGCGCCCGGCTGCGACGACGACCAATGTCCCGGTCGGCGGCTGAAGACGTGGGGCTATCCAGAGCGTGGCGATCGCGACGACGGCCACCAGGGTGGCCGCGAGCCACAGGACCCTGGGTCGGCTCAGGGCACGTCCACTGGGGTCCCCGCGCGCATGCGCGCGGGAGGCGCCCCGTAGCGGGCTGCGACGCGGTCGATGTACGCGACGCACATGTCGGCTACGGCCGCGCTCTCGATCTGCATCACGTTCTCGGCGTTGCTCTCACCGCTGTGTGAAAGGTTGAAGCTGCCGGTGTAGACATAGTCGTCGGTGACCAGGATCTTGGCGTGCATGAAATCGTGGGTCGAGCCCTTGGCATAAGGTGTCGATCTCTTGGCCCCGAAGTGGACCGCGCCGATGATGCTGCGAAAAGCCGCGATCTTCCAGGCAGCGCCGCCCTGGCTTCCCCACTGGTGCAGGACCTCGTCCATCTGAGTCGCATCGTACACACCGGAGATGTCGACCCCTCCGTGCTCGACGACCTCGGCCAGCGTGCCGAGGATGGGGCCCGAGGTGATCACGGGCGAGCAGATGCGAATCCGCTTCCGCGCCGAGGCGATTGAGCGCGACATGGCGTGAACGAGCTTGAGGCTGCGGCCGGGACAGAAATAAGGACGCACCTGAATGCCATCGGCCAGCGTCGACCACGGCGACGAGATCCGGCCCGACATCGCGACCACAGGCTTGTCCCATAGCTCCTTGAAATTCGCCGCGAAGTCTGCAGCGATGTCGCCCGATTCGACGGTGACCATGACGTTCTCCTCGCGGCTCCACGAATCGTTGGTCCAGTTGGTCGAGCCGGTCAGCACAGCGGGGGCGGGCATGCCGGCGTCGCGCACGACGTACTTGTGGTGCATCAGGTCGGGTACGCCCGGGACCGGCTTGATCTGCACCCCGGCAGAGCGCAGCCGATCGACAAATGCCCAGTCGATCTCGGGCGGCGGTGGCACCGGGATCGCCTCCGCGTGGTCCTGGTTGAAGATGAGGCGGACGGCGACGCCGCGCTTGACCGCCGACTCGAAAGAGTTGAACACCATGGCCGAAGGTGACTGATCCAGGCGAAGGTCGTAGATCGCGACGTCCAACGTCTTGGTCGCCCCGTCGAGAAATGACGCGAGTCGCTGCGCGATGGCGTCGGCGTTCTGACCGCCGTCGGTGAGGAAGAAGAAATCGAGCGGGGCTATTTGGCGCCCGCCCTGGGCTCGCCGGTTTGCTCGCGGGGCTCGTCGACCCGGACGGGCAGCGGCCGGGTCGCCATGTCCGCCGCTTCTTCGGGATCGTCTGTGAGGGTCATCAGGTTCATGTCCCCAGGGGCGATCGCACCGGCGGCCAGGACGTGCTCCTTCAACCACTCGAGCAGTCCCTTCCAGTAGGGCGTGCCGAAGAGCACGATCGGGAAGTGCTCGATCTTGCCGGTCTGAGCCAGCGTGAGCGACTCGAAGAGCTCGTCGAGCGTGCCGAAACCGCCAGGAAAGATCACGAATCCGCGCGCGTACTTCACGAACATGTTCTTGCGGACGAAGAAGTAGCGGAACTCGACGCCGAGGTCGACGTATTTGTTCATGGACTGCTCATGCGGCAGCTCGATGTTGCAGCCCACCGAAAGCCCGCCCGCTTCGTGGCAGCCGCGGTTGACGGCCTCCATGAGCCCGGGGCCGCCGCCGGTGATCACCGCAAAGCCGCGCCTGGCGAGCTCGGCCCCCAGCGCCATTCCCGCCTTGTAATACGGATCATTTGGCTTCGAACGGGCTGAACCGAACACCGTGACCGCGGGCCCGACCTCGTTGAGGGCGTCGAAACCCTCCACGAACTCGGACAGGATGCGCAGCACGCGCCACGGGTCGGCGTGATGGCTGAGCTCCTCGATCGCGCTCCGTTCGAGGAGCATCCGGTCGGCCGGCGCCTGCTCGGTGGGGACGACAAGTCGCCCGGCACGGCGGCGAACTGTGGCTTCCCCTCGGTCCGCGTCGTGCATCAGGCCTCCGCGGGCGATTCCTCGCGGGGCTCGACCTCAGCTGTGCCGTCCGTGGCCACGGCAACGGGCTCGGTGTCTGCGACGGCCGGCAGCGGGCCGCGCTTGCGTGGCTTCTTCTCTGCCTTGCCATCGCCGTTAAGCGCCGTGGGCTGCGGCAGGGCCGCGACAGGCTCGGTCTCGACCGGCGTGATGTCAGCCGTGATGGTCCTGGCCGGGAGCCGGACGCCGGACTGCTCGGGCATCTCGAGCAGCTGGTCCATGTGCGCACGGAGCTTTGTCAGCTCGGCCTCGAGCTCATGGACGCGGTGGCGGTGGCGCATGTGCTCGGTGAAGTGGTGGAGGCTGTTGAACCAGTGGTACAGGGTGCCCGCGACCAGGACGATCACCAACGGCACGACGGGCACCGTCCAGAGGGGGATGCCGTCGAGGTGGAAGATCGACCAGCCCACGTTCACCGGGGCGGTGTTGCTGTAGCCGAAAACGGTCGTCGCAACGCCCAGCAGGAGGCCAAAAATCAGGGCGCTGGCGAGTAGGAAACGCTGCCAGAGATGGCTCAGGTCGGGCACCCGGCAGAGGTTACTCCGTTGATCGGCGGCTGGTGCCCCTTTACCAGGCGGTCGAAATCGCCCGGCGGATAATCAGCGGATGAGCGCCCCAGGCGAAGTCGGACGCCTCTCGCCGGACGGGCTGTGGAGGTGGGACGGCGCGCGCTGGGTGTCGACCGGGACGGCCCAAGCTCCGAACGCCTTGGGCGCTTCAGCAGGTCGGCGGCCATGGGCCGCGTTGACCGGCGGGATCGTGTCCATCGCGTCCGCGGCGGTGCTCCTGGCCGCCTGCTTCTTTCCCTACGGCTACTACTCGGACGGCAACGGCGGGACGTACTCCTCGTCGATCTTCAACGGCGGCTACGCAGGCGCGGGCTGGCAGATCCCAGAACCGCTCTTCGTCGTCCTGGCCGCGATAGCCGCGGCGATCGTGGTCCTCGCCGTCCGCGGCATCGTGAGAGGCGTTGCCTCCGGAGCGCTGGTCGCGCTCGGCCTGCAGACGCTGATGATGTGGATCACCTACGCCGGCACCGCCATCTCGGGCGGCCGAATCGGGCCAGGCAGCTGGATAGGCCTCGCCGGCAGCTTGGCGCTGCTCATGGGCGGGATGCTCGCCTTGATCGGCCTGTTCATGGAGCCGCCTGCGCGGAGTGCGGACCCGGCTCAATAGGGAGCGTTTTGCGCAAAACGCTCCTAACCTTTCCCGCCAATGGATCTTCTTGCACAAAAAGCTCGCAATCGCCGTCCCGGTCATTCCCGAACGTCCAACGGAGGCGAAACGGGGAGCCCGCCGACGCGCCACATTTCCTGACCGAATGAACGAGACATACCGCCTGTCGAGGTTTCGGCCGATCGCGATCGGCGCGATCGGCGTCCAGTGTCTTGTCGCCATCGCCATCGTCCGTGAACTGTTGTCCACGCGCGACCCGATCCTCGTCGTCTTCATCTTGCTCTGGCTCGGCGCGCTCGCCTGGAACGGCTACTGGTTTCTGTTCCGCATGGCCTACGAGATCGGCACCACAGAAGGGGGACAGCTGCACTGGCGAACTGTCTTGAGCGCGCACGAAGTCCCGCTGGGACATATCGAAAACGTGAAGTCACCGTTTGGGTGGTTCAGCCGCGGCCAGCTCAGAATCAACGTCCGCGACCACACTTCGCCTGTGCTGATGACGGCGCCCGGCTTCACGCAGGTGGCTGAGGCCCTCGTTCGGGCTAGGCCCGACCTGTCGATCACGACAGGCGGGCTCGACCTTGCGGTCGGCCGCTCGGGAATCCCCGGCGTCCGGTGGCAGGTTCGGCTTGGTGGAGGCGGCGGGAGTTGAACCCGCGTCCGAAGCAGCTTCCTCCAGGATCTCTACGAGCGTGTTCAGGGAATTTGATCTCGCTTGGCGGCTCCTCCCGACGGGATCCGCTTCTGCCAGCCGCGGTGACTGTCCCACCCCGGGGCCGCGGCGCCCCCGGGGTGGCGATCCGGTCTATGTGACGCCGCTCCTCTGTCCGCCGGATTGACGGAGGGCAACGCCCGGGATCAACGTCCCGGGGCTTCAGTCCTTACTGCTTACGCAGCGAGGGCGAAAGCGGAGTTCTTGTTGGCGTTTGTAAACGCTGCGCTGTAACGCACGCGGCTCTCGGCTCGCAATCCCGAAGCTCAACTGCCCCGTCGAGACCGGACGCCCCCACGAAGCTGAACCTGGTTGCCCGTTGATTCTACCCAGCCGAGCCCGCCCCTACACTGAACCGGACATGGCCGTCGACCTCGAGCGCATTGGCCGGGCCAGCCTCAAAGAGCTGGGCGACATCCGGATCGATGACGTGCTCTCCTTCATCGACCGCGGGATCGAGAACATGCCCAGCTACATGGACCTGTACCGGCGCTGGGAGGTCCAGCAGTGGGCGGTCGCCGACCTCGATTTCAGCCTCGACCGGCAGGACTGGCTGGAGTCGGACGACCTCGACCGGAAGGCAACCCTCTGGTCACACCGCCTGTTCTTCAACGGCGAGGAGCGCGTCACGGCCACCCTTGCGCCTTTCGTCTGGGCTGCGCCCACGCCGGAGATCGAGATCTTCCTCTCGACGCAGATGGTGGACGAGGCGCGTCACACAGTCTTTTTCGAGAAGTGGTGGCACGACGTCGTCGGCACCGAGGCCCGAGACATGACGCAGCTCCTGGCGGAGATCCGGCCCGAAGCCAACGAGGGCTACAACGCCCTCTTCTACGACCGCCTTCCCTCGACGGCCCAGAGGCTGGCCAGCAATCCCAAGGACTTCGACGCTTTCATCGAAGGCGTGACGCTCTACCACATCGTCATCGAGGCGACCATCGCGCTGACCGGCCAGCGCTTCGAGCTGGAGACGATGCGTGAACAGGGCCTGACCGACCGTGGCTTCTATCGAGGGTTCACGGCTGTCGCGCGGGATGAGTCACGACATGTCAATTTCGGGATCAAGATCCTGCAGGATGCAGTGCGCGAAGATCCGCAGCGGTTCGCGCCGATCATCCAGCAGACGCTCGTGGAGTGTCTGCCCTTGATCTCGGGCACGCTCGATCCGCCCGACCCTCGCTACATCACGGAGTTCGGCCACACCGAGAGCGAGATCCTGACGTTTGCCTTCGAGTCGCTGAACAAGCGTCTACGCGCGATTGGGATCAACCTCGCCGCCTGAGCTTCGCGGGAAGAAGGTCGTCCTGCGCCCGGTGCGCGCCGGCGACGAAGCCAAGCTCATGGAGATCTTCAGCGACCCCACGGTCGCGAAGTGGTGGGGCGACCCAAACAAGGCCGTCGTCGACACCATGAGCGCCGAGGAGGGCGAGTCGCACTTCCTGATCGAGCATGACGGCCAGACCATCGGCATGATCCAGGCCTACGAGGAAAGCGATTCCATGTATCGCCATGCCGGGATCGACATATCGATCCGATCGGAATGGCAGGGCCAGGGGCTGGGGCCGGACGCGATCAGGACGCTGGCCCGCTATTTGATCAACGAGCTGGGGCACCACCGGCTGACGATCGATCCCGCCGCGCACAACACCAACGCGATCAAGGCCTACGAGAGGGTTGGTTTCAAAACCGTGGGCGTGATGCGCAACTACGAGCGCGGACCCGACGGCGAGTGGCACGACGGGCTGCTGATGGACATGCTCGCCGAGGAGCTGCGCGACTAGTCGACCGCCTGCAGTCCGCCAATCGGGCACGCATGGTCGATCACATCCCGTGAGATCAACCAACTGTGCCGATAGGTCGGTGACTAGCCGCGGCGCACCGCCCGCGCTATCTCGCGCTTCGCCTCCCGCTCGGCGATCGACTCCCGTTTGTCGTACTCGCGCTTGCCGCGCGCCAGGCCGACCTCGACCTTGATGTGATTACGCGTGATGTACAGGCGAAGAGGGATCATCGTGTAGCCCTTCTGCCTCAGCTTGCCGATGAGGCTGGAGATCTGCCTCTTGTGCAGCAGCAGCTTGCGCGGCCGGACCGGCTCTTGATTCATGACGTTCCCCTGCGCATACGGCGAGATATGGACGTTCTCGAGCCACGCCTCGCCGCCGTCGATGCGCACGAATCCATCGCGCAGGTTGGCACGGCCGTTGCGAATCGACTTCACCTCCGTCCCGGTCAACATCACGCCCGCCTCCAGCTTCTCGTCGATGAAGTAGTCGTGGTACGCGCGCCGGTTGACGGCGAGGTCGCGCTCGCGCTCGCGATCAGGCATCGCCCAGCACCTGCTTCGCTGCGGCCGGCCTCTTACCCGGCAGCTGCATCACCTCGGGTACGTATCGATCGCCCTCGATGTGGCCCGCCAACACCTTGGCCCGACCTCGCGGCGTGGGCAGGGTTGCACCAGGCCACGGTTGGAGAGCGCGCACGCGCCGGTCGATCTCCTTCGCGCCCAGGCTCCATTCGAGCTCTCCTTCTTCCTTGGCCAGCTTGGGGGCCAGCGTCGCCTGTGTGTGCTCCTGCTCCACCGAGCGAGCCTGGT
>VBDS01000165.1 GCA_005889085.1 Chloroflexota bacterium | reverse complement strand
CGTGTTGCTGAACTGCGGAACGTCGACCAGAAAGACGCTTGGATACACCGCGGCCATCGTGCTCGCGATCGCGTCGACGAGCCGGTAGTCGGTCGCGGTGCGGCCCGCGTTGACCACCGCAACTCCTCCGGGCCTGAGGTGGTCGCGCACCTCGCTGAAGAACTCTCGAGTCGTGAGGTGAAACGGGATATACGGCTGGCGGTACGCGTCCATCACGATCACGTCGTACTTGCCGGCTTGGGTGTCGAGCCAGTAACGAGCATCGGCCGTCACAGGATGCACGTTGGGCTCGTCGAGGTGAAAGAAGCGATGCGCGACGTTCAGGATCTCGGGATCTATCTCGACGCCGGTGATCTGCACGCTGGTGCCGTAGGCCGCCGTGTACTGCCGTGCCGCCGTGCCGCCGGCAAGGCCGAGGATCGCGACGTCGTTCGGCCGCACCTCGCTGTCCTGGGCGGCCCGGAATGAGTCGGCGACGAGCATGTAGTCCCATGGCCCACCGGTCGAAAGACTGGTCGAGTCGTAGATGGAGTGGATGGCCTCACCCTCGTTGAGGATCAGCTCAGTCCTCGATCCGTCCTGGACGACCTGGATGTATCCGTAGGCCGACTCTTTTTCATAAAGGAGCTTGCCGACCTGCGGCGGCTTTATGCCGGAAGGAAGAAAGATCCACGCGAGGATGACAGCGGCTGCGAACGCCGCGTAGAACCGACGACGCGGCCAGGGCCACAAACCCGCGACGGAGACCGCAACCAGGACAAGGCCGAATCCCTCGAGCGTCGGACGCGTGCCGAACGTCGGGATGAACCAGAAGACAGGGAGGAACGTGCCAAGGATGCTGCCCGCAGTCGAGAGGGCGTAGACGCGACCCGCGGTGTTGCCACCAGTCTCGATGTCGCGCAGCAGCAGCCGGATCGCGAACGGGCTCACACAGCCGAGCAGGATCACCGGCGCTGCGAAGAGCAGCACCACCGCAAGCAGCGTGCCCAGGACAAGGCCAACGCTCACTTCCTTGAACCCCTGTTGCGAGATGAGCAGGATCGGATAGCTCACGAGCGGGATGATGCCGATCCACAAACCTGCCCACGCCGTGATCTGATACAGGACCTCCTCGCGCGGATATCGGTCGGCCAGCCGGCCGCCGATGACGTAGCCGGCTGACAGATAGATGAGGATCAGGCCGATCAGCACGCCCCAGACGTAAAGGCTTGTCCCGAAGTAGGGCGCAAGGAGGCGTGATGCGCCGAACTCCACGCCCAGCGACGCCATGCCGGAGATGAAAACGAGTGGAAGCAGCAGACGTCGCGACACGACGGTCGTGCTCAGATCGGTTGCTCTGCCGCCCACTTGCGAGTTGGCTCATCCATCGGGACGGGCAGCTGCACCCGAATCTCCGCGTACATGTCCCCGGGCGGGCCTCCCTTTGGATCGGGAAGGCCGAGGCCCTTCAGGCGGATCTTGGTGCCGTTTTGGGTCTCAGGTGGGATGTTGAACTTGACCTGTCCGCCCTTGAGGGTCGGAGCTGACACCTCGCCGCCGCGAAGCGCGACGTGCAGGGGGACGGGCACCGCGACGCGAACGTCCTTGCCCTCGCGCGTGAAGATCGGATCCGGGGCCACCTGTACGGTCGCGCGCAGTCCAGGCACGCGGAGCACCGTGCCCTCCTTCACTCCGGCGGGCACCTTGACCTCGACGCGGCGGCCACCCGGAAGCTCGACGGTCCGGCTCGTGCCGCGATAGATCTCCGCAAGGCTCACGGTGATCGGCGCCTCCACGTCAATCGGCTGCGGGCGCGCACGGCCGCGCGCATTACCGAAGATCGAGCCGAAGATGTCGCCGAAGCCGCCCCCCTCGCCGAAGAGGTCTTCCATGTCATCAGGGGTGACGGTGCGGTACTCGACGCGGCCCCCCGAGTCGGGTCGGAAGCCGCCGCCACGGCTCGCGCCTGGCTGGGCGCCGGCCGCCTCCGCCGCGGCCCAGTTCGGACCGAACTCGTCGTACAGCTTTCGCTTCTTGGTGTCGGAGAGGACGCCATGCGCCTCGGAGAGCTCCTTGAAGCGAGCCTCCGCCTGTTTGTCGCCAGAGTTGAGGTCAGGGTGGTACTTGCGGGCCAGCTTGCGGAAGGCAGAGGAAATCTCCTTTTGCGTCGCCGTTCGCGGCACGCCCAGGGCTTCGTAATAGTCCTTGGTCTTAGGCACTTTTATTTGTTACCCGGTAGGGAAAGACTCTAAAGCTCGATCACTCTGGGCATGATTCCGTCCTCGTCGATCTCCAGCACGCCAACCGAGGGCGTCTCCCAGCGCTGAAGGTGACGGGCGAACTGGAGCCAGCACCATTCGAACCATCCGGGGTTCTGCTTCAGTCGCAGTTTCGCGGTCACTGGGTTCCACTGGTGGACGCCTCCCGGATTGAACAGAAGCACGCCATCGATCCTCCGCATGTGGGAGCGGTGCGTGTGCCCGAAGACGATGACGTCGGCGTCGGGAAACCGTCGCCGCAGGCTGCGCGGCAGCCCACCATGGGGCCGGAAGTAACCCAGGCTCAGCGTCCAAAGCAGGGTCTGAGGCTCTTCCACCCATTGGGAGCGGTTGCCGTGGACGATCACGATGCGCTTGCCCTCGACGGTCAACTCACGGGTCTGAGGCAACGTCTCGAGAGCGCCGTCGTGGTCGCCACGCACCGCCTGCACAGGAGCGATGAGCGCCAGCGAGTCAAGGGTCGAGCTCTGGTTGATGTCGCCGGCGTGGAGGATCAAGTCCACGCCCCGGAATGCGATCGGGAGCCGGTCAGGCAGGCGCTCGAGGAATTCGGGGCAGTGCGTGTCCGCCACGACGCCTACGCGCGTCGTCACTCGGTCGCCACCTGATGCACTGCCCAGCTAGCTTATCTGGAGCCCTGGGTCTGACGTTTTTGTGATCGGACTTGACAATTTGGGAACGTCTGGTTTCTAATTTGCCTGATGAAAGACCTGCAGCGCGAAATTTTGGGCCAGGTGGCCGCGGGGAGGATCACGGCCGAGGAAGGCGCAGCTCGCCTGGAAGCCCTCGAGTCGGGCCCGCACAGCGCCACCGCTCCGACAGCGCCGGCGGGACCGAGGCAAGTCAAGCTCGTCTCGCGCTTCGGCAACACCGACGTGATCGGCGACCCGACCGTGAGCTTCGCCGTGGCGGACGGCCCTCACCGGGTCCGGCAGGACGGCGACACGATGCTGATCGAGCAGTCGATCTTCTCGGAGGGCAGCTTCGAGTTCACCCGTCGCATGGGTCGAAGCGGACTCGACTCCTTCGGCCGGAACTTGACCATCCGGATGAACCCGACCCTCCCCCTGTTTGCGAAGGTGCAGGCCGGGAATGTGAAGATCGACGGCATCCACGGCCGGATCACCGGAGAGATCCAGGCGGGGAATTGCGTGGTGAACGATTTCCGCGCGCCGATCAACCTCTCGGTCGTGGCCGGCAACGTCGAAGCCTCCGGAAAGCTCGATTCGGGCGCCAGCTCGGTCAGCTGCCGGGTCGGCGAGGTCAAAGTGACCCTTGCCCGCACCTCCAGCGTCCGGATCAAAGCTCGCAACACGATGGGCGAGGTCGCCCTCGGCGATGGCGTCAGCGCGGACGGCAACGATGCGAAGGTCGGCTCGGGGACAGGCACGCTCGAAATCGAATGCACGATGGGCAGCGTCCGCGTGGAGGTCGAATAGCTTGGCGCGCAATCCGACTCGCCGCCCACCCAACAATTGCCCCGTCTGCAGCTCGCGGCTTGCGGTCACAAGGCTCACGTGCCCCTCATGTGACACCGAGCTATCGGGCTCGTTCGCCTCGTGCGAGTTCTGTGTCCTGACCGACGAAGACCGCGAGGTGCTGCGCGTCTTTCTCGCCTCGCGCGGAAACATGAAGGAGCTCGAGAGGCACCTCGCTGTGAGCTATCCGACGGCCCGTGCGCGTTTCGACATGCTGCTCACCAAGCTCGGCATCGAGCGGGGCCCCGCCGCGCCGTCATCGAATCGGGTCGAGCTGATGGAGCAGGTGGCGCGGGGCGAGATCGACATCGACGAGGCGCTCAAGCGCCTCGAAAACGGCTAGGGAGGTTTCGCGATGATGCCGATGGAACCCGGTCCGGAAGACTTCGCTCGCCAGCTGGCGGAACGGCGCGCCCGTATGGACGAAGCACGCAAGCTTGCCTACTACGCCCACTCGCGAACCGGCATGCTGACGCGTTTCCTTCGCCGGCTTGCCGACGGCATCGACCCCACTCGCGCCGGCCGCGAGCGGGTGCGCTAGATGGCTTCCCCTGTCGACGAGCTGGTTGATGCGCCTGTAGCCGTTTCGCCGCGACCGCGACCGTTGGCAGTGTTCGCGTCGGGCCCGTTTCGCAAGCTCTGGCTGGCGACGGCCCTCTCCCTGTTCGGAGACTTCTTCAACTACGTCGCGATGGCATGGCTGGTCTTGCAGCTGACCGGCTCCAGCCTCGCACTCGGCACCGTCCTGTTGGTGCAGGCGCTGCCCAGGGCCGTTCTCATGCTCGTTGGAGGAGCCCTGGCGGACCGCCTCTCATCGCGCATGACCATGCTCGGGTCGATGGGCTTGCGCGCCGTCCTCGTCGCCGCCCTCGCGGTGTTCGCTCTCACGGGCAGGATTCAGATCTGGGAGGTCTACGGGTTCGCGGCGATGTTTGGCATAGTCGACGCTTTCTTCATGCCGGCGCGCCAGTCGATCCTGCCGGCGGTGGTCGCGGACCGCGAGCTCGAGCCTGGCAACGCCGTCTTGAATGTGACCTCGCAAGCCACTGTCGTCGTCGGGCCGGTGCTCGGAGGCCTTGTCGTCGCCGCATTCGGAACAGGGTGGGCTTTCGCCGGCGACGCCGCGTTTTTCGCGATCGGCTTTGTATTGATCCTTATGTTGCCCGCGTTCAGGACAACCGCGAGCGCGAAGGCCCGCGCCGGAGACGGCCTGGGCGGCCAGATCGTCGCGGGCTTTCGCTACGCGTGGGCGGACATCGGCATTCGCGTGCTGCTCATCGTCATCGCGGTCGTCGACTTCGGCGCCAATGCCGCGCTGGGCGTAGGACTGCCGACTCTGGCGCATGGGCGATTCGCCGGCGGTGCGGCGGGTCTTGGCGTCCTCCTCGGAGCTTGGGGAGTCGGGGCGACCGCTGGAGCCCTCGGCGCCGGATTCGTGTCCCCGCCAAAGCGGTTTGGGCGGCTGATCGTCTTCCTCTGCGTCTGGCTCGGCCTTGGCATAGGCGCCGTCGGCCTGGTGCCGTCGCTTGTGCCCGCAGCCTTGGCGATGGGTCTGTCCGGCGTGGGAACGGGCGTCGTCAACACCTACGGCATCAGTTGGCTGCAGAGACGCACCGACCCCGCTATGCAGGGCCGCGTGATGTCGCTTGTGATGCTCGCCTCGATGGGGATGACTCCGGTGGCTTACGCGGTGTCAGGCCCGATCGCGAATGTCAACCCGACGGCGTTGTTTGTGATTGCCGGCGGTCTGATGATCCTTTGCGGCCTGGGAGCAGCCGCAAGCCGGTCGGTGCGGTCGCTCCGCTAGCTGCTACCTGATTCCAGCGGCGGCCAGGCCCGCCGCGTGCGCGGCTGAGGCATCCTGTCCCGCGTCCAGGGCCAGGATCGCGCCGTGCGCGAACAGGTGCGCCCGGTGCTGGTCGAGGTTCAGGTCGATGTTGGCAAGGGCGAACCACGCGCAGTAGCTCTGACGCGCCATGGAGACGCTCTCCGGTGGGCGGCTCATCGCTGCGGTCGCCCACTGAACCGCCGTCGCGACGTCCTTGCCGCTCGACAGCGCCTTGAACGCGCCCTGCGCGGCGGCGTGGCAGGCGCTCGCGGGTGCCCCTCCCCTCTTCGCCCACGCAAACCACTCCGCGTAGGAGCGGTCTTCGGCGGTCGGACCTTCGACCTTCGCATGCGGCGCCGACTTGCGAGCCTGTTCCACAACCTCCCAGGTCGGTTTGGCGTTTGGCGATTGAGGCTGAGGTCCGCCGGGCGCCGGGGCGGCGGGGGCGGGCGGGATCTGCGCGACAGGCAGGTGGCCGCCTGAGACCGGCGGAGCCGGGGCCGGCGCGCGAGGTTCAGGCGCTGCTTGAGCGACGGGCTGCGCGGTCGCATGCGGGATGGCTTCCTTCGGCGAGAACCAGGTCGGAGTGCCAGGCTCAGATGCAAGTGGAACCCTGGGCGCCCAGGCGGGAACCGAGACGGGGGCAGGACCGCCGGGTTTGGGGGCCGAGGGTCCTGGTGTGCTCGACGGCGGCGTCGGCGCCCAGGTGGGCCGGGCAGGCGGGCCCGACTGGGCGGGCTCTACCGGGGCAGGTGCTGGCGGCGCGGGCGCCTGGGCGGGCGAAACAGGCGGCGCAGGAGCAGGCTTGGGCGCCGGCGGCCGGGGTGGAGCTGCCGGTCCCTGCATCACCGGAGCCGGCGGCGCCGGTGCTGGCGCCGGCGTGAAGGCGCCGGGTTTCGCAGCCGGGGTGATCGTCGGCGGAACCGAGGCCGTGGCTGCCGCGGGAGGGGCCGTCGCGGCCTCGAAGGAGTCCGGCCAGCTCGGGATCGCCTGGGCGGGCGTCGCCGGTTCCTCGAGCTCGGAGGGCGGCGGCCACGCGCGCATCGCCGGTTCGGTCGGCGGTTCGGGCGGCCAGATATCGGTCTCCTCGGGCGGCGCAGGCGCGCGTTCCGCCGCGGGCGGCCAGGTCGACTTCATGGCGTCAGCTGCGACTGCTTTTGGAGGGTCGGTGAATGCCGCCACGACCGGTGTTTCAGCCATTGGGGTCCTGGTAGGCGGAGTCTCTGGCTCCGGTTCGGCGGCCCCCACCGGCTCGACGGTCGCCTCGGCCGACGCGGGCTCGACAGTCGCTTCCGCCGCCGCGGGCTCAACAGTTGCTTCCGCCTCCGCAGGCTCAACAGTCGCTTCCGCCTCCGCAGGCTCGACAGTTGCTTCCGCCTCCGCAGGCTCGACAGTTGCTTCCGCCTCCGCAGGCTCAACGGTCGGTTCCGCCGATGCGGGCTCGACAGTCTCGTCCTCGGCCACCGGTTCTACCGTCGCTTCTGCCTCGGACTCAGCCGTTGCCTCGGTCTCCGATGTTTCCCCGGCGCCATCCAGCTGTTCGCCAGGCGAGGTTGGCACGGTCTGCGCCCATCCGGGCGCCGGCTTCTTGCTCTCGCCGTTGGCTGACGACTCCGTCTTGGACCAGTCCGGGTCGCCTTTCTCCATCGGGAGCGCCGGCAGGGCCTCTTCGACGCTCGACGAGTCGGTTTCCGCGCTGCTCTCGGCCGGAGCTACCGGGACAGTCGACGCCCAGACCGGGGTCGTCTCCAGCGTGGGGACGGCCGGAACAGGCTCCTCGGTCTGGCTTTCCGGCGGAGTGGAGTCGCGGGGCTCTGCGGGCTCGGTCTCCAAATCCTGGTCAGTCTAGCTTCGGCGTCTGAACTTGCATCCGGATTTGACGCTGGTTTGACCGGGTGGTCACGCGAAGACGTTTTTCAGCGCGTCCTCAGCCAGTGGATCCGGCTCCTGCTCGGCCCAGTCGGCGGCCTCGGAAGCCTCCCTGTCGCATGTCGCCTGGACCTCGGCCGCCTCCTCTGTGGTGATCCAGCGACGCTCGACCAGCCACTTGGTGAAGCGGATGAGCGGATCGTGCCGGGAGGCTTCGGCGAGCTCCTCTTTGGTCCGGTACTTACCCTGGTTGTCTTCAGAGGTGTGGGAGTTGATGCGCCAGACCTTGGCCTCGATCAAGGTCGGTCCCTCTCCCCGGCGGGCGCGCGCCACCGCCTCCCGCACCGCCGCGTAGCACTTCGGCACGTCGGTCCCGTCGATCGTCTGCCCGGAGATCCCGTAGCCTGTCGCGCGCTCGGCGACGTTGGGATTGGCCATCTGAAGCCGGATCGGGACCGAGATCGCGTAGCTGTTGTTCTCGCAGACGAACACAATGGGCAGCCGGTGGACGGCGGCGAAGTTCACCCCTTCGTGGAACTCGCCCATGCTCGTCGCGCCGTCCCCGAAGGTGCACAACGTCACGCTGCCGTCGCCCCTCAGCTTTGCGGCGTAAGCAATGCCGGCCGCTTTCGGGATCCAGCTGGCCACCACCTGGGAGACGGGAGCGATCTTCAGGGCGTGGTAGCTGTAGCAGCCTCCCGGGATGTTCCTGCCCGCGGACAGCGGGTCGCCCGCCTTCGCGAAGACGGCGAGCATCCATTCCTTCATCGTCAGGCCGCGCACGATCGCGTTGGCCAGGCCGCGGTAGTGAGGCACCAGCCAGTCGTCCGGACCGATCGCGGCCGTCGACGCGACCTGGATTCCTTCGTGGCCGCGGCTCGACCCGACGAATGGTGCTCGGCCTTGCTTGACCAGGATGTGCATGCGGTCGTCGAGCGCCTTCGCCATGCACATCCAGCGATGCAGGTTCAGGTACTCCTCGCGAGTCCCTGTGTCGGCGCGGGTGGTCGTCGCCATCAGGCGGTCAGCGCTTCTGCGATCTCGACCACTTCTTCGGCGGTCAGTCCCATGCGGTTGAGGTGATCGTAGTACTGCTTGTGAAATTCTGAGAAGTCGCTCCGCTCAGCACGCTCCTCGCGGATGCGCTTGACCTCGGCGAGCACCTTCGCCACCAGCTCGGGCTCTGGAGGGATGCCTGCCCCGCGCAGCGCGTGCTCGATGACCAGCGCGCCGGAGTGCTTGCCGTAGACATAGGTGATCTCGGCGCCGAGGTCTGATGGCGGCAGGAACTGGTAGATCGCGGGGTGGATGAGCATGCCCGCAGTGTGAATCCCCGATTCGTGGCTGAACACGTTGAGTCCGATCCCAGGTTCGGTCGGCTGCACCGGGACTCCGCTCACGCGCTCGAGGTACCGCGCAAGGGTGCGTAGCTTGTCGTACTTGAAGCCGGGAATCTCGATGCCGAACAGATACCTGAGCTGAAGAAGAACCTGGTGCATCGGTGCGTTCCCCGTTCGCTCGCCGATGCCATTCACGCTCGTCGTGAACACCTCGGCGCCTGAGCCGAGTGCCATCACTGTGTTCCACGCGCCAAGGCCGAGGTCGTTGTGGAAATGCACCACGAGCGGCGCGTCTGGGGCCGCGGCCTTGATTGCGGGGATGTACTCGCGCACGGCGAAAGGCGAGTAGCAGCCGACGGTGTCAGGTGTCGACGGCCGCGTCCCCCCCGCCTTCAGACCCTCGCGGTGGATCTCGGCGATGTAGTCGACGTCGGCCCGGCTGCCATCCTCCCCGCCGAACTCGATCGAGAGCGCACCCTGCTCGCGCGCGTACCGGATCGCCTCGCACATCATTCGGAGGTTGGCCTCACGGTAGTAGGAGACCGGCAGCTCGAGCCACTCCGATTCGGGAATTCCATCCCTGTGCAGAAGCGTCTTGCCGAGCTTGTACTTGACATGCAGGTCCGACGCCGAGGTGAAGATGAAGTAGGTCACCTCATCGCGCTTGTGGCCCAGCGCGTCGATCACGCGCATCGTCGCGTCGATATCGCCCCTCGTCGAGCGCATCATGCAAACGACCTCGAGGTCTCCTCGCAGCTCGCCGCGCTTGCGTCCCCCGAGCACGAGCCGAAGGGTCTCTCGCTCGCCCTCCGAGACGGATGGAAACCCAACGTCCATGATGTGGACGCCGATGTCGGACAGCATGCGCGCCAGCTCGTACTTGTCCTTCGGCGTGATCGCCACGCCAGGCATCTGCTCTCCGTCGCGCAGCGTGTCGTCGTAGACACGGATCCTTCCTGCCGGCGGGAACTTGAGATCGTGCGAGAAATGCTTCGGGTCGCGGGCCAGCTGTTCGAGAGGCTCTTGAAGCTCTACAGGTTTGTTGTCATCCACGCGACGCGGCCATCCGACGGCGCTCTTCAAGCTGCTTGCGCACCCACGGCACCAGGCCGCCCATCCGAAGCAATTCGTTCATGAACTGCGGGAACGCCTCGCACCGATATTCGTCGCCCTTCGTGAAGTTCCGAATGATGCCGTGCTCGAGATCGACCTCGAGCTCGTCGCCATCCTCGACCGCCTCTGCAGCCTGCGGCGACTGCATGATGGGGTAACCCATGTTGATCGCGTTGCGAAAGAAGATGCGAGCGAACGAGTCGGCGATCACGAGCGAGATGCCGGCGCCACGGATGGCCACAGGCGCGATCTCGCGCGACGACCCGCAGCCGAAGTTGGAGCCGCCGACCATGATGTCGCCTTGCGTGACCTGGGACGCCCATGTGTCGCGGTCGGGCACCCCTTCCATTGCGTGCTTGCCCAGCTCCTTCTCGTCCAGCGAGTAGATCGCGTACTTCGCCGGGATGATCTGGTCGGTGTCGATGTTGTCACCGAACTTCCAGGCCCGGCCCCGCACGACTTTCGGGAGAGTCATTGGCTCCCTCTCCCCTCAGGGGAGAGGGATGTGGGGAGAGGGGCGTGGGAAAGAAGCGGCGTCATGCCAGACCTGCCGGCATCTTCTCCAGCACCTCGCTTGGGTGCGAGATCACTCCGGTCACCGCGCTCGCCGCCGCCACCGCCGGGTTGGAGAGGTACACCAGGGCCTTCGGGTGTCCCATCCGGCCGGGGAAGTTGCGGTTGGTGGTGCTCAAACAGACCTCGCCCTCACCGAGCACTCCCATATGTCCGCCCAGGCATGCGCCGCAGGTGGCGGTCGTCCATGCCGCGCCGGCGGCAAGGAAGGTGCCGATCAAGCCCTCCCTCTCGGCCTGGATGGCGACCTGATGCGACGAGGGCGTGATGATCAGCCTCACTCCGGGCGCGACCTTGCGTCCGTCCAGGACGGCCGCCGCGCGCCGCAGGTCGGTGATGCGGGAGTTGGTGCAGGAGCCGATGAAGACCTGATCGAGCCTGGTCCCGGCGACCTCGGAAAGAGGCGCGTAGTTGTCCGGCGACATCGGCCTGGCGACACCGAGCTCGACTTTCTCCACGTCGAACTCGAAGACCTTCTCGTACTCCGCGTCGGCGTCGGAAGTGACTGGAGTGTATGGCCGCTTGGCGCGCCCGTCCAGGTACTGCTTCGTCACCTGGTCGAACTCCATGATCCCGTTCTTGGCGCCGGCTTCGATCGCCATGTTGGTCATCGTCAGGCGCGCCTCCATATCGATGTGGCGCAGTGCCTCGCCCGTGTGCTCCATCGCCTTCGACCGCGCTCCGTCGACCCCGATCTGGCCGATGACGTAGAGGATCAGGTCCTTCGCCTCGACCCATTCCTTGAGCCGGTTGTGATAGACGAACTTGAGCGACTCGGGGACGCGGAACCACAGCTCACCCAGCGCGAACACGCACGCCAGGTCGGTCGACCCGATGCCCGTCGCGAAGTTGTTCAGCGCGCCGTAGGTGCAGGAGTGCGAGTCCGCGCCGACGACAAGCTCGCCCGGAAGCACGAGTCCGTTCTCCGGTAGGACCGTGTGGCAGATGCCGCCCTGGCCCACCTCGAAGTACCACTTGACGCCCATCTGATGCGAGAACTCGCGCGTCAGGCGTCCCAGCGTCGCGCTGGCGGCGTCCTTTGCCGGCTGGAAGTGGTCCTGTGTGACCGCCACGCGATCCGGGTCCCAGATCTTCTCTGCGCCCATCTGCTCGCGCATGATCTTTCCCGCCGGCGGGATGGTCAGGTCGTGGCCCATCGCGAAGTCGACCTTCGCGAGGACCAGGTCGCCAGGTCGGACGCTCTCGCGACCGGCCCCCCTGGCCAGGATCTTCTCGGTCATGGTCATGCCCATTGGGGTCCCCCTAATCCTTCAGCCTTCTCGCCACCGCATCGCCCACTTCTCGAGTCGACAGGCCGCCGCCAAGGTCGCGCGTACACTCGCCCGCGCGGATGGCCGATTCGACCGCACCCTCGATCGCGTTAGCCATTTCGGTTTGACCCAGGTGTCTAACCATCATAGATGCGCTCAAAATCGCCCCGATCGGATTCACAACGCCCCGGCCGGCGATGTCCGGCGCCGTCCCGTGCACAGGCTCGAACAGGCTGCGTCCGGTCTGGGGGTTGATGTTGCCGGACGGGGCGATGCCCATCCCGCCTATGAGCTCCGCCGTCAGGTCGGAAAGGATGTCGCCGAAGAGATTGCCAGTGACGATGACGTCGAACTGCGTCGGGTCGCGGACGAGCTGCATCGCCGCCGCGTCCACATATAGATGACGCGTCTTGACCTTCGGGTGCTTGGCGGCCACGGCTTTCCACTGCTGCTGCCAGAGCGCTCCCGCGTGGGTCATTGCGTTGGACTTGTCGACCATCACCACCTCGCGCTGCGCGACACCAAAGGCGTATTCGAGGATCCGTGTCACCCCGAGATATGTGTTGAGGTCTTCCTGGATCGCCACCTCATGGTCGGTGCCTTTTTTGAACCGCCCGCCCATGCCGACGTACAGCCCTTCCGTGTTCTCGCGGACGATCAGCAGGTCGATCCCCCTCTTGTCGTCGCGCCGGAGGGGTGAAAGCCGGTCGTCGTAGAGCCTGGCCGGGCGCAGGTTGACGTAGAGGTCGAGCTCGAATCGCAGGCGGAGTAGAACGCCGGCGAGATACGCGGCGTCGCTGACCCGCGGGTCGCCCACCGCGCCGAAGAGGATCGCGTCGGCTCGTTCCAGCTCGCCCCACACGTGGGCCGGAATTGGCTCGCCAGTGCGGAGGTACTGGTCGGCGTTGACCTCGTATTCCTCGAAGTCGAAGTCCGCGCCGGCCGCTTTCAGGACCTTGATCGCCTCAGGGACTACCTCCTTGCCCGCGCCGTCGCAGGGCAGCACCGCGATTTTCGTCACGAGGCGGGCGCGGCCTCAGGTGCGCGTTCACGCAGCTTGTAGCGCTGGATCTTGCCGGTCACCGTCTTCGGCAGGTCGGAGACGAACTCGATCAAGTGCGGGTACTGGTATCGCTGCAGGCGCGATTTGCAGTGGTCCTGAAGCTCGATGACGAGCGCTTCGGTCCCTGGCGCGTCTGGCTTGGCGATCACGAACGCTTTGATTTTCGTGAAGCCGTCGATGGAGATGCCGACGACCGCACTCTCCGCCACCGCCGGGTGCTCGAGCAGCGCGGACTCGATCTCGATCGGCGACACCCACAGTCCGCTGACTTTGATCATGTCGTCAGATCGGCCTTCGTACCAGTAAAAGCCGTCGCCGTCGATGCGATAGCGGTCGCCGGTGAAGAACCAGTCGCCGAGAATCGATCGCTTCGATTTCTCATGCTGTGCCCAATACAGAGCGAGCGCGCTGTCGCCTTTCACGTACAGGTCGCCGGCCTCGCCCTTCTCCACCGGGTTGCCCTGGTCGTCCAGGATCTTGAGCTCGTAGCCGGGCACTGGCTTGCCGCTCGAACCGGGCCGCACGTCGTCGAGCCGGTTGGAGCAGTAGATGTGCAGCATCTCGGTCGAGCCGACACCGTCGAGGATGGTCAGCCCGAACGCGTCCTTCCAGCGGCGCCAGACCTCCGCCGGCAGAGCTTCGGCTGCCGCGACGCAGTGGCGGATCGAAGAAAGGTCGCGGCTCTTCGCGCCTTCAAAGTTGAGGATGGCGTTGTAAAGCGTCGGCGCGCTGAAGAAAAGCGTCGGCCGCCGCTTCTCGATCGTCTCCAGCACCGTCGCGGGCGTGTGCCGTCCGGCGTGGAGGACGGTCGATGCCCCGACCCAGTAGGGAAACGTGAGGTTGTTGCCGAATCCATACGCGTGGAAGAGGCCGGTGGTCGAGAAGGTGGTGTCCTTTTCCGTGATCCCCAGCACTTGCTCGGCATAGGTGACGCATGTGTAGGGGATGTCGTGCTGGAGGTGGACGACCGCCTTCGGCTTGCCGGTCGAACCAGAGCTGTAAAGCCAGAAGGCCATGTCGTCGCGCCGCGTGTTGGCACTTGCAACATCGTCGTCGGGTCTGATCTGGTCGGCGCGCAGCAGGCGCGGCTGATGGGCGCTTCGAGCCGTCGCAGGCTTCAGCTTCTCTTCGGTGTTGGCGTCGACCACGACGACTTGCGCCAGGGAATCGTCGATGTAGTGGTCGTAATCCTCGCTCCGCTGGAGGAGCGGGTTGACTGGAACAGGGATGGCGCCGATTCGGATCGCCCCGAGGAAGGCGGCCACCCAGCTCGGGCTGTCGTAGCCAACGATGAGCACACGCTCCTCGCGCCGCAGGCCAAGGTCGAGGAGGGCGCGGGCGGCGCCGGCGACCAGCCGGGCAAGATCGCCGTAGGTCAGGTCGCCGGAGGCGGAGTGGATCGCGACCTTGGCGGCGCGGCCGGCTTGGAGGTTGCGTTCGAGCAGGTCGACGCCGACGTTGTACCGCTCCGGTAGATCCACTGTTCTGAATCTTGGCACGGAAGACGGAAGGACTGTGAAGAGGGTGTGATGGGTGCGTCTGGGTGCCGGGATTAGCGCTTGGTGAGGTTGGGGTGAACCTTTCTGCATGTAAATTTACTTGACAGCGTACGTATGTTTGGTACAATATTGGCATGGTCGAGCTGGTTCCAGAGGAGCTTGATG
>VBDS01000164.1 GCA_005889085.1 Chloroflexota bacterium | reverse complement strand
CTTCTACCGCGCGTTCAAGTCGCGCAACGCCCTGATCGAGGCCCTGAACCGGGTCCCCGAGCCCGACGCCCGGGAGCGAATCCTCGCCGCGGCGCTCCGCATGGTCGGCGAACGCGGCCTCGGCTCGCTTTCCATGGACGACCTGGCGGCCAAGGCCGGCGTCTCTCGGGCCTCCGTCTACCGGCTCTTCCCCGGCAAGGGCGCCCTCTTCACCGCCCTGGTGCGCGCCTACTCCCCCCTCGAGCCGGTCACGAAGGTGCTCACCGCGATGGCGGACGAGCCGCCGGGGGTAGTCATGCCTGAGGTCGCGCGCGCCGTCTACCGAACCGTTTATGCCAATGGCGAAAACCGGGGCGGCTTGCTCCGCGCGATCTTCTTCGAGGTCAGCAGCCTGGCGCCGGACACCGAGGATGCGGCACGCGACGTGATCACCAACCTCGTCGGAACGCTGGCCATGTACCTCACCAACCAGATGTCAGCGGGTCGCTTGCGACAGATGCATCCGCTGCTCGCGCTGCAGTCGTTCGCGGGACCCATCTTCTTTCACCTCATCACTCGTCCCGCGGCCGAACGAGTGCTGGGCATCGAAATCGGCGGCGAAGAGGCAGTGACCGAGCTGGCCGAAGCCTGGCTGCGCGGCATGTCGCCGGAGGAGAAGCGATGAGTGAGACCTATACGGTGAGCGTGGAGGACGTCTCCAAATCGTTCGGCGCGTTCAAGGCGCTGAACGGCGTGACCCTGCGTGTGCGGCAGGGCGAGATCTACGGCCTGCTCGGCCCGAACGGCGCGGGCAAGACGACGTTGATCCGCCTGATCTGCGGTCTCCTCGAGGCGCATGCGGGCACCGTGACGGTGCTGGGGCAGCGCATGCCCAACGTCGGCGTGCTGCGGCACATCGGCTACATGACGCAGCAGGCCGCGCTCTATCCCGCGCTGTCTGTGGAGGAGAACGTCCGGTTCTTCGCCGCCATCAACGGCGCAGAGGATGGCGTGAAAGAGGCGCTGGAGCTGGTTCAGCTCTACGACCGGAGAGGGTCGGTCGTGGCGACCCTGAGCGGCGGCATGCGACAGCGGTGTTCGCTGGCCTGCGCGCTCGTCCACCGTCCGGAGCTGTTGCTGCTGGACGAGCCGACGGTCGGCATCGATCCCCAGCTTCGCGTCCAGTTCTGGGAGTACTTCCGCAGCATGGCGGCCGCGGGGACCACGATGGTCGTCTCGAGCCACGTCATGGACGAGGCCGATAGATGCCAGCGCCTCGGCTTGATCCAGTACGGCAGGCTCCTCGCCGAAGGCACGCCTGCAGAAATACGCGGGCAGGGCGGAAGTCAAAACCTCGAGGAGGCGTTCCTCGCGCTCGCGGGAAGGAGAGAGTCATGAGCGGCCATCGCATAGCTGCCATCACGCGCCGGCTGCTGCAGGGATTTCGGCGCGACCGGCGGACCCTGGCTTTGCTCTTTGTCGCGCCGATCGTCATCCTCGGCCTCCTCGGCTATCTCATGCGGGGCTCCTCGAGCGCCCCCCAGGTCGGCATCGCGAACCAGGATTCCGGCGCCCTCGGCAGTGTGGTCGCCAACGCCCTGCGGCAGTCGAGCCACATCAAGAGCACCGATATCAATGCATCGGACGGCGACGCAAAGCTCAAAGACGGGTCGCTCGTCGCCTACATCGTTCTGCCGGCTGACTTCACGCAGCAGGCCCAGGCCGGCAACGTCGCCCCGGAGGTGCACCTCGAGGGATCACAGCCGGGTGAGGACACTCCCGTGATCCAGGCGCTGCAGCAGGCGATGATCTCGCTCGCGTCGGGCGTCGCCGGCCGCAACGTGAGCTTCCAACCCCACATCACATACCTCTACGGCGGGGCCAACTACGACACGCTCGATTACTTCGGCGCCGCCTTCGTCGGCCTGGTCGTGTTCTTCCTCGTCTTCGTGATCACGATCGTGTCGTTCCTGAACGAGCGCTCGCAGGGCACGCTCGAGCGCCTGATGGCAAGCCCACTGCGGCGAGGCGAGATCGTGGTCGGTTACATGCTCGGGTTCACGGTGCTGGCCCTCGTCCAGGCGGCCGAGGTGTTGATCTTCGCGCTCGCGATTCTGAGGATCCACAACGAGGGCAGCGTGCTTTTGATCTTCGGCATGGAAGCGCTGATGGCGATCGCCGCGGTCAACCTCGGCATCTTCCTCAGCATGTTCGCCCGCTCGGAGTTCCAGGCGGTCCAGTTCATCCCGCTCGTGGTCGTGCCCCAGGTGCTGCTCTCGGGCATCATCTTCCCGGTCTCCACCGAGCCGACCCCGCTCCAGTGGCTGTCGGACGTGCTGCCTCTCACCTACGCCGTCAACGGGATGCGCGACATCATGGTCAAGGGCGCCGACCTGACGTGGGGGTCGCTCGAGCTGGACGCCGGCGTGGTCCTGGGTTTCTGCGTCCTGCTGATCGTGGCCGGCACCACAACGCTGCGCCGAAGGCTTGGCTGAGAAGGCCGGTACTCTGAACCCGGAATGCTTCTCGTCTGCTCGAGCCGGTGCGGCGGCAAGTTGTTTCGCGCTCTGTTCGCCGAGGTTGAGATCGACGCGTCAGGCGAATACCTTGATCACCGCCTCACCCAGGCCGGCTACGTGTGCCTCAACTGCGGCGCGCCGGCAGTCGACCTGGGCGAGGTTCCCGCCGAGCTCGAGGCCGAGGCGCGCGCAGATGAGGCGACCTACGCGGCGGCCGACGTCCTCTGCCCCGTGTGCGAAACCATGGTCCAGCTGGGCGTGGACATGGAATGTCCGAACTGCGGGTCTCCGCTGGAGGCGGCCCGATGAAAGCGGGCGGCGTCCAGGCATCCGAGGCCTAGGAAGCGACGAGCACCGCAGCGAGCGCATTGGAAATGCGTGAGCGAGGAGCGCAGGAGCTGACAACGGCATTCGGGCGATCTGGGCGACCCAGATCCGCCGATCCTGCTTTCAGCGGGCCGCCCGGTCAGCTGAGGGAGGCCGAGCCGAGCAGCACGGCCTGCATCGCGCGCACCGCCGCCGCATCGCGCTGACGCACCGCCGCTCGCAGCGCGCGCACCGCGCGCGGAGTGTCGAGGTCGTCGGCCAGAGCGCTGTTGAACTCCGCCATCAGCTCGCGGCTCGGCGGGGCTTTGAGCGCAGCTGATCGGCTCTCGTCGGCGAGGAACTTGCGCATCCGCTCGATGAACCTCGCCGCGCGGGTCAACCCTTTCCAGTCGAACTCCCAGTCCCGCCCATAGCGATGCGAGACGAGGTACAGCCTTACCGCCGCGGCCGGGGCGCGCTGCAGCGCCTGGCTCACCTTGACCAGGTTGCCGCGCGACTTGCTCATCTTGTGGCCTTCGTACCGCACCAGGCCGGTATGCATCCAGGCACGCGCGAATGGCTTCTTTCCCGTGAGCGATTCCGACTGCGCTCGTTCCGACTCGTGGTGGCTGAACTGCAAGTCCCGGCCGCCACCATGGATGTCGATCTGCTTGCCGAGGTAGTGCATCGACATCGCGGTGCACTCGATGTGCCATCCAGGCCGACCGTCTCCGAATTTCGACGGCCATGCCGGCTCGTCGGGCGCCGAGCGGCGCCACAGCGCGAAGTCCAGCGGGTCGGCCTTGGCGTTGGGACCCACGGTGCCGAGCAGGTCTTCGTGGCGCAGCTTGCGCAGCATCGAGAGATGCGACAGGTGCGAGAGACGCCCGTAGCCGCGGTACTTGCTGGCATCGAAGTAAAGGGCGTCGGTGCGATACGCATATCCGAGTGCGTGCAGCTTCGTCGACGCCGCGAGGATGCGACCAATCTCGTCCGAGACCCGCGGCATCACATCGGGCGGGCGCCAGCCGAGTGCGGTCATGTCGCGGATGTGGACCTTGGTCTCGCGGTCGGCCAGATCGCGCCAGTCGACATGGTCTCGCCGCGCGCGCTCGAAAAGTGGATCGTCGACATCGGTCACGTTCTGTACGTACTTCACGCGCGCCCCGCCCGCTTCGATGTATCTGACCAGAACGTCGAAGATCGAGAACGTGAAGGCGTGGCCCATGTGGCCTGAGTCGTACGGCGTCACGCCGCACACATAGAGCGTCACAGGCTTTCGGGGCGGTGGAGAGAAGGAGACCTTCCGCTCCGACAGCGTGTCTTGAATACGAAAACGAATCGGTGGTTTCGCCTTAGCTCGGACGGGCCCCGACCGCTGCGTCCGCACGCAGCGCATCGACTCTGTTCGTCGCCTCCCAGGGCACGCCGAGGTCGTCGCGGCCGAAGTGGCCATACGCGGCCGTCTGCTTGTAGATCGGACGCAGCAGGTCCATGCCCGCGATGATCGCGCCCGGCCGCAGGTCGAAATGCCGCTGGACGAGCTGCAGCAGCTCGTCTTCGGACTTGGTGCCGGTGCCGAAGGTCTCGACGGCGATTGAAGTCGGGTGTGCGCGGCCGATCGCGTACGAGACCTGCACCTCGCAGCGATCCGCCAGCCCGGCGGCGACCAGGTTCTTCGCCACGTGCCTGGCGGCGTATGCGGCCGACCGGTCGACCTTGCTCGGGTCCTTGCCGCTGAACGCGCCGCCACCGTGCCGCGCCACGCCGCCATACGTGTCGACGATGATCTTGCGCCCGGTGAGTCCCGCGTCAGCCGCCGGCCCGCCCAGCACGAAGTGGCCGCTGGGGTTGACCATGATCTTGGTGGCGGCGTCGACGACCTGTCCCTTCAGCACTGGATTGATTACCAGCTCACGCACGCCTTCCGTGATCTCTTTCTGGGTCGCGCTCGCGGCATGGTGGGTCGACACGACGATGGCCTCGATCCGCTTTGGTTTGCCGTACTCGTACTCGACGGTGACCTGCGTCTTGCCGTCGGGCCGCAGGAAAGGCAGCGAACCGTCCCTGCGCGTCTCGGCGAGCCTTTTCGCCAGCTTGTTGGCCAGGGAGATGGTCAGCGGCATGAGCTCAGGCGTCTCGCGGCACGCGAAGCCGATCATCATGCCCTGGTCCCCCGCGCCCTGCAGCTCGAATGGATCGTCGTTCAGGGAGCCCTCGCGTGTCTCGAGCGAGTGGCTCACACCGGCCGCGATATCGGGCGACTGTTCTTTGAGGTAGACCTGGATCAGCGCATGGTCGGCGTCGAATCCGATCTGCTCGTCGTTGTAGCCGATCGATCGGATCGTGTCGCGGATGGTGCGCTGGATATCGAGCTCCGCGTGCGTGGTCACCTCACCGATCACGACGCACAACCCTTTCGTGATCGCGGTTTCGCACGCGACGCGGGCGTGCGGGTCCTGCCCGAGCATGCCGTCGAGCACCGCATCGGAAACCTGGTCGCAGATCTTGTCGGGATGCCCTTCGGTGACGGATTCGGAGGTCAGCAGATACGAGGTGGATGTGCTGAAGGAGGTAGCCACAACGACCGCACATCATATCGAGATGGGCAACCTGGATCGACATTACCCGCCTGGCACTGGCATCGTTAGCGCCCTGATGAGAGGTGGTGCTCTCGCACTGGCGGTGTTGATCGCGATAGCATGCGACGGCCCGGGTTCTGGTCCCAGCCTGCCCTCGGGCACCCACTGGATCCACTATGCGCTGGTGAGCTTCGCGGGACCCGTGTCTCGAAACCAGGGTGTGCTGGCGACGACGTCCCTCTCCACGATCCGCGCCGATGTGCTCGGTACCGCAAACACCACCTCGACTGGCACGCCGTGGGCGGACGCATCCCAGAAGTCAGGAGTCCTTTACGTGGCGGTCCTCACGTATTACGAATGCACGAGGCACACCGAGGACAATATGGCCGCGAATGGACCAGCGCTCTTCTACGTCCACTGGATCGGGCATCCTTCAGGAGTCTGCAACGCAGCCATTGCGCTGCCGTCGTACCGGCTTTACGAGGTGCCGGTCGACCAGCTGCCGCGGTCAGGCACCGTAGACGTCAAGCTGCTGGTCGAGGACGCAGCCGACAACACGAACCTGGTGATCGCGGAGGCCACAGTCCAGCTCGCCTAGGAGCCGTTGTGGTGCCGCGAGTCCTCTGGCTCCTGGCCCAGCAGTTGCGCCTGCAACGCGAAGATGTCGTCGAGCACGCGGTCGATCCGGCGCCCCTCGAGCCTGTGCTCGGCGAGGACGCCCGCCCGTTCGAGATGGCGCCGGAGCGCGGCCCCCAGCGGCCCGTCGATCCGCATCTGGCCTCGGACTTGAGCCTCCTCCAGCAGCTGAAGGCACCGGTCGAGGGCGAGCTGCCTCGTCCTGTGCGCTCGGACGCTCATTCCGTGCCGAGCACCTCGACGCGGCCCGCGGCCGTGACGCGCACGCGGACGGTGTTGAGCGCCGGCAGCGCGTAGGCATTGGTCGGCCTCCCATCGGGGGTGAACGCCGCCGGGTGACACGGGCATGCCAGGTGTCCGTCTCGATGGCTCCACCAGAGCTCGCACGGTAGGTGAGAGCAGATCGACGAGACCGCGCTCACGCTGTCGCCACGCCGGAAGAGGAAGGCGCCGATGCTGCCCGCCACCACCTGGTGGCCCTGACCCTCTGGCAGGTCTGTCAACGCGGCCACGTCGACCCAGCGCCCCTTGACAGGGTCGATGGGCTCGCCACCGGCTCGTCTGGGCTGCGTTTCCATTTCCCTGCTCAGGAATGCGCCGCCGGCCGCGCCCGCCGCCAGCCCAAGACCGGCGACCAGCGCACCACGCCGTGTCATCCATCCGCCTGACGGTGTCTGCTCCAGGGCGCCGGCCAGGCGATTGCGGAACGCCGGGTGCATTCGCTGCGGGGCCTGCCGTGCGCCGGCCAGCCGTGCCGCGGCGGTGATGGCGGCCTTTTCCTCCGCGTCACCCCCGCGCAGCTTCAGCCGCCTGCCGCGGAGCAGGTCGGAGACGATCTTGTCCAGGCGGTCCTCAGGTTTCCGGTTCATTCCGGGATCCGCACCTTGGCCGCCGCGCGCAGAGCGCGGAGCTGCATGACTTTGATCGCGCCGACGCTTGAATGCATCTCAGCTGCCACTTCCTTCAAGGAATACCCGTGCAGGAAACGGAGCTCGAGTACACGCCGATAGTTGTCGGACAGCTGGGTAAGGATCTGCTGCACAGTTTCGGTGCCCGCCTCCGGCGACGGGCCGGCGGGGATGACCAGCGCAAGGTCTTCACGTAGCTCAGCCTCGGAGAGTCCGAGGCGCGTGCTCCAGAACGCTCCGAGCACGGACCGCGCCGTGGCGAACAGGTAGCCGCGGATGGCGCTGGCGGGCGCGGTCTGGTGCAGCCGCGGGATCGCCTTCATGGCGACCTGCTGGGTCAGGTCTTCTGCGTCCGCCCGGTTGCCGACGCGGGCGTAGATGAAGGCGTAGACGAGCTCCAGCTCGTCCAGCGCGATGTCGGTCGCGCGCGAGGCGGCGGGCAGCTCGAGGATGTCTCCCGGCTGTCCGGCCTGCTCTTCAGTGGTCACGAATTGCCTGCGAAAAGAGGTCGCCGCAGAGCATGCAGGTGGCGATCACCCCGAACCACGCTCTGGCGGACGTCAATCCGGCTCAGCACCGTGTTCGAGCATTACCGCAGCAGGTTACTAAAGCGGGCTGAGGTTTCAGCCCCAGCCCGCTCGATTCGCTATGCGTGTTTCGGCTGCGGGGCGCGGCGCCGGCGCCAGACCAGCAAGCCGAGCAAGAACAGGACCACGAACGGTCCTATGGCGCCGAGCGCGGTGACGGCGTAGTCGAGGGTGGTCACGAAGTTGTGCGCCGCGTCGTTCAGCGCGGTGGCAAAGCCCCAGCTGTCCGAGCGCTGCGTGGCCTGCGGCGGCGCGCCGGCCTCGGTAAGAGTGACGGCGATCGAGCTGTAGGAGGTGTTGTCGTCGAGGTACTTGATCTGGCCTTTGAGCTGCTCGATCTGGGCCGTGATCTGGCCGATCTGGTTCTGCACCGCGATGATGTCGTTGATGTT
>VBDS01000163.1 GCA_005889085.1 Chloroflexota bacterium | reverse complement strand
GTGGCGCCGGCCTTTGTTCGCCTGGGCAGTTGGATTGGGGGTGACCGAGACGGAAATCCTGCGGTGACCGCCAAGGTGACGGCAGCCGCGATGACGGTGCAGACGGAGCACGTGCTTCTCGCACTCGAAGCGGGTGCGACCCGCATCGGCCGCGCGCTGACGGTGGAAGCAGCCACCACTCCTCCCTCGCCTGCCCTTCGCCGGCGGCTGGCGGCGGCACACGCGCGGGATCCCAAGGGGGTGGACGCCCTCTCGACTCGCTCTGCCGACGAACCGCATAGGGTGTTCTTGCTTCATGTCGCTGACCGGATCCACGCGACGCGAATCGGGAAACGCGTGCTCGGTTACAGCTCACCAGCCGGCCTGCTGGAGGATCTGCGCGCGATCAGCTCATCGCTCGCCGCGAGTGGCGCCTCTCGACTCGCGTTCGGCGAGCTGCAGAACCTGATCTGGCAAGCCGAGACATTTGGCTTTCACCTGGCCGAGCTCGAAGTCCGCCAGCACAGCACCGTCCACGAGCGCGCTCTGGCTGAGATCGGTGCGGGCGCTCGACGTTCTGATTCGACGCGCGAGGTGCTCAAGACGCTCGCGGCGATGTCGGCTCTGCAGGCGCGATTCGGCGGAGCCACCTGCCGGCGGTACGTTGTCAGCTTCGCGCGCGACGCCGCCGACGTTGCTGCGGTCTACGAGCTCGCCGAGCATGCAGCTGGAGACCGGCTCGAGCTCGACGTCGTTCCGCTCTTCGAGACGCTGGAAGACCTCGCCCGCGCAACGAGCGTGATGGACGGGATGCTGAAACTTTCGCCGGTGCGGCGCCGGCTGGCGAAGAACGGCCGGCGGCTCGAGGTCATGCTCGGCTATTCAGACTCAGCGAAGGAGGCCGGCCCACTGTCGGCCACGCTCGCTCTTCACGACGCGCAGGCACAGCTCACTGCGTGGGCGGCGAAAAACCGCGTGCGCCTTGTGATCTTTCATGGCCGCGGCGGAGCGCTCGGGCGCGGCGGAGGCCCAGCCAACCGAGCGGTGAGGGCGCAAGCTCCAGGTTCTGTGGCCGGATATTTCAAGGTGACGGAGCAGGGTGAGGTCATATTCGCGAGGTACGGCAACCAGTCGATTGCACGCCGCCACCTGGAGCAAGTGACATCTGCCGTTCTCGAGGCGTCGGCCCACAGAGCCCGCACGAGAGATCCGGCCGTGCAATTTGGAGAGGTCGCGTCGCGCATCGGCGGCGCATCACACACGGCCTATCGCAAGCTGGTCGAGGCGCCCGGATTCGATGCCTGGTTCGCAAAGGTCAGTCCGATCGAGGAGCTCGGCCGTCTGCGAATCGCGTCGAGGCCGACGCGGCGGGCAACGGGCACAAGCATCGACGACCTTCGCGCGATCCCGTGGGTCTTCGCCTGGTCCCAGATGCGGCTGAACCTTCCTGCCTGGTACGGAATCGGCAGCGGCCTGGCGGCTGCGCCGCTCGCGGACCTGCGCCGTGCCTACGCAAAGTGGCCGCTCTTCAACGTAATGCTCGACAACGCCGAGATGAGCCTGGCGAAGACAGACCGGCGAATCGCTCAGCGCTACCTCGACCTGGGCGACCGGCCCGACCTCACCGCGATCGTGCTCACGGAGTACGACCGCACTCTTCAACGGGTCCTCGCCGTGACCGGCCACACCCGCCTGCTAGAGGACCGGCGCGTTCTGTCGTGGGCGATCGAGCTCCGTAACCCTTATGTCGACGCACTGTCTCACCTGCAGCTCCGGGCGCTGCGGGCGCTTCGCAATCGAAAGACGCCGCAGCGTGAACGCGAGCGGGCGGAGCGGGTCTTTCAGCTGTCGGTCAACGGAGTCGCAGCCGGCCTGCAGAACACCGGCTGACGTCAGGCGGCCCCCAGGTGTTGGATGGTGGGCAGCTCGCTCACCAGCAGGTCCACCGTCTCCGGATCCCACTGCGTGCCGGCGCCCGCCCGTAGGACGGCAAGCGCCTCCTCGGTTGAGCGACGCGTCCGGTAAGGCCGGTCGTTGACCAGCGCATCGAACGCGTCGCAAACCGACACTATCCGCGCCATGCGCGGGATCTCGCGGGCGCGCAGGCCGTCCGGATAACCGCCGCCGTCGAAGTGCTCGTGATGGTGGCGAATGATCGGCAGCAGTCCCAAGGTCGAGTGCAGCGGCCGCACGATGCTCTCGCCGATCGCAACGTGCGCCTGCATCTGCGGGACCTCGATCGCGTCCAACGGTCCGGGCTTGTGAAGGATCGAGTCCGACACCCCGATCTTGCCGATGTCGTGGATGATGCCGCCGCGATAGAGCGTGTCCAGGGTCGTCTCAGGTAGGCCCAGGCGCTGGCCGAGCAGGCGCGCCGACTCGCCCACGCGTTGGGTGTGCCGTTCCGTGAACGAATCCTTCGCCTCGACGGCCGTGGCCAGCGAAAAGATGACGTGCTCAGCGCCGTCGAGCGTGTTGTACAGCTCTTTCAAGCGAAGTGCAGAGCGCACCCGCGCGATCAGCTCGGCGCCCTCGACGGGCTTGGCCATGAAGTCATCGGCGCCCGCCTCCAGCGCTGCGACACGATGGGCGGTCTGGCTGAGCCCCGTGATCATCACGACCGGTAGCAGCCGCCCACGGGGCATCGCCTTGATTCGGCGGCAGACCTCGTATCCGTCCATCCGCGGCATGCGCACGTCGAGCAGGACCAGGTCCGGCGGGTCGTTCTCGATCATCTCGAGCGCGGTGACGCCGTCCGCGGCGAGCCGTACCTCGCAGTCGATGGTCGAGAGGTACATCCGGATCAGCTCGCGGTTGGCGGCCCCATCATCGACGACCAGGACGACCGGCATCAGCTCAAACGCCCCCTTCAACCTTGGAGTCTCTGGCCTATTGTCACCCGAGCGCCGGTGTTGGTAAGAGGAACGCCCGGGCGTGGCCCGCCAACCGAAACCCGTCAGGCGATGGCGATGCGGGACTGTGGCTGGGCGGAGGCGGCCGGCCTGGAGGCGGCCAGCGCGTTCTTGAGGTGGCGGTTGGCCTTCACAAGGTCGCCCCTCGCCTCGAGGATCTCGGCGTACGCCTCGTGGACCTGGGTCAGACGCGGTCCGGGACCGGCGGATTCGGCGGCGGCCAGGGCGGCCTCGAATTCGCGGTCCGCGTCCGCGTCGAAGCCCGTGCGGGCTGCGACTCGCCCCAGCAACGTGTGGGCCTCCGCGGAAGTTGAGGTTTCACCGATCCGCGTTGCGAGCTCGAGCGCTTGAGCTGCGATGCGGCTGCCGCTATCCAGATCGTTCTGAGCGACTTCGAGCTCGGCAAGACTCATGAGGAACTCGGCCTTGCCTGTCTCCACACCCTCATCGTCGAAGATGTGCAGAGCTCGGTCGATATGTTTCCGCGCCGCGGCGAACTCTCCAATCCGGACGAGCATGAAACCGAGGTTGTTCAAGGAACGCGCCTGAGAGAGTCGGTCCTGAAGTGTCTCGTGGATCGTGAGCGCCTTCTGTGCGTAACGGGTGGCCTCGTTGAGCTGGCCCATCTCCTGGTGAGCAAGACTCAGGCCGCTGTACACGAGCGACAGCTGCTGGAGGTCTTGGACGGCGTCCGCTCCGGCAATGGCTTCCTCGTAGCAGTCGATGGCTTCCTGCCATCGATTGGAGGCCACGAGAGCGTGGCCGAGGACCCTGAGAAGGCGGGCTTCGAGGAGGTGAGGCAGGGGCTTGATCGACCGGCAGGTAGCGAGCGCGCCTTCCGCGATCTGAGCCGCGGCCGGATCCTGCATCAACCCAGCGGCCTGCGCCTCGTTGCCAAGGCTCTCGGCCGTCATGTAGAGGTTTCCCACTCGCTCGAAATAAGAGCGCGCCGCGACGGCGAGGCGCCGCCCCACCACAGGCCTGGCCAGCCTCAGGTTGGCCATCGAGGCGATCAGGCTGATCCGAGCCTCGGTTTCGGGGTCCGGCTTTTGATTTAACGCCGCCTCGGCGGCGGCCGCCGCCCCGGCGTTGTCATTGACGGCCATCAGGCGCTCCAGCTCGGCGAGCTTCACCGCCGGCAGGAGATGCCCCCCGTCCTCTCCCACCAGAAAGAAGTCGAGGGGATGACCCGTGCGGTCGGCGATCAGCTGGAGGGTCTCGATCGACGGCTTTGCCTTGCCGGTCTCCACGAAGTAGATCGCGGTCCGGCTGATGTCCTCGCGAGCGATCTGGCCCAGGCTGAGCCCAGCCTGCTGGCGAGCCTCCTTGACGGAGCCCGGCCGGATCTCGACGCCCCGGCGCCGCCCGCGACGTCGGCCTGAGGTGGCCTTCCCTTGCCCTCTCGAGCCGTCCGTCTCGGGTGCGCGCGACGTCTCAGCCACGGGGCCAGCTTAACGCAGGCTCCTTTGACTTGACAAAACTCTTACCAAAAACCCTCGCTACGAGCAGCAGGGGGCGACACCGCCGGCCGAAACGGTGGCCGACAGGGTCAGAAGGGCTGAGGTCGCCAGGATGGCGGCAAACAGCAGCTTGCGCACAAAAATCACCTCCTTTGCCGCACAGACCGTGCCGGCCCTTTGGGAAACCGAGCGCTTAATCGAGGGACGGTGCGATGACGTGAGGACGTGGACTCGCCGCAAACCGAGCCGCCAGACCCCAGATCACCGCCGCAACTTCACCCCACGTAAGACCGCAACCAAGCTCCCAAGACCTGCAGCGACCAGGACGACCGGGCTGGGAGCCATCCCGAACCCGACCAGAGCAGGCAGCACAGCCAAACCCACGACCAAACCCAGGACCACGATCAATGCCGGCGTTGTTGCCGGGCGGGCCGGGGCGCCGTCCTCCTCAGCGCCTGAGTCCTCGCCTGCGCCAAAACTGGGTTGCGCCGGAATCGAATTGCCTCCGTTTAGCCGTACTCCACACCCACACGGCTGTGCTACAAGTAGCTGCCCAGCCATGTTAAATGAAAACAGGCGTGACTTAACAGGTCGCCCCGACTTTCCCTAAGGGCGCTTTGGACCTCAGTAGCCCCGCTTATCCTCGACCGATGCAGCTGGCCTATCCGGCCGCGGTGGAACGCCGCCCTCTGAACGTCATCGGCCTGGGCATCGAAGGCTGGCGGCCCTTCGCGGCGGCCGCGACGGCCGCCGCCGTGGTCTCGATCGTGTTCGCCGCCTGGACAGCGTTCCAGTGGGTCAGCGACCAGGCCACCATCGACATCGACGACCTCGGCGAGGCAGTGGCCGCGTTCATCGCGGCCGGCAGCTGCGGTATTGCGGCAGCACGCACGTCTGGGCGGACCCGATTCGCCTGGATCCTGTTTGGGTCCTCGGCACTGAGCTGGGGCATCGGCGAGGTCGTCTGGTCCGTCTACCAGGTAGGGCTCGGTATCGCCGTCCCGTTCCCGTCGGCCGCCGACGCCGGGTTCCTGCTCGCCATCCCACTTGCCGTGGTCGGCGTCTTCGCCTTCACATCCGCTCCGACGCGCCTGGCGACCCGCAGCGAGACAGTGCTCGCGGGCGCAATCGTCGCGCTGTCACTTCTGTTCGTGGCCTGGGCGTTTGGGCTCGGCAAGGTCTACGACTCCTCGCCCGCCACGCCGGCCGCGCAGTTCATCGGCCTCGCGTATCCAATCGGCGACATCATCACCGCGACGGTCCTGGTTGTCGCATTGCGCCGAGCGCAACAGGCCGAGATCGGCCGGCTGGGCCTCCTTCTTGCCGGGCTCGCCTTCAACGCGCTGGCCGACAGCGCGTTCGCCTACCTGACCGCGAACGGCACCTACGGAGCGTTGGGAAGCGTGCTGGACACGGGTTGGGTGGTCGGCTACCTGCTGATCGCGCTCGCGCCTCTATGGCCCACCGGCGCGACCGCCCAGCAGAAGGCGGAAGGCCCGATCGAGCTGTGGCAGCTCGCGCTTCCCTGGGTCGCAGTGCTGGCCGCCGCGGTCACCGCTGTCAGGCTCGCGCTGATCGACCAGAACCTCGACAGGTTCAGCACCGTCCTCGCCGCCAGCATAGGCATCCTGATGGTCGCGAGCCAGGTCCTCTCGCATCGTGACTCGCTTTCCTTCCTGATGAAGAGCCAGCGAACAGAGACCCAGCTGGCGCGCCGCAACAACCTGCTGGACGAGATCATCAGCCACGCCCCGCTTGGTATCGCGCGCGTCGGGACCGACATGAACATCGTCGATGTGAACCCCCGCATGGCGGGGCTGCTGCGCACCGAACCGTCCAAGATGATCGGTGCGCCAGTGGCGAAGTACCTGCACCCGGACGAGTTTGCGCGCGTCTTTCAGATCTTTCAGCCGCTGTGGAGGGGAACCACCGAAACGGTCGAGTCGGACAGCCGCGCGATGCGCGCAGACAACACCGAAGTCTGGCTTCACTGGAGCGCGACCGGCGTGCGCAGCAGCAGCGGGCGAATCGACTACTTCCTCGCCATGTACGAGGACACAGACGCGGAGCACGCCGCCAACGAGGCGGCGACCGCTCACCTGGCGGGGCTCGAGCGCCTGAACAAGCTGAAGAGCGAGTTCGTGTCGCTGGTGAGCCACGAATTCAGGACGGCGCTGGTCGGCATCTCGGGCTTCAGCGAGATGATCCGGGACGAAGACGTTTCGCTCGAAGAGTCAAAGGGCTACGCCGCAGACATCAACAAGGAAGCGGAGCGACTCAACCGGATGATCACCGACATGCTCGACCTGGACCGCATCGAGGCCGGTCGGCTGACGCTTCACCGGCAAGCAGTTGATGTCAACAGCCTGCTCGACGACGCCATCAACCGGGCCCGGGCGTCGAGCGCGCGTCATTTCATCGTGTCCAGCTTCGACCCTCAACGTCCGATCGCCCAGTGCGACCCGGACCGAATCGCGCAGGTCGTGGCCAACCTGTTGAGCAACGCGATCAAGTACTCGCCCGAGGGTGGTGAGATCGCCGTCAGCAGCGTGAGGCGAGACAACCAGATCGACATCAGCATCCGCGACCACGGCATCGGCATTGCGCCCGACTTCATCCAGCGCCTGTTCAGCCGCTACGAGCGTTACGAGAAGAACAGCAACAAGATCGTCGGCACAGGCCTCGGCCTCGCCATCTCGCGGCAGATCATCGAGATGCACGGCGGGAAGATCTGGGTCGACAGCGAGCCGGGCGCCGGCTCCGAGTTCCACTTCACGCTGCCCCTGGGGACGCCGAAAGACTGAGGTCCGGCTAATCCTTCAGGTAGGGCCGGATCATCTTGCCTAGCTCGTCGAGCTTGTGTAGCGCGGCATCCCGCCCGTCAGGAGGCACGTACCAGATGCAGCGTTCGACCCCCGCCTTGCCGAGGCGCTCGATCTCTTCGGCGGTGGCGCGCGGATAGTAGGTGACCGGGATCGGGTCCCGGCCCGCGTCTTTCGCCATCTGCTGCAGCTCAGGGATCCGCTCCACGACATCTCCGCGGTTCGGCATCCAGCCATCTGCGTAGCGGACGACCCGTTCCAGGATCTTCGGCCCGCTGCCGCCCAGGATCACGGGCGGATGAGGTCTCTGGATCGGCTTCGGCCACGACCACATGGGGCCGAAGTCGACCATATCTCCGTGATATTCCGCGACGTCTTGTGTCCATATGGCCTTGACCGCCTCGACCCTTTCTCGGAGAAGCTTCCACCGCGTCTTGAAGTCGGTGCCATGGTCCTCCATCTCCTCGCGGTTCCAGCCTCCGCCGACGCCGAAGATGAAGCGGCCCTTCGAGACGTGGTCGAGGCTTGCAGTCTCCTTGGCCGTCTGGATGGGGTCGCGCTCGATCAGAAGACAGATGCCCGTGGCGACGCGAATTGTCTTGCTCGCCATCGCGGCCACGGTGAGGGCGACGAACGGATCCAGGCTGTGCCAGTAGTGCTTGGGCAGCTCCGCGCCGCCAGGCCATGGCGAGAGCCGGCTCGTCGGGATGTGCGAATGCTCGGCCACCCACAGCGACTCGAAGCCGAGCTGCTCTGCTGCCGGCGCGAGCTCGTCCATAGAGATCGCGTAGTCGGTCGGGAAGATCGCAACGCCGAACTTCACCCGTTCATGGTGAAGGATTCGGAG
>VBDS01000162.1 GCA_005889085.1 Chloroflexota bacterium | reverse complement strand
CCGCGCGAGGAAAACGGCGAGAACGAGCTGCCCCAGCTGACGCAGGGCGAGGCTCTGGACTACCACGGCATGAAGCCCGAGCAGCATTTCAGCCAGCCGCCCCCCAGATACTCGGAGGCGACGCTGATTCGCGAGCTGGAGCAGCGCGGCATCGGCCGGCCGTCCACGTACGCGCCGATCGTGGAGACGATCAAAGACCACGGCTACGTCGAGCTGAAGGACCGCCGGCTGCACCCGACGCGCACGGGCGAGGCGGTCAACTCGATCATGGTCGACCACTTCAAGACGATCGCCGACGACGACTACACGGCCACGCTCGAGAAGCGGCTCGACGAGGTCGAGCGCGGTAAGCGCGAGTGGGTGCCGGTGGTCAAGGACTTCTACGGCCCGCTGCAGCGGATGCTCAGCGCGGCTGAGGAGGCGACGCCGGCCGACACCGACGAGGAGTGCCCGTTGTGCCACGAGGGCCACCTGGTCCACAAGGCGAGCCGCTTCGGGCCCTTCATGGGCTGCTCGCGCTACCCGAAGTGCAAGTTCCGCCGCGCGCTGACGCCTGACGGCGAGGCGCCGCAGCCCGTCCTGCTTGATGAGCCGTGCCCTGTGTGCGGCAAGCCGCTTCAAAAGCGGAACGGCCGGTACGGCGAGTTCATCGGGTGCTCCGGCTATCCGGACTGCAAGTACATCAAGCGCGACCCCGCGACATCCGAGGCCAAGCCCACAGGCGAGAAGTGCCCGCAGTGTGGCGAGGGACAGCTGGTCGAGCGCACGGGCCGCTACGGTCCGTTCGTCGCCTGCTCGCGCTATCCGGAGTGCAAGTACCGCGCGAACATGGGCAAGGACGGCAAGCCTCGCGAGGGCCCGAAGGTCCTGGACGAGCCGTGCCCGATCTGCGGCAAGCCACTGGTCGAGCGCCGCGGCCGGTTCGGCCTGTTCAAGTCGTGCTCGGACTACCCGCAGTGCCCGGGGCCGAAGGGTGTCAAGAAGTCTGAGAAAGCGGTCGAGGCTTAGCGCCTCGGCGCTCTGGGTATACTCGCGTAGCCAGTCCTAGCGACTGAGTCAGCACGCCCGGGGCAATGCACCTGTCCTCCGCAAGGGGGCCTGAACCGGGCGGAAGAACAACAGGAGGCAATCAGACAAACGTGGCTCAAGTGACCTTGAAGCAGCTGCTGGAGGCGGGCGTCCATTTCGGACATCAGACCAGCCGCTGGAACCCGAAGATGAAGACCTATATCTTCACCGCCCGCAACGGCATCCACATCATCGACCTGCAGAAGACCGTCCGCCTGCTGGACGACGCGTGGGACTTCACGCGCAACGTCGCGGCCAGCGGCCGGCCGGTGCTCTTCGTCGGCACCAAAAAGCAGGCCCAGGAGACCATCCAGACCGAGGCCGCGCGCTGCGGCATGTACTTCGTCAACCGGCGCTGGATGGGCGGCATGCTGACCAACTTCAGCACGGTCAAGAAGAGGATCGAGCGGCTGCAGGACCTGCGCAAGATGCAGCAGGAAGGCCAGTTCGAGCAGATGTCGAAGAAGGAGGCCAAGCGCCTCACCGACGAGCTCGACCGGCTGATGTTCCACTTCGACGGCATCGCCGACATGAAGCGGCTGCCGGGAGCCCTCTACGTCGTGGATCCGCGCAAGGAGCACATCGCCGTGACCGAGGCCAACCGGCTGAAGATCCCGGTGGTGGCGATCACGGACAGCAACTGCGACCCGGACCTCATCACCTACGTGATCCCCGGCAACGACGACGCGATCCGCGCGGTGAAGCTACTGACGGGCAAGATCGCCGACGCGTGCCAGGAAGGACGGCAAGAAGCCGCCGCCCGGGGCGAGATTCTGCCCGAGGTCGAGGATCGCGAGTTCCTGGAGACGCCTCGCTACGAGGAGATCGAGGAGTACCTCGAGGACGAGGAGGACTACCTGCCCACGGTCTCCGAAGAGGAGTTCATCGGCCACACCGCCGATGACGACGAGAAGCGTTGATGGCCGTGGACATGGACCTGATCAAGAAGCTCCGCGAGATATCCGGCGCCGGAATGATGGACTGCAAGAACGCCCTCGAAGAGGCGGGCGGCGACATCGAGAAGGCGTACACGATCCTGCGCGAGAAGGGAATCGCGAAAGCGGCCAAGCGCGCGGACCGCGCGACCGGCCAGGGAGTCGTCGAGGCGTACCTGCACAGCACCTCGCCCGACTTCCCGCCGCAGCTCGGCGTGCTGATCGAAGTCAACTGCGAGACGGACTTCGTCGCCAAGGGCGCGGACTTCCGCAAGCTCGCGAAGGAGCTCGCGCTCCAGGTCGCGGGCTTCGGCGCGCGCTGGGTCACACGCGAGGACGTGCCCGACGAGGTGCTCGTCACGGAGCGCGAGGTCTACGAGGCCAAGGCGCTCCAGGACGGCAAGCCGGAGCAGGTGATTCCGCGAATCGTGGAGGGGCAGATCGAGGCCTTCCTCAAGCAGAACTGTTTGATGGAGCAGGAATACTTCCGCGAGCCGAGCCGCACCGTAGGCCAGATCATCGCGGAGAACATCTCGAAGCTCCAGGAGAACATCACTGTCCGGCGCTTCGCCCGATTTAACATCAGGGAGTCCTGATCGAAAACGTAGCGGTAGGAGACCGATCCCCGAAGTACAACCGCGTGCTGTTGAAGCTCAGCGGTGAAGCGCTCGGCGGCAGCCGCGATTACGGCATCGATCTCGAGATCGTCGAGAAGATTGCCGCGCAGGTCAAGCGCGTGCACCAGATGGGTGTGCAGATGGCGCTCGTTGTCGGAGGGGGCAACATCTTTCGCGGCCTTGCCGCGACCGAGCGTGGCTTCGACCGCGCGACCGGCGACTACATGGGCATGCTCGCGACCGTGATCAACGCCCTGGCGCTGCAGGACGCGCTCGAGCGCACCGGCATTCCGGCACGCACGATGACCGCGATCCAGATGCCGCAGGTCGCCGAGCCGTACATCCGGCGCCGGGCCGTGCGCCACCTCGAGAAGGGAAGGGTGGTCATCCTCGCGGCCGGCACGGGCAACCCCTACTTCACGACCGACACGACGGCCGCGCTGCGCGCAGTCGAGATCGAAGCAGACGTGATCCTCAAGGCGACAAAGGTGGACGGCGTCTACACCGCCGACCCCAAGCGCGACCCCACCGCGACCAAGTTCGAGCGCCTGGGCTACCTCGAGGTCCTCAACCGCGGCATCGAGGTGATGGACAACACGGCGCTCACGCTCTGCATGGACAACGATGTGCCCATCGTCGTCTTCAACCTGCTGACTCCGGGCAACATCGAGCGCGTGGTCCTCGGTGAGCAGATCGGCACCCTCGTCGGCGCGGCAACGTCATGATCGACCCCGTCCTGCGCGACGCCGAAACCAAGATGACCAAGTCGGTCGATCACTTCGCCGGCGAGCTGGCGACGATCCGCACGGGCCGCGCCAATCCGGCGCTGATCGACAAGGTCATCGTCCCGTACTACGGCACGCCGACCCCGCTCAACCAGCTCGCGCAGATCAGCGCGCCCGAGCCTCGCCTGCTGGTCGTGCAGGTTTACGACAGGAGCCAGATCGGCGCCGTCGAGAAGGCGCTGCGCACGAGCGAGCAGGGCCTCAACCCCGCGAGCGACGGCCAGGTCATCCGGGTGCCGATTCCGCCCCTGACCGAAGAGCGGCGCCGCGAGTACGTCAAGCTCGTCCGGCAGAAGGCGGAGGACGCCCGGGTGGCGATCCGCAACGTGCGCCGCGACGAGCTGCACCGGATCGATCAGATGCAGAAGGCCGGCGACGTCGCGGAGGACGACTCCAAGCGGGCGCACGCCCGCCTGCAGAAGATCACCGAGTCGCAGATAGAGAAAGTAGACGCCCTGGCGGGCCGGAAAGAATCCGAGGTAATGGAGGTCTAGTTCGGGACCAGAGTAGCCTGGCTTCGAACTGAAGTTCTGGGATTGACGCATCGCGTCGCAGGCCGATAACCTTCGCGCCCGGGCCTGAACGCGGTCAGCGTTGTGCGCCCGGGGGCAGGCAAATTCCAATCAACCGGACGCTTCGGCAGGTCACGACTGCAGGAAAACGCAGGTCACGACTGCAGGAAAACTCGGAAGCCTGCGTTATACGAGCCCAACTCCGGTTTTAGGGGGTATTCAATCAATGTTCATCTTCTTGATGCGCTTCGGTCGCCTTTTTGTGGGCACTACCGTGGTGGTTGCAGTCACCAGCGTCCTGGGGTTCAACACGCTAACGGCTGTGCCTGTCGCTTCGCACAGCTCGGGTCACGGAGGCACCTCCACTACCGCGGCCAGCTGCGTCCTGAACCCGGCCACTAGCGGTGGGCAACTGGTCATCACAGGTTCGGGATACAAGGCCGGAGCGAAGTACGCGATCGACATGACCTGGCCCTACGGCGGGTCGGGTTACCTGTTCGCCACCGCCGACTCATCAGGCAATTGGACGGTTTACACCTACGCCTATTGGCCTGGGACCTATAACGTCAGCGTCCTGAACGGGCATGGTGCGATCCTCGCCACTTGCTCGGAGACCGTCTCCTAGTAGTCGGGGCTATGCCCCATCCGAAAGGGGACCCCGGCGCCGGGGCGCCGGGGTCCAAGAACGGACGATTTAAGGGTTAGCTAGCCAGAAACGGCGTACTCGACGCATGCGCTAGTGAATGTGCCCTCGTTCCCTGTGTACTGGGCTGTCCAGTAGATGGTGCTGCCCCACGCGGTGTCCGGTCCGATAGTGACCGAACTGGACTGGGCGGACACACCACCTGTGAAGGTTGTCGCGGTGCCTTCTGGGGTGCCGTTGATGTTGGACTGGCAGTCGCTCGCGCTCTTATACGCGGTGTAGGTCACGGTGCCAGTTGCGCCGCTGGTCAAGCCGCTGATCTGGTCGTAGACCGTGAGTCTTGTATTCGGCGCGATCCAGGTCTTCTGGGCGTCGGCCGAGTCGGTGCTGTAGTTGTCACCAGTGTGGCGGCTGATCGACAGGCCGCCGAGGCTGATGGTCACGCTGGCGCGAATTGTGCTCGTCCCCGCCGTCGCGGAGTTGATTGTGAAGGTGCAACTCCCGGTCGTGCCCACGGTGGTGCACGAGCCGTTCGCCGGCGTTGCGGTCGCGCCGTTGTTGGTAACCGCGAAACTGATCGTGGTACCGACCGGCGCATTAGCGTTCCCGCTGCCGTCATTCACGTTCACATGACCCGTGAGAACGTGGTTGTTGCCCACAATGTTCGTGGCGGTCAGTGGCGTGATCTGGATGTTGGCATCTACAACGCGGAACTGCTCCGCAGAGTCTCCGCACACTCCAGTGGCTGGCGCGTTGGCAAGGTTGCCCGCGTAGCTGGCGATCCATTGGTACCAGCCCGCCTGGGACGGTGTGAAGCCCTGACCTGCGCCGTAGGAAGTGGCGTATGTCGCCGACGTACCGCTGGTGCTGTTTGTGCCCGAAACCGTCTGCGCCGCCGAGGCCTGTTCCTTTGTGCTTAGGCAGGACGCGCTGGTGGGCACGGCATTGAAGGGTCCATATAGCTTGAACGTGACCTTGCCGAGGCCGGTGCCAGTCGCGTCTGCCGGGTTGCTGCCGGGGTTGGTCGTGCTACCGACCGTCGCCGTGTCATTCACCGGCCCGGTCAGCCCCATCAGGTCCAGAGTCCCTGCAGGCGTTGGCGAGGTGGTGACGTCGGGTGTTGCCTGGTTGACCGCCCACGGCTCTTGGCCACAGGTGCTGACGACGGTCGCGGTCGTCTCATTGGGATCGAAGTAACTGGCCACCCATTCGTATAGACCCGGCCCAGCGCTCGAATAGGTCGAGCTCGTCGTGAAGGTGGCCGGACTTGCGTGGTCATTGGTCGTACCCGCGATCGTCGCGACGCGGAGCGTCGAAATGCAGGAGGTCGACGTGACGCTGGCCGGGTCGGTGCCGGCCGGGAACTTGTAGAGGTCAAACGACACGGTGCCGGGGCCGCCGATAAAGCCCGTGACGGTTGCACTATCGCTGAGGTTCGCCCCCGCGAAGTGGCTCGTGCCACCGGGCGTCGTAGTAACGCTGCATGTGTTGAAGTTAATGGGCCCGGCGAAGTCCTTCAGCTGGGCCGTGAACGAGCCGCTCGATCGGGTGTGAGGAATGAACGAGTTGACGCACCCTGTGAACCCCAGCTCGCTCAGGTTGATGCCGCCCTCCATGAACTCCTCGAAGGACACAAAGTGCGGGTCGTAAACGGCGGGGATCTCGTCACGACAGACCCAGCCGCCACAACCGGTCGAAAGGTCGGCGGTGTTGCTAGCCAGGCTCACAGCTGCGGCTCTCGTAGAGCCGGAGATGTCCTGGTAGTGAGGGTTCCAGTTGGGGTCGGACGCATTGGAGGTGCCAGGATCACACATGGTTCCGACGGGCGGCTGTGTGACGGGCCCGCCCTTCTTCGTGGTCTCGTTGTCGCAGTGCCACTCATTCACGCTTTTGGTCGGAGGGGCACCCGAAGCCTGGGGGAAGTCCACGGACGTAAGGAAGTCGCCCTGCGAGCGGTTACCCTGGAAGGCGCCTGTGCAGGAACCGGCCACAGACGGGTTTGCCTTCAATTTCTGCTGGAGGAACTCGAAGTCGAAGTGGCTGTCACCGTTGTTGATGACACGTTCGCCGCCGAAGAAGATCTCGCCGTTACGGGCGACGGCATAGAGGTTGCCAATGTCGTCTTTGGGGGTGAGGCCACCGGGACCATAGGTGTATGAGGTGAGGGCGTCGCCGTTCTTCGTCGATTGCGTGTAGGTAGTCGGGTCGAGATCTGAGGTCGGGCTAAGTGGGTTTCCGGTTGCGCCGATGCAGGGGTTGCCCAGGTCACCGTGGCCTTGGTTGGCGAGGGGATCGACTATGAAGGTGCTCGCCTGGACCGATGGTCCCACGTAATTCGGCTGGATCGGAGCATGGCCGGCCGTGGGGTTGACGCTGCCACAGTCGAAGAGCCCGTTTGTGCCGACAGCGTGAATTTGTACGCCTGTACAGGAGCCAGCGTTGTTATACGTAATGCCGCTGTTGCCCCAGTCGTTCTGGCCCGTAACCGGCGCCTGCGAGCGGATGAATCCGTCGATCACTACGAACGACGACGGCTGCGCAAGAACCTGACCGATTCCAAAGACAGCTGTGAGCACTATCCCTGCCGCCGCCGCTCCAAGGTACAAGCGGCGCCGAAACGAAGGTTTTTCTTCTTGAGTCAATGTGTTTTCTCCCTACCGAATGACCGGCTCCGGGCGCAGCAGGGCTCGACACGGTCGGGGCGGCGCCATACGAAGGATCCTGTCGCGGCTTGCATAATCCGCGTCGTTGCTGGCTCCGGTTGACTCAGCTCCCCAGGCTGGGGGAATGGGCGGGCACCCTCGCTATTTCACGGTCGGATTAACAGCTCAGAATGCTGCGGCCTGAAGATCCAGTGTCAATGGGAAAAAAGTCCCGGCCCCCCGCCACCATGCGATCCTTCAGCGCCTGACGACGCGCCGCGCGTCAGGCTCTGGTGTCTGCCGGTACGCTTTCTCCACCCTTGGACTCCCAGGTCCCCCGCCACGTCGGAATCATCATGGACGGCAACGGCCGCTGGGCCCGCGGCCGCGGCCACCCGGCCAGCTTCGGCCACCGCGCCGGCGTGCGCTCGATCAAACGCGTGCTCCAGGCCTGCGAGGACTTCGGTGTGCACGCGCTGTCGATCTACGCGTTCTCGACCGAGAACTGGGCGCGGCCCCGCGCGGAGGTGCGCGCGCTCATGCGCCTGTTCCACGAGACGATGCAGCGCGAGATCGACGAGATGCACCAGCGCGGAGTGCGCATCCTCGTCAGCGGGCGACGCGACGAGCTCTCGGCGCGCATGCGCACGCGCATCGACGAGGCCATGGCACGCACGGCGAATAACAAGAACGGCTTCCTCAACGTTTGTCTCAATTACGGAGGCAGGGCCGAGATA
>VBDS01000161.1 GCA_005889085.1 Chloroflexota bacterium | reverse complement strand
ATGGAAGACGCCCGCGGTGCCCGCGTCGCCGTGGAAGGAGTACGTCTTCGACTCACCCTGCGCGAGGTCTCCGCAGTCGAAGGCGGACTCCTCGGTCGCGATGACGCATCCTGCCAGGTCCGTCATCTTGTGGCGCTCGAACCAGCGATCGGCGGTCCGGAACACAAGACCGAGGTGGGGGATGACAGGGCCTGTGTTGGTCACCTTGACCACCAGCTGGGCCGCCGACCCCGCCTTGACGTCACGGCTCGCGACCTGTTCGACGTTGGCGGTAAAAGGAACCGGCGGCGCGCAAAGGCCCGCTGCCAACAGCGCTGCGACAAGCCCAGCCAACTTCATCAACGTCGTCGATCCTTAACCCAGCGCTAAACGCCCAGGCGGTATTCTGGGCGACTTGCGCCGCCACCGGACGCCCGTAACGAGTCCATACCTATGTTCGTTTCAACCAGTCGTGAGGAACGGGGTAGTACTCCTCTTGTGCCTGGCTGCGATCGCGGGCTGCACCGCGAACGGACCGCTCACTCCCCTGACGAGCCCTTCGGCGAAGCGGACAACGCCATCGCCGAGCCCAAGTCCGAGCCCGCTCGAGAGCCCCACGGCCAGCCCTTCGCCCTCCCCCAGCGCCTTGCCGAGCCCGGTCGCAGTGCCGGCCTGGGCCGCGCTGCAGGGCAGCTGCGTCAGCGCGGCGACCGCGCAGGAGGCGGTGCTTCAGCTCCAGGGCACGGCCAACCCCGTGCTCGCCGACGTCTCCAACGCCAAGGCCCCCCGGACCCTGTGCGGGATAAGCGGCGGTACCTGGCACCCCGAGCTTGTCACCCAGACGATGATCTCGTGGTACGCCAGCCAGGGCAATCCGGGCACGGCCGGGACCAGCATGATCGCCGTGCTCGACCTATTCACGGGGACATCGACCGTCGCGGCCACCTGGTCCGGCGGCAGCTTCATGGACGGCCTCCACGCCTGGAGCCCTGACCGAGGCTTCCTGGCGTATATCGCATCCGACCAGGGCGGCGTCTCACTCCACCTGTTGAGTGGAGGAGGCGACCGCGTCGTTGCAACCCTGGGAGCGGTGCCTGGTCGAGGCTTCAATCCCAACGAGGACGATTACTACCTCGCTTTCTCGCCAGACGGCGCCTACTTCGCGCTGGTCCAGACCTTCAGCAGCTCGGGCGACCAGCTCCAGGTCCGGCGGACGACCGATGGCAGCCTCGCCTTCAACCTGTCCCGAGGCACGATGGCGACCTGGGGCAGCACCGGGAGCCGCCTGTACTACCGCATGCCGGGCTCGAGCATGATCCAGGTGTGGGACTCCGCCGCCGGCGTGTCCCAGGCCTTCGGGCAGCAGCTGTCATGGATCCGCCCGACTGCCAATGCGGGCGATGACAGCCTCGTCTTCACGGTTCGCGACTCAAACGGGACACCGCACGTCTGGCTGTACGGCCACGGCGGCCGCTCCGGCGGCCAGCTTCCCAACGTGAGGTCCTCGCCTGCCTGGGTCAACTCCATGACTTTCCTTGACGTCGAAGAGGTGCCGTGCTCGCCAAACTGCGGCATCGGCCCGGCATGGCAGCCGGATGGCAAGACGTTCACGTTCGACAACTCGGCGCAGGCTGAGACGAGCTCGAAGATCAGCCAGGTCTATGGCGCCTGGCCGCGGCCGGGGCAAACATGATCCCGGGTGCCCGGGTGGTGCGATCATGACGCCGACCGACATGGAGCAGACCACCAAGCCCGCCGACCGAGCGGACTTGCAGCCGGCCGAGGACTATCTGCCGGCCCCTTCGAGGCTACGGCCGGCGCCGCGACCGGTCTGGCTCACGACGTTCCAGCGCCACGAAAGGCGCTGGTGGACGGTCGCGCTCGCGGCCACCCTTGTGGTCACCGCGCTTGGACTTGGGTTGCTTTACGCGGACGACCAGAGCAACCAGGCGGCGGTCCGCGCGCTGACGACCCACAACGAATCGCTGACCGGGCGCAATCAGATCCTCCTGGACCAGCTGAAGGCAACCCAGACCAACCTGACCGCAACGCTGGGCGAGCTGGCCAAGACGCAGGCTGCGCTGGACCATCCTCACCTGACGATCTGGAACGTGCCGCAGCAGCTCAAGGGACCGAACTACTACCTGGCGGGCGGCATCCCAGACACGTTCACCTATCACCTGCAGGCGACCGCGACCGGGCCGATGTCCGTCAGCATCATCACGCTGCAGGAGTGGGCCAAGGCCGTCGAGTGCTTCGACTACACCCAGAGCACGACGCATTACTGCATGCACCACCAGGGCGCGGTCTGGAGCTCCCTGAGCGCGACCAGCGTGAACTACGACTTCCACCTCGCCGAGGGATGCGCCGACTACATCGCCGTATTCACTGCAGCGACCCCGATCACAGTCACGCCGAACGTGAGCGTCACGTACAACCCGGCGACGTCCGCGACCGGCGACTGCAGCTAGAGGCACGCCCCTCAAACTCAGCGATTTGCGCTAAGCGGGATGAAGGCGGCGCAAAGTTAGGTTATCCTACATTGGATGGTAGGTTTGCCAGCAAATCTGATTAGGAGTGCCTAGGCGATGGTCGAGCAGCTCGAGCGCCGAAGCACCTTCACCCGCTCCCAGGAGGATTACCTGAAGGCCCTCTATCTCCTGGGAGGCGGGGAGCGGCCCGTCCCGACCCGCGAGCTCGCGCAGCGCCTGGGCATCTCTTCACCGAGCGTCAGCGAGATGGTCACGCGCCTCTCGGCCCAAGGCCTGGTCGAACATGACCGTTACCGCGGCCAGCAGCTGACCCGGGATGGCCGCAAGGTCGCCCTCGAGCTGGTCCGGCACCATCGCCTGCTCGAGATGTTCCTGGTCCGGGTGCTCGGCTACAGCTGGGACGAGGTGCACGACGAGGCCGAGCGCCTCGAGCACGTCATCTCGGAGCGGATGGAGCAGCGCATCTTCGACCTCCTCGGACGCCCTGAGCTCGATCCGCACGGCCACGCCATCCCAACGCTGACCGGCAAGGTCAGGCCGGTCAGCAACCGCCCGCTGAGCGAGTGCAGGGCGGGAGAGAGGGTCGTCGTCCAAGGCGTCTCCGACGAGGATCCTGGCAAGCTGCGCGAGCTGGAGAGGCGCGGCTTGCTGCCCGCGACGCGGATCGCCGTCCTCGCCGCGAGCCAGTTCGAGGGCCCGATCGAGGTCAGGCTCAGGGGCCGGCGCGAGAGCGTGCCGCTCGGCCTGGCACGCGCGATCTTCGTCGCCGAGGCCCGTTAGTGGCGGTCGAAGCGGTCAAGACCGCCGTCCTCAAGACCCCAACCCAGGTCCTCGGCGTGGAACATGCGCTCCCAGGCGAGCTGCGCGTCTTGCGCGCGGCGGAGCGCTCGCTCACCGGCGAGCGGCGGGGCGTGCGCGCCGTAATCCCCTTCCTCGGGCCCGCGTTCATCGCGGCGGTCGCTTACGTCGATCCAGGCAACTTCGCCACCAACATGGCCGGAGGCGCGCAGTACGGCTACATGCTGCTCTGGGTCGTCCTCGGCGCGAACCTCATGGCGATGCTCATCCAGTCGATGAGCGCCAAGCTCGGCATCGCGACCGGCCACAGCCTGCCCGAGGTGTGTCGCGACCGCTTCCCCCGGCCTCTGGTCATCTTCCTGTGGATCCAGGCCGAGCTGATCGCCATGGCGACCGACCTGGCGGAGTTCGTCGGCGCCGCGCTCGGCATCTATCTGGTCTTTGGCATTCCGCTTTTCATTTCCGGCCTGCTGACCGGCGTGCTGGCCTTCGGCATCCTCGGCCTCCAGGCCTGGGGCTTCCGTCGCCTCGAGGCGACGATCAGCAGCCTGGTCGGCGTGATCGTCATCGCGTTCGGCCTCGAGGTGTTCCGGAGCAACCCATCATGGGGATCAGTCGCCGGCTCGACCTTCGTGCCACACCTCGACGGCAGCGCGTCGATCCTTCTCGCGGCGGGCATCCTCGGCGCGACGGTCATGCCGCACGTCATCTACCTCCACTCCGCGCTGACTCAAAAGCGCATCGTCGGCGCGAACCCCGAAGCGAAGCGAAAGATCTTTCACTTCGAGATGGTCGACGTGATGATCGCGATGGGAATCGCGGGCCTGATCAACATCGCGATGCTCACGCTCGCGGCGGCGGTGTTCGGCTCACGCGGCCTGACCACCGCAGGCAGCGACCTCGGCCAGGTGTTCCACCTGCTGGATCAATACCTCGGCGCGCACTCCGGAATTGTGTTCGGGATCGCTCTCCTCGCTTCCGGGGTGTCCTCATCGTCGGTCGGAACACTGGCGGGCCAGGTCGTGATGCAGGGCTTCATCCGCCGCCAGATCCCGATCTTCCTGCGCCGGGCGATCACGATGGTGCCCGCGATGGTCCTGATCGCGAGTAACTTCGACCCGTCCCGCGCGCTGGTGCTCAGCCAGGTCCTGCTGTCGTTCGGGATCCCGTTCGCATTGATCCCTCTTGTCATGTTCACGCGCGACAAGAAGCTGATGGGCAACCTGGCGAACAGCCGGTGGACGAACTACGCCGCTTACGCGGTGGCGGGAGGCATCATCGGCCTGAACGTCTTCCTGCTCTACCAGACGCTGGCGGTTCGAGCCTAGCTGCCCTTGGGGCTGTCGCCCTGCAGAAGGTCGCGCGCCTTCTGGTAGTCCTCGGCGCTCATCTCGCCCGCGGCGAATCGCCGAGCGAGGATGTCGAGCGGGGTTCCCTGGTTTGGAGCCCCCTGCGCCATAGGCATTGTCGTAGGGCCGGGCTGCGACCTCATCGCACCCACGATGGCCATCACTATCAGAACCACGACGATCGTCATGGTGAGAAAGCCGACGATAAAGAGCGGGTGAACGGGGATCATCTGAGAAGTTCCAATGGTGCAGCATAACCGTGGGTGAAGACATGAAGCTCGGCGTCAGCGTCGGCTACTGGGGCCTCGGGCTCACCGCGGCGGACCAGCTGGATATCGCACAGTCCGCCGAGGCGCTTGGCTATGACTCGATCTGGACCGCCGAGGCCTACGGCTCGGACGCGGCCACGGTGCTCGCCTGGCTCGCCGCCGGAACGAGCAGGATCAAGCTCGGCGCGGGCATCTTCCAGATCCCGGCACGAAGCGCGGCCATGACAGCGATGACTGCGGCCACGATCGACAACCTGTCCGGTGGTCGCATGATCCTGGGCCTGGGCAGCTCTGGGCCGCAGGTTTCGGAAGGCTTCCACGGCGTTCGCTTCGGCAAGCAGCTGCAGCGTACGCGGGAGTACGTCGCGGTGGTGCGCCTGGCCCTGTCGCGCCAGAAGATCGAGTTCCACGGCGAGACCCTCGAGCTGCCTCTGCCGGACGGGCCGGGCAAGGCACTCAAGCTGACAATCCGCCCCGTCCAGGAGCAGATCCCGATCTTCCTTGCCGTTCTCGGGCCCAAGAATGTCGCGCTTGCCGGCGAGATCGCCGATGGATGGCTCCCGGTCTTCTTCTCGCCCGAACACACCAGGGCGCTGCGCGCTCCGCTGGAGGAGGGCGCCGCGCGCGCCGCCCGCTCGCTCGACGGGTTCCGGATCTGCCCCTCGGTCAACGTGATGATCGGCGACGACATCGAGAATGCGCGCAACGCGATGCGTCCGGTGCTCGCGCTGTACGTGGGCGGGATGGGATCGCGGGAGCAGAACTTCTACAACCGTCTCGTGTCGACGTACGGATTCGAAAAGGCAGCCCAGGAGGTCCAGGAGCTCTACCTGGCGGGGAAGAAGACCGAGGCGATGTTCGCGCTGCCCGACGAGCTCATCGACCTGGTCTCGATCGTTGGCCCGCGCGAAAAGGCGAAAGAGAAGATCCGCGCTTTTCGCGATGCCGGCGTGGACACGCTGATCGTGTGGCCGGTGATGCCGGACCATGATGAACGCAAGGAGCAGCTCCGCATCGTTGCGGAGCTGGCAAACGAAGTCGGCTAGTCAGCAGTCGGTCCGGGAAATCTTCGCGGGTCCGGTTACGCGCGAAGACTGGCAGCTGGTCTGGATGTTCGCGGGCCTGGTCTCGTTGGACGTTGCCGTGGCCGCGTACCTGAGTCTGTTTCCCATCGATGGAGGCTTTCTCTATTTCATCGTCGGGATCATGTTCGGAGCAAGCGTCCTCATCGGGGCGGGCAGTCTGCGGTTCAAGCATCACTACAGCGCCGCGGGATTCTTCTGGTTCCTCGCCTCTATCGGCGCCTTCCAGGCCTGGAACATCGTCATCATGTGGGGCAGCCTCCTCAGCCGCTGGTGGACGCACAATCAGCCCGGTTATCACATCGGCATCGGCGCCATCGTCGGACTGATTCCGCTGGTGATCGGGATCTGGAAGCTTGGCCAGAAACTCACCCGGCCAATGTCGTCTTCAAACCGGTCGATTTGAATATAGCCAGTTGGGTATAATCTGGACATGACGAGGACCGAGATCGGGATGCTGCTCGCGCGAGCGAGGATCCAGGCTGCGATGACCCAGTCGAGGCTCGCCGACGCCATGGGTACGACTCAGCCCGTCGTGGCTCGAGCCGAGGGCGGCTATCGATTGCCGACCATCGACTTCATCGACCGGTGGGCAAAGGCGACCGGCACGCCACTGTCGATCACGTTTGGACGGCCGGTCCAGTCCGGGGACACGCCGGCTCAGAAACGTGCTCTCGTCGACTCTGTGATGGGGCCGGGTCGCTTCGATCCGTGGGACCGCGATCCAACAGATGTGGAGGCCGCTCTCCTGAACAGGGCCGGACGGGATCGCGCCTACTTCAGCCGTCTGAAGGCTCAAGGTGGGAAGGAACGAAGACCTCAGGCTCGCTAAGAGCCTGCTCTCCAAGATTCCCGGCGCGCGATCAGACCAGAGGCGCCGTTTGTTGTTGGCGGCGGCCATCACAAAGCTGATGAGCAAGACGCCCATAGTGGTTGGCGGCACGGCCGAAGCGTTCTGGGCAGGAGGTGCCTACCATCCG
>VBDS01000160.1 GCA_005889085.1 Chloroflexota bacterium | reverse complement strand
AGCGCGCCACGATCCGCCGCCGGCAGCCTCTCGGCTGCGGCTCGCAGCTCGCCCTGCGGCACTTCGAACGAATCGCCGGCATCGGGCGCCCAGCCGTCGAAGCGCTTGCCCAGCTCACGCAGCGCCTCGTCGCCCTCCGCCAGGACGCGGGCGCAAATCTCCGCCACCGCTGCCCGTTCGGCGGCGAACTGCGACAGGTCCATGCGCCGCCGGGAGAGCGGCGAGTCGAGCCAGGAGCCGACGTCGAACCTCTTAACGGTCAAGGCCTGCGGCCTTCCTCAACCGTGACACCACCGACTGCACCGCCTCGGTCCGCGTCTTGAGGCTTGCCTGGTTCGCGATCAGGCGAGCGGTGGAGGCGCCGAGCTCCGCCGCGATGCGGAGCCGGTTCTCGCGCAGCGTCCGGCCGGTTGCCGTCAGGTCCACGATGCCGTCCACAAGCCCGACCTGCGGCGCGAGCTCCACCGAGCCATGCAGCCTCACCACCTCGACCGCCTGGCCGCGCGCCTCGAACCATGCGGACGTCGTGCGCGGGTACTTCGTGGCGATTCTCAGCATCGGCGGCCAGGTCTCAGGTCCATTGAGCCTCGACGCGCTCGGCACAGCGAGCACCAGGCGACAGTCACCGAAACGCAGGTCGACCAGCTCGTAGTGCGAACCAGGCGTTTCCCAGAGGATGTCCTTGCCGACGATCCCGAGGTCGGCCGCGCCGTGATCGACGTAGGCCGGCACGTCGGCGGGACGGACCAGGATCACCCGCACACCGGTCTGATCGACCAGCAGGCGCCGCCCCAACTCCTCGGCGCTCAAGCGCGTGAGGCCAGACTTCGTGAGCAGCTCGAGGGCGCCGCTCGTGAGCACCCCGGTCGGGATGGCTATCGCGACAGTCTCGTCCCGCTTCAATCGCCACCCCCGGCAAGGCGCGCCGCCACCTGCTCCGGCGGCAGGTTTCTCGTCCGCCGGCCTTCCGACGACCAGGAAACGTCGGCGTCGCTTCGGCAGTAGACGAGGTTCGCCGCGCCGATGGCGTGCCACCACGCGTTCGCCTCGCTCCGCGTTCGCGTTTGGGTGTCCACGACCGCCCGCATGCCGAACAGGCGCAGCGTCGACCCCAGACGCAACGCGGTGTTGAGCCCGGGCGCCGTCCACGCGAGGGCTGCGTCCACCGGCTTCAGGGCGGGCGGCCGCGGCGCCCGGGTGAGCATCTCGGAGACCAGGTCGAGCTGGATCATGAAACCGGTCGCGGGCGCCGGCCGTCCGAACCGCGCCAGCAGCGCGTCGTAACGACCACCCTGGGCGACCGGCCGACCGAAATCGGGCCCGTAGCCCTCGAAGATCACGCCGGTGTAGTAGTCGAAATCGCGGATCGCGCCGAGGTCCAGGTTCACCACGTCGCCGATACCGTGCGAAACCAGCAGATCGCGCACCTGGGCGAGCTCCGCCAGGGCGACCTCCGAGCGGCGGTTGCGGACCAGCCCTCCAGCCGCGTCGAGGATCTCCCGTCCGCCGCGTAGCGCCGGGAAGCGCAGCAAGAGCTCGTGCTCGGCGGACTTCAGCGGCGTGCCTTCGAGGAGCGATTCCAGGGCGACGAAGTCGCGTGCCGCGAGCGCCGCGCGCACGCCGGCCTTTACCTCGTCGGGCAGCCGGACCGCGTCCATGATCCCGTGGAAGAACTCGGCGTGGCCGACATCGATCTGATAGCGCCGGATGCCGGTCGCCTCCATGCAGCGAGCCGCCAGCGCGATCACCTCGGCATCCGCGACCGGGCCCGACGCGCCGACGAGCTCCGCGCCTACCTGGTAGGTCTCGCGACGCTGTTGGAAGCGGCCTTCGTCGGTCGAAAGGACGGGCCCTGCGTAGCAGAGCCTCAAGGGAAGCGCCGCGCCGCGCAGCTTGCCGGCTACGAGGCGAGCCACCGGCACCGTCCGCTCTCCGACCAGCGCCACCATGTCGCCGCGACCGTCGGCGAACTTGAAGAGGCGGCGCCGCTGCTCGACGCCAAGTCCGAGGTCGAGGACGTCCATGTTCTCGACCAGCGGGGTGATCACGTGGCGGTAGCCCCAGCGACGCATCTCGGCGAGGAGCGACTCCTGCGCCTCACGGAGGATCTCGGCCTCGAGGGGAAGCAGGTCACGGAAACCGGGCACGCCGCCCAGCTGGGGAGTCACCGAGGAGCGTCCTGCGGGATCAGCCTCGGTGAAGAGACCTCCGGGCCGCAGCCGCTACCGTCTCAGCTTTCGTCTTCATCCTCTTCCTCTGTCTCGCCGTCGGCATCGTCCGAGAAGTCGAGCGCCTCGCCCTCCTCCTCCACCGCGTGCATACCTTCTTCCATGTCGTCGGACGCAGGCGTTTCGACGAGCGCCTCTTCCTCTTCTTCGTCCTCGGAGAAGACTTGCGCGCCCCGGGTGAGCAGGCTTTCCTTGGTGTACGGACGGAACTCCACTTCGCGCTTGCGGCGCATCGGGAAGCTCGGCTTGCCTGCGAAGTGAGGGTCCTGGTAGGTCTCGCGGACGATCAGCTTCACGGTGTTGCCGTCGCACGAAGTCACACCAGCCTGATAGCGATTGCCGCCTCGCATGAACTTGATCAAACGCCGAGCCAGCTTCGCTTCGAGCAGACCGAGCTTGACGCCGCGCGAAGTTTCAGCGAGGAGAGCGTCGCCGTCGACCTTCAGCTCCGCCACGTCGCCGGCGGCGACCTTGGAGCAGATGTCCGCGTTGGGCGGCGAATCGACCGTGGTGATCACGGTCTTCCCCATCTCCTCGACGAAGAGGTTGAGGTCGACGCGCGTCCCGCCAACCTTGAGGCCTTCCTTCTGGTGCAGCAGTGCGTTGATGCGGGCCGCGTTTTTCTTGGCGATCGAGTTCATCGGATTGATCTTCAGGGCCGCCTCATAGGACGCCTTTGCCTCTTTCAGCTTGCCCAGCTCGGAGAGCGCTTTGCCGAGACGGTTCTGCGTTTCCTCGTCGGCGCCGAAGTTCTCGATGATGAATTTGTTGAGTTTGACCGCCTCGTCCCATTTGCCCGCAATCGCAAGCTGGACGGCATCGTCCGCGTATTGCGAGCGGGGTTTGAGGTGTTCGCTGGTTTCAGTCTTCACAGAGGCGCGCTCCCATGATCGGAGAAGGGCTAGAAGGATGCTGAGTATACGGAGTGGTGGACGTGCACAGCGGGTGTCATCCTCTCTGACGTGAGCCGCCTCGTCTCGCTGGGGACGCTAGTCCTCGTAGTCGTGGCAAACGCGTGCATCGGCGGGACGTCCATGTCGCCGCCGGCCAGGACGATCCGTATTGGCGTTGACCTGCCAACGACCGGCAATGAAGCCCGCGCCGCCGTGCCCGCGCTCAACGGCATCCGGTTTTTCGTCCAGACCCACCCGACGCTGGACGGCTTCGGGGTGGACCTGACGGTTGCAGACGACGCCGGCGGCGGTTTCCCCAACCCCGCCCACGGCGCATCGAACGTACGCGGCTTCCTCGCCGATCCGAGCCTTGTGGCCATGATCGGCCCGTTCGACGCGGGAGTCGCGCGCAAGGAGATTCCGATCGCCAACGAGGCCGGGCTGGCGATGATCAGCCCGGCGACGAGCAGCCCCTGCCTCACCCGAGACGTCTTCATGCCGGCCAAGCTCAACCCCGCACAGACGGAGATCGGCTGCAAGACGGCCGGTCTCCCCCCCGCCTCGGATCTCCGGCCGTCCCATACCAACAACTTCTTCCGGCTTTCCGCGACCGACGACCTCCAAGGCGCGGCGGCGGCGGACTACGCGTTCAGCACGCTCCACGTTCTCCGGGCAGGGGTGATCTCGGATCACGAGGCATATGGGCAGGGGCTCGTCGACGCATTCAGCGCGCGGCTGGCAAGCCTGGGCGGCACGGTGCTGGGCCACCTGGACCTCGATCCGAAGAACCCTGACGCGACGGTTTTCCTCCTGAGCATGAAGGAGGCGAACGCCCAGGCGATCTACTACGGCGGCCCGAGCCGTATGGGCGGCTGCAACATCAGGGCCCAGATGAGCACGCAGTTCGGGGCCGGCGCGGCAACACCGTTCCTGGGCGGCGACGGCATCGCTGAGGATCCGGCCTGTGTCAGATCGGCGGGAGGGAACGGCGCCGGAATCTTCGCCACCGTGCCGATCATCGATGCCACCTCACGGCCCAGCGCCCAGTCCATGATCCACGACTTCAAGGCGGCTTTTGGGAACACTTCTGACTTCGGTCCGTACACGATCGTCGCCTACGACGCGACCGCGGTCGTGTACGCAGCCCTCGACCGCGCCATCCGGGACGCCGGCGGCCATGCGCCAGAGAGGGCAAAGGTGACCAAAGATCTGGGCCAGATCTCGGGCCTGGCGGGGCTGACCGGCAACCTCGGTTTCGACGCCTCCGGCGACACGACCAACCGCGTGATCTCGATCTTCGAGTCCGGCGGCTCGGATCCCCGGACACCGTGGAAGCTGGCCGCAACGGTCGATTACAGCGCCCGCCTTCCATACTGAAAGTTCCGGCGCCTTAACTTCGACTTGACTTCAGAGGCCCCGCAAGTCAATAGTGTGCCTCGGAGTAGCAGTTCGGCCATCCCATGTGGCCGCACTCGCCGCCGGCGCACTCTCGCCCCGACTCGAGTTGGGAAGAGGGCGGCAAGTGATGGGAGGCGTCCGGTGTGGTATTTGCGCTGGCCTCCCAACAAGCACAAGGGGGAACCATATGGTTCGAGCTAGGGGACTCGTAGTCCTCACAGTGGCGATCATGGTCGCCGTCGCCTGCGGAAACACGGGTGGTGGCGGTGGCGGCGGGAGCAAGGGGACGATCAAGATCGGCTCTGACTTCCCGGTCTGCACGACCGGCGGCCAGTCGACCTCCAACGGCGTGAAGTTCGCCGTCGACCAGAAGAACGCTGCAGGAGGGGTCGAGGGCTTCAACATCGCGTACCAGAGCTTTGACGACTGTCGCCAGGGCTCGTACAACGCTGACGCCGGCGTAGCCAACGTCCGACAGATGCTCGACGACAGTGCCTTCATGGGCATGATCGGGCCGTACAACTCGGCGGTCGCGAAGGCCGAGATCCCAATCGCCGCCCCGAAGAACTTCGTCATGATCAGCCCGGCAAACACGAACCCGTGCCTGACCAAGGACATTGCTTCTTGCAGCACGGCTTACCACCCGCAGGACCTCCGCGCGGGCAACCCGAACAACTACTGGCGCGTCGTCACCACCGACGACTACCAGGGCCCCGCCATGGCCGACTACATGTACAAGCAGGCGAACATCAAGACCGTCGCAATCCTTGACGACAGCACCGTGTTCGGCGTCGGCATCTCCGGCGCTTTCGAGGATGAGTTCAAGAAGCTCGGCGGCACGGTGGTCAAGCACCAGGAGTACAAGAAGGACCAGCAGGGCACCCAGTTCCAATCGCTGCTCCAGTCCATGCACACGGCCTCAGCGCTGTACGTCGGCGGCACCGACGACCAGAACATCTGCATTCCGCGCGCTCAGATGAAGCAGATCGGCTGGACGGCGCCGTTCGGCGGCGGTGACGGCATCGAGACGACCGACTGCATCGACCAGGCGTCAGGCAATGAGACGGGTATCCTGGCCACATCGGCCGGTGCCGACGCCACACAGGTACCGGGCGCCAAGGACACCATCGCGAAGTTCCGCCAGGCCTTCACCGGCGCGAACGACTTCGGCGGATACACCATGCAGGCTTACGACGCGGCCAACATCTTGATGACCGCGATCGGCAACGCCATCAAGGCCAACGGCGGCAGCATGCCGACGCGCAAGCAGGTCCGCGACGCGATGGCGAAGATCACGACCTTTCAGGGCGTGATCGGCAACTACGGGTTCGACCAGAACGGCGACACGACGCTCAAGATCGTGTCGATCTACGAGGTCAAGACCGGCCTGAGCGACACCGACGTAAAGGCATCCACGGGCGTCTGCGGCAAGAAGCTCGCCAACGCCTGCTTCGTCTGGAAGACTCAGTTCGACTTCGCCAAGAGCAGTTAGTCTTAGCCCAAGATTCAGCGAGGAGGCCCATCCGGGGCCTCCTCGTCCTTTAGCTCAAGGAGGGGCGCACTGGACGCGGGCACTGTGAGGAGCGGCGCCTCGGCCCTGACGAGATTCCGCTCCATCGCGCTGGGCGGTATGAGTCTCGCCGACTACGGCTTTTACATCCTGTGCGCAACTGCCGTCGTCCTCCTCCTGGCCGAGGCGGTCAGGGATACAACCAACTTCGCTCAGACCCTTGTGTTCGGCCTGACCCAAGGCGCCATCTTTGCGCTCATCGCGCTGGGCTACACGATGGTTTACGGCATCATCGAACTGATCAACTTCGCCCATGGGGACGTCTTCACGCTGAGTGCGTACATCGGCACGACGATCCTCGGTCTGTTCACGGTCACAGAGGGATCCTTCACGGCTCTCAACCTTGTGGCCCTCGTGATCATCTTCCCGGTCGTCATGCTGATCATGGGCGGGATCAACGTGGCGATCGAGCGCATCGCCTACCGGCCGCTGCGCAGCGCGCCCCGCCTGGCCCCGCTGATCACCGCGATCGGGATGTCTTTCTTCCTCGAGGGCGTGATGTTCCTGTGGAAGGGCCCTGCGACCGTTCACTTCCCGAACATCCTGCCGCAGTGGACAACGACCGTCGGCGGCGTGTTCTTCGGCTTGAAGGACATCTTCGTCATCATCACTGCCGCCATACTGGTTGCGCTCCTCGCCTTCTTCATCAACCGCACGAGGCTCGGCAAGGCGATGCGGGCCACGGCCCAGGACCGGGACGCCGCGCAGCTGATGGGAATCGACATCAACCGTACGATCGCCGCGACGTTCTTCATCGGCGCCCTTCTCGCCGGCGCCGGGGGAGTCATCTATGGCCTCTACTACAACACCGTTTACTACCAGCTGGGCTTCCGGACCGGGCTCATCGCCTTCACGGCTGCAGTTTTCGGTGGCATCGGCAACATCCCGGGCGCGGCAATCGGGGGCCTGATCATCGGCCTGACAGCGGCGTTCAGCGACAGCTACATCGGCGGCAAGTGGACAACGGTCGTGATCTTCGGCATCTTGATCGGCGTACTGGTGTTCAGGCCTACGGGGCTACTTGGAATGCGGGTGCCCGAGAAGTGAGCAATGCGGCCAAGGCGCGGCCAACCTTGCGTGATCGGCTGAACATCCGCGAGCGGATTCGCGACCGCGACACGGCGGTCTATGGGATTTTGATCATTGTCGCCGTCCTGTTTCCCTTGGTGACGGTCTATGCGACTGGCGGCACAGCCCTCGTTTCCCACGCGACGCGCGCCGGTTACTGGGTGCTGCTCGCGATCGGGCTCAACGTGGTTGTCGGCTTCGCGGGTCTGCTCGACCTCGGGTATGCGGCGTTCTTTGCCATCGGTGCGTATACGTACGCGCTGCTGGCGTCGCCGCAGCTGGCGTCGTCGCCGGCCCACCACGCGGTTCACATCAACTTCTGGATCCTGATCTTCGGTTCAATGCTCATGGCTGCCCTCTTCGGCGCCATCCTTGGCTTCCCCACGCTCCGCTTACGAGGTGACTACCTCGCCATCGTCACCCTCGGATTTGGGGAGATCGTGCCCCAGCTCTTCTACAACTTCGACCAGTGGACGGGCGGCATCAACGCCGTCGGCCTCATCGACCAGCCCCTGCTGCCGGCGTGGATCCAGGGTCCCTGGTCCGGCGACGGCGACTTCAAGATAGTGTCGCCGTTCAGCTTCAATACCGACCCCGTCGCTTTCTACGTGCTTGTCTGCTTCCTTATCGCAATTGCCGTCATCCTCGTCACCAACCTCTACCGCTCGCGCCTGGGACGGGCCTGGATGGCGATTCGTGAGGATGAGGTCGCGGCCGCGGCGATGGGGATCAACACGGTCACCACCAAGCTGCTGGCGTTCGGCATCGGGGCCTCGTTCAGCGGCTTCGCCGGCGCCTACTACGCAGCCGACGTCGCCCTCGTGAGTCCTGACAACTTCCTGTTCATCGTCTCGATCACGGTGCTGGTGATGGTTGTGCTCGGCGGTATGGGCAACATCACAGGCGTCATCGTCGGTGCGCTGGTGATGTACTACCTCGTCTTCTACCTGATCCCCGGGTTGCCGGAGAATGCCACCTCGCTCGCGAGCAGCATCGGACTTGGATCGCTGAACCAGAGCAGTGGCGACTGGCCGGGCCTCGGCGAAGAGACGCAGCGCCTGAACTTCATCATCTACGGCGGCATCCTCGTGGGCATGATGCTGCTGCGGCCGCAGGGTCTGCTGCCGAGTCGCGTGCGCGAGCAGGAGCTCAAGCATGCGGCGGTCCTGGAGGAAGCATCTGCGGTCGAGGAGGGAGCGCGTGCCTGAGAGCACCGAAAACATCCTCGAGCTGACCAACCTGACCAAGCGCTTCGGCGGGCTGGTGGCCGTCGACAACGTAAGTCTGCACATCAAGCGCGGCGAAGTGTTCGCGCTCATCGGCCCGAACGGCGCAGGTAAGACGACGCTTTTCAACAACGTGACCGGCCTGTTCACGCCGACCGCGGGTCGAGTGGTTTTCGATGGTCGAGACATCACCGGATCCAAGCCGCATCAGGTAGCTCGCCTGGGGATCGCGCGCACCTTCCAGAACATCCGCCTCTTCGACTACATGTCGTGCCTCGACAACGTGCGCGTCGGGCGCCACGTTCGGATGAAGGCCAAGGTGTGGGACTCGCTTTTCAAGCTCCCCTGGGAACGTCGCGAGGAAGAACGCGTGACAGATGAGGCGATGGAGCTGCTTCGCTTCGTCGGCATCGCCAAGCACGCAAACCAGTACGCTCGAAATCTTGCGTATGGCCAGCAGCGACGGCTGGAGATCGCCCGCGCGCTCGCCACGGATCCCAAACTGCTGCTGCTTGACGAGCCCGCGGCCGGTTTTACGCCCCAGGAGAAGGTCGAGCTGATGCAGCTCGTGAAGAAGATCTTGTCCCGCGGCATCACAGTCTTCCTGATCGAGCACGACATGAAGGTCGTGATGGGTATCTCCGAACGAATCGTCGTCCTCGACCACGGTGAGAAGATCGCCGAGGGGCCTCCCGATGAGGTCCGCAAGGACGTCAAGGTCATCGAAGCCTATCTGGGCAAATCGGCCTAAGGACAGCTTGATGGCGCTGCTCGAGCTCGAAGGGATCGACGCTTTCTACGGCCGCATTCAGGCTTTGCGCAGTGTGTCGATCAGGGTCGAGAAGGGTGAAGTCGTGGCGCTGATCGGTTCCAACGGCGCTGGCAAGACCACCACCCTGCGCACCATCTCCGGCTTGATGCATCCCCGCTCGGGGTCGATCCGCTTCGAGGACCGCGAAATCACCCAGACCGGGCCGTCGAAGATCGTCGAGCTGGGGATCTCACAATCACCCGAAGGCCGACGGCTCTTTGCGCGAATGACAGTGATCGACAACCTGTTCATGGGTGCCTACACGCGGAGCGATAGGGCTGGGATCACCTCCGACATGGAACGCGTGTTCAAGCTGTTCCCCCGGCTACAGGAGCGGCGAAGCCAGATCGCAGGGACGCTGTCCGGCGGCGAGCAGCAGATGCTGGCGATGGGCCGGGCGTTGATGGCACGTCCCAAGCTGATGATGCTCGACGAACCGTCACTCGGCCTCGCGCCGATCCTGATCGAGACCATCTTCAGCATCGTGCGCGAAATCAACTCTCAGGGCACGACAGTGCTGCTCGTGGAGCAGAACGCGCACAAAGCGCTCGAGGTCGCGAATCGGGCCTACGTCCTGGAGACGGGGGTGGTCGTCCAGCAAGGATCAGGGCAGGAGCTGCTCGCCTCCGAGGAAGTCCAGAAGGCCTACCTGGGCATGTAAGTGCTCGCGTTTGGCGCCTAACGCGCGTATCGGAGCAAAGCGATGGGCGCGTTTGGCGCCTGACGCGCGGATCAGCGGCCCGGCTGGTAGCTCGATACGAAGAGGTAGATCAGGACGATCGCGAAAGCGCCGTATTCGAGCACGACGTTCCGCGTGAAGCTGTCCTCCACCGTGTGCCTGACCAGGCCGCGGTTGATGTACCACGCGAAGAGGAGCATCACCGCGAACGTGCCCTCATTCACGACCAGGTAGAGCGACAGCGCCGTGATCGCCCACGCGAGGAACGTGACGACCTGGCCCACGAACAGGGCGAAGATGAATGCGCGCCGCGGCGCGATCGGGGTGCCGTTGATCCGTAGGCTTCGATACGACGCCAGGAACGTGATCGTGAAGATCCAGAGCAGCCGGAGGATCGGGTTGAAAGGCAGGGTCACAATCACGAGGTAGGCGCCCGCGAGGACCAGGACAAGGATCGTCTCCTGAAGCACGAGATGCCCGCGCTTCTCCTCTTCGCGCAGGCGCAGGTAATCCAGCCTCGCGGCGATGATGAACCCGGCGCCGAAGACCAGCGTCAGGACCAGGTATTTCCAGAGCTCCGGGACCAGGAGCGAGAGCCCGGCCAGGGTGGTCGCCCCAAGGGCGACCGGGATGTAATGCTCGATGCGCGGGAACTCCGCGGTCCCCCGAAGGTAGCCGAGCAGGGCGGGCGCGGCAATGACGACCAGGCCCAGGGCCAGCGCCCAGACCTGGCCCGGGCCAAGGAGCTCGGACTTGAACCCGAGCGCAATCGCCATCAGCACGACCCCGGCGAAGATCAGAAAGCTTCGGTCACGTTCCGACCTGGCCGCGGAGTCGGCCTGGACGATCTTTTCGGTGAGGAGCGGCGGGAGCTTCATCTCGAGCCTGGAATTCTAAACACGCCCGTACCTGTCTTCCAGCCGTACGACGTCGTCGATCTCCGGCGTGGACACCTCAAAGATGTCGGTGTCCTCCACCGCGGTGAGCCGGTGTCGCGTCCCGGGCGTGATGTGCAGCGTGTCGCCGGCGGTCATCCGCCGAGCGGTCAACGCGCCGTCTGGCCCTCCCAGCTCGATGTCAATCGCGCCTTTGATCACGTACTGGTACTCGTCCTTGCGCTCGTGGTACTGCAGCGAAAGAGCCTCACCCCTTTTCACGTGGAGGATCTTCCCCAGATAGCGTTCGGTGATCGCCCAGCGGAGCTCGTAGCCCCAAGGTTTGTCGACCTTGTTCCTGTCGACCCGATCGAACTGATGACTCCTCCCCATTTATGGGGAGGTGGCGCGCAGCGCCGGAGGGGCTGAGTGATGCCCAATCCCTACGATGTCCTCCAGCGCCCGAAGTCGGGCCTCCACCGCCTCGCTGTCCGGCGCCTCGGCGTAGATCCGGATGAGCGCTTCGGTTCCGCTCGCCCGGAGAAGGACCCAGCTGCCATCGGCGAGGTAGAACTTGAACCCGTCGTCCGACCGTACCCGCTGCACGGCGACGCCGGCGATCTCCTGCGGCTCATTCTTCTCCAGCGTGTCGAGAATCCGTTTGCGGTCTGAGTCGTAAGTCTCCCGCACGAGGTGGATATCGTGTCGCGCATACGCGTGCGGCCCGACACGCTGCTCGAGCGCCGCCAGGATCTGCGAGATCGGCTTGCCTGACTTGACCATCATGTCCGCGAACAGCAGGCCGATCAGGATTCCATCGCGCTCCGGGATGTGGCCTCGGACCGCGAAGCCGCCCGACTCTTCGCCGCCGAGCAACGCGTTGGTCTCCATCATCTTGGGGGCGATGAACTTGAAGCCGACCGGCACCTCATAGACGCGCTCTCCAAACTCCGCCCCGAGCTTGTCGACCATCGCCGTCATGTTCACGGTCTTGACCACCGGCCCGCGGAGACCTCGCGCCTCGAAGAGGTAGAGCATCAGCAGCGCGAAGACCTGGAGCTGGTTGATGAAGCGACCGGTCTCGTCGATGATGCCGACCCGGTCCGCGTCACCGTCGGTGCAGATGCAAAGGTCCTGGCCGCCCACTTTCATGAACGAGATCGTCGAGTCGATGTTGGGCGGGATCGGCTCGGGGTTGATGCCACCGAACAGCGGGTTGCGCTGGTTGTGCAGCTCGGTGACATTAGTGCGTCCACCGCCGATCATGTCGCCGATGTAGCCGTAGCCCGACCCATACATGCACTCGTGGACGATGCGCAGACCCGCGTCCTTGATCGCGTCGATGTCGACCATCCGAGCGATCTGCGCGTAGTAAGGCTGGCGGGGGTCATATGGGGTCACCATGCCGTGCGCCACCATGTGGTCCGGAGCCGGCACCTCGTCCAGCGCGCTGATGTTGCGCTCGAGCTCGGCGATGACCTCGGAGGGCACCGCGCTGCCGGTCTCGGTCTTGTACTTGAAGCCGTTGAACTGGTAGGGGTTGTGGCTGGCGGTGATCACGGCCGCGCCGGTTGCCTTGCGGTCGATCACAGTCCAGGACGCGACCTGGGTCGGCGACGGGCGATCGAACACCAGGGTCCTGATGGCGTTGCTGGCGAACACGTCGGCCACCGCCTGCGCGAAATCCTCGGACGCAAACCTGCAGTCGTAGCCGACGATCGCGAGCGGGTCGTTGGAGCGCGTCTTCATGTACTGGGCGGCGCCCTGTGCAACTCGGCGCACGTTGCCGAACGTGAAATCGTCGGCGATCACACCGCGCCAGCCATCGGTTCCGAACTTGATCGGTGGAGTCCCGGTCATGCGCTCAAGGGTAACTGTCGGGGTCCCCGCGAAGTCGAGGACTTCGTAGGGTGACTA
>VBDS01000159.1 GCA_005889085.1 Chloroflexota bacterium | reverse complement strand
GGAGCCGACCGAGACGCTGAAGTTGTCCTCGTAGAGGACGAGGCATTTGCCGGTCTTGCGCGCCGACGCGATGATCGCCTCCTTGTCCAGCGGGTAGACGGTGCGCAGGTCGACGATCTCGACGCTTACGCCGTCGCCCTCGAGGTTCTTCGCCGCTTCTGCCGCGTAGTGGACCATCAGCCCGTAACAGAAGACCGAGATATCGGTGCCCTCGCGGAATGTGCGCGCCTTCATGAGCGGAATCAGGTACTCGCCTTTCGGCACAGCCTCTTTGAACATCCGGTAAAGCCGCTTGTGTTCGAAGAAGAGGACAGGGTCGGGGTCGCGAATGGCGGCGATCAACAACCCTTTCGCCTCAAATGGGCTAGAGGGGATGACGATCTTCAAACCGGGCGTGGCGAATCGCGCCTCGATGGACTGCGAGTGGTACAGCGCGCCGTGCGCGTGGCCACCCATGGGAGCGCGCACGACGAGCGGCACCGACCAATCGCCGTCGCTGCGGTAGCGATACTTCGCGATCTCATTGGTGATCGAGTTGAACGCCATGTGCGCGAAGTCGGTGAACTGCATCTCGGCTACCGGACGTTTGCCCGCGATGGCCAGGCCCAGCGCGACGCCGGCGATCGACGATTCGGCGAGCGGGCTGTCGATGACACGCGCCTCGCCGAAACGGTTGCGCAGCCCGTCCGTGACGAGGAACACGCCGCCCTTCTGGCCCACGTCCTCGCCAAGCACCATCACGCGCTCGTCGCGCTCCATCTCCTCGGTCAGCGCCGAGCGAAGCGCGGCGACCATGTTCATCTCCTCGGTCTCCACTCCGGCCGTCGGTTCGATCGCCTGCGGGGCCTCGAGCGCGTAGACGTTGGTCAGCGCGTCCTCGGGTCGCGGGTCGTCCGCGTCCATTCCCGTCTTGGTCGCCTTCGTGACCTCCTCCTTGACGGCTTCCTCTGCCTCGGCCACTTCCTTCGCGGTGAGCACACCCTCCTCGATCAGCCTTCTCTTGAAGCGCTCGAGGCAGTCGTTTTGGGCCAGCAGCTCGATCTCTTCCTGCGAGCGGTAGCGCCGCTGGTCATCCTCCGACGAGTGGGCGCCGAGCCGGTCAACGATGCACTCGATGAGGGTCGGGCCCTCGCCGGCCCGCGCCCGCGCGACCGCCTCTTTCGAGACCACGTAGCACGTCACCGGGTCGCGTCCGTCGACCGTGACGCCGGGAAATCCATATCCGGCGGCGCGCTGCGCTACGTGCTCGATCGCGTACTCCTTGCGGAACGGAGTCGAGATGGCAAAGCCGTTGTTCTCGCAGACGAACACCTCAGGCAGCTTGTAGATCGCAGCGAAGTTGAAGGCTTCGTGCGCGTCGCCTTCGGCGCCCGCGCCTTCGCCGTAGCACGTGAGCAGGACCTTGTCGGTCCCATCCATCTTCAGCGCATAGGCGACGCCCGCGCCTCGCACCATCTGGGTCGCGACGGGCGATCCGCCGGACGTGATGTTGAGTCGCGAGTCGGAGAAGTGGCCCGGAGTCTGCTTGCCGCCGGACGCGGGGTCCGACGCCTTGGCCAGGACCGAGAGCATGAGGTCGAGCGGGGTCATCCCCATGCGCATGCACAGCACGACGTCGCGGTAGTACGGTGCGAGCCAGTCGTACTTCGGCTTGAGTGGCCAGCCGATGCCGATCTGCGCCGCCTCGTGCCCGGCGCAGGAAATGATGAAGGGCGCCCGGCCCTGGCGGTTCAGAACCTGGAAGCGGTAGTCGATCTGGCGGCCGAGCAGCATGTAGCGGAACCACTCTTTGAGCGTCTTCTCGTCGAGCTCGGTGTCCCGCCAGGCGACCGGCTCCTGGAATCGCCAGTCAGGGCTGAACGACGGACCTTTCGTCTTGGTGATCTGGGCCACGGTCTGCCTAGAAGTGGATGGCGTGGCCGTCCACAGCCATCGCCGCCTCCATCACCGCCTCGCTCAGCGTTGGGTGCGGGTGGATGTTGCGGCCGAGCTCCCACGCGTCGCCTTGAAAGAGCTGCGTCAGCGCCGGCTCGGCGATGAGCTCCGTCGCCTCGGCGCCGACGATGTGCGTGCCGAGCATCTGGCCAGTCTTGGCGTCGGCGACGATCTTCACGAATCCTCCCGTCTCGCCGTGGATCTGGGCGCGGCCGATGGCTGAGAACGGAAACCGGCCGATCTTCACCTCGTGTCCTTTGTCCCGCGCCTGCTTTTCGGTCAAACCAACCGAAGCGATCTGCGGGTGGGAGTAAGTGCAGCGTGTAACAAGCGCCTGGTCCATCGGCGCCATTCGCTGGCCCGCGATGTCTTCCGCGGCGACGATCCCTTCGTGTGACGCCGCGTGTGCGAGCAGATAGCCACCTACCACGTCGCCAATGGCGTGGATGCCCTCCACCGACGTGCGCATCCATTCGTCGACTTTGATGAAGCCGTTCGGGTGCGTCTGGACGCCGACCTGCTCGAGGCCGACCTCCTTCGACACCGCGGCGCGACCGACCGCGACCAGCAGCTGCTTCGCCCACACCTCGCCCTGGTCGGTGTCCACACTCACTCCGTCGCGGGCCTTCTTCGCGCCGCTGACCTTGACGCCGAGCCGGACGTCGATGCCCGACTTCTTGAATGACGAGAGCAGCTCCTTCGACACCTCTTCGTCCTCGAGCGGGACCAGCCGGTCGAGCGCTTCGAGCAGCGTGACCTTCACCCCCAGCTCGCTGTAAAACGTGGCGAACTCGACCCCGACGGCGCCGGCGCCGATGATGCAGATCGACTCGGGCGCGCTCTTCGAAAGGACGGCGTTGTCGGACGAGACGATGTACTGGCCGTCGAGCTCCAGGCCCGGCAGCGTCTTGACGGTCGAACCCGTGGCAATGATCAGGTCTTTGGCCTTGACCTGCTTGCCGCCGATGTCGATCGTGTTCCGATCTCGCAGCCGGCCTTTGCCTGGCACGACCTCGATCTTGTTCTTCTTCATCAAGTACTGGACGCCCTTGTACAGCTGGCCGACGACGGCGTCCCGGCGCTGGGCGATCCGCGGGTAGTCGTAGCCGACTATCTCGGCCTTCAGGCCGAACTCAGCGCCGCGGGTAGTGACTCGGTGATATAGCTCGGATGACTCGAGCAGCGCCTTGGTGGGGATGCAGCCGATGTGGAGGCAGGTCCCGCCGAGCTTGTCCGCTTCGACGAGCGCGACCTTGAGACCCAGCTGCGCGGCCCGGATACCGGCCGGGTAACCGCCCATCCCTCCGCCGAGGATGGCCACGTCAAAATCGAAATTGGGCACTGGTTCAATCTTAGGAACCTTTAACAACCAGCCTTGCGAAGATTGGCGCGCGCCGCCTCGAAATCGCTTTGGTCGCGCACCGGGATGCCGGCGACGGGGTCACCGTAGCGGTCCACGGCCCGGTAGTACAGGCGGGCCGTGACCTGAGGCATCACCAGCAGGTCGGAATGTCCGTTCGGGTCGAGGCAGGGGTCGCCGCGCTCCGCCGCCAGTGCCTGCAGGTCAGCCACCGCACGCTCCATCTGGGCCGTCTTGGCGACCGAGAACTCGAAGAGCAGGACGGCGCTGTTGAAGCAGGCCAGGAAGAGGCACGCGGTCAGCGCGGGTCGCCAGGTGCCTCGCCAGGGCAGGTTCCGGGCTGGGCCGGCCAGCAGGATCAGCCACAGCACAGCGCCGATGTACGTGTATCGGGAGGCGCCGGACTGCTGGACGCCGAGCTGGGCCCGGGTCAACCCGGTGACGAGGTAGAACGCGACGAGCCCCGCCGCCGCGCCGATCTCGAATGAGTCTGCGCCGTGGCGCCACCAGTGCCACGCCAACGCTGCGACCGCGGCCGCGAGCACCGCTGCCCCGACCCACCCACCCTCGCCGATCAGCCCCGCCACGCTCTGGCTCATGCCCCAGAGCGTGTAGAGGGGATCGAGCAGCAGGTTGCCGGCCGTCGGCTGGGGGTTGGGGTGGTTGCCGAACCGCCCGAATGCGACGTACCAGGCAGCCAGCCCGATACCGACGGGCACGAGCCACAGGACGTCTCGTCGCCGTGCCGGCGTCAGGAGGAGCTGCACCGTCCCCGCCACTGCGAACGCGAGGCCGATGCCGGAGAAGGCAAGCGAGGCCGCGAGAAGTCCGGTCGCGGGCGCCATCCGGCGTGGATTCTGCATCGCAAGCAGGGCGCCGAGGCCCAGGGCGACCGAGGCGAGCCAGGCCATCTGAAACGCCCACAGCAAGTCCTCCCACCCGGCACCAAGGACCAGCAGCAGCAGGGCCGCCGCCAGTGCGACGAGATCTCCGGAGCGGCGTCTGACCAGCTCGAAGAGCAGTACGACGTTGGCGGCATGAGCCACCACGAGCGCCGCCATATACGGCAGGTAGGAGCGCAGCCCGACCGTGTCGAGCAGCGCTGAATACACGAGGCGAAACAAGATCGCCGGGTGCTCGTTGTGGGGCCGGAAGTAGGTCGCCAGGGTCCAGTCGGGCGCAGTCGAGATGAACGTCCACTCGTCGAAGTAGAAGGTGTAGGTCCGCGTCAGCCACAGGATCACCGCGCAGGCGATGAGCGCTGCAGCGACCACGATCGGCAGCGCGCGAGGCATGCGCGCGTCCGCCGCGGTCAACGTCAGACGGGCGCCGGAGCGGGTTTGGGCACCGTGATGCGCGGCGCTACCAGGAATGCAAGCCACCCGGCGACGCCGATGAGGACCGGCAGCGGCGTGATCCCCCAGGCGAACTCGCCACCCACCACTACCACCAGCAACCACGCTCGCTGCCAGGCGGGCGGGTGGTCACGCCAGAAAAGCCAGGCGGCCACGACCAGGACTGTGAAGTCCTGCAGGTGCCAGTAGGCAGCGGCCAGCATGCTCGCGACGACACCTAGCGTGAACAGTCGTGTGTAGCCGGCGTGCCGGTTCAGGTAGGCGCCCACGCCGGCGACGATGACCACGATGGCTGGGCCAAGGTAGCTGAGCGCGCCGGAGCCTAGGAGATAGGCAAGCGTGAAGTAGCGGTTGTTCGCCATCTGACTCTGATGAGCCAGCGTGATCCGGTAGTCGTTCAGCCCATCGGTTCCGAGCACGGCGACCGAGAGGACGACGAGGGTGGCGCCGATCGCCGCCCACGGAAGCACGATCCGCCACCTCCCCGCGGATAGAAGCACCAGCGGAAGAACCAGCACGAGCTGCGGCTTGATCACCGAAAGTCCGAGGACAACACCGGCGAGGTACGGCCTGCCCGAGTCGGACAGCCGCCAGGCCGCGGCGATGACCAGAGCCATCACCAGATCTGGCTGAACCAGGCTGAGCCCGTACAGCACCGGATACCAGGCCAACGCCCCCAGGAGCCACAGTGCACGGCTGGTCCCGTCGCCCGGGGCGGCGATCCACCAGCAGGCAGCGAGAGCCAGCAGCGAGATGGCCAGCCAGATTGCGACGGCGGTGGCGGGGCTGAACAGCGTCAGCGGCGCGATGATCCAGGCGTAGGGCGGTGCGGCATCGTTCCATGCGCCGTCGTTGAAAAGGGCGTGCGGACGCAGCTTGCTGAAAAGATCCTGCTCGAGGGCCAGCGAATAGATGTGGTTCCAGCCATGCTGCCGCCCGATGGTGGCCGAAATGTAGATATGCATCAGGTCGTTGTCGAGGATGTCGGCCCGCAGTGGCACGACAACCACAAACCACCCGGTGAGCGCAAGGGCGATGAGCAGGAACCATGCGGCGCCGGCCGCGCCGAGGTTGCGCCAGGCGCGGCTGTCGAGCCGCACGAGTCTCAGGCTCGGTCGGCGAGGGGTACGGGTCTGCGGGGTTCCGGTCCGATGTATTCCGATTGCGGCCGGATTATGCGGTTGTGGGCCGCCTGCTCGAGCACATGAGCGCTCCAACCGGTCACGCGGGCGACGGCAAAGGTCGGCGTGAAGTACTCCTTGGGCAGGCCGATCGCCTGCAGCACGCCGGCCGAATAGAACTCGACGTTGGTCGACTGGGGGCGTTCCGGATGCTCCTCGTGGAGGATCTGCAGCGCCACCTCTTCGACCTTCGAGGCGAGGTCAAAGAACTTGGGGTTCATCCGGCGGCACATTTCTTTCAGGATCTTTGCCCGCGGGTCGTAGACGCGGTAGATGCGGTGGCCAAAGCCCATGAACTTCACCTTGCGCTTGCGCGCGTCGCGCAGCCAGCGCTCGGCGTTGTCCGCGGTGCCGATCAGCTCGAGCTGCTCGATCACGGCCGCCGGCGCGCCGCCATGCGCGGGGCCCTTCAGTGCGCCGATGGCGCCGACGAGCGCCGAGGTGAGGTCTGATTCCGTCGATGCGATGACACGGGCCGTGAAGGTCGACGCGTTCATGCCGTGGTCGGCGAGAAGGACGAGGTACGTGTTCAGCGCGCGGACGATCTCCGGGTCGGCCTCTTTGCCGTTGAGCATGTAAAGGTAGTTGGCGGCGTGCCCCAGCTCTGCGCGTGGCTTGATCGGCGGCAGGCCGAGCCGGCGCCGGTGGAACATCGCAAGGATCGTTGGAAACGACGCCGTCGCGTGAATGGCGAGAGGCACCGTCGGCTTGCCGAGCGTGTGCTCGACGCCCTGGACTGAGACCACGCTCCTCAGCACGTCCATCGGGTCGGTGTCTTTGGGGAGAGCGTCCAGCGCGATGTTTGCCGACTGCGTGAGCATGCGGTGGCTCGCCAGCTCCAGGGACAGCGCGTCAAGCTCGGAACGGTTGGGGAGCCGGCCCTCCCAGAGCAGGAAGGCGACCTCTTCCAAGGACATCTCCTCGGCGAGGTCGGCGATGACGTAGCCCTGATAGATGAGGCGGCCGTTCTCGCCGTCGACCATCGAGATCGCGGTCTGGGAGGCGACGATACCCTCGAGACCCGGCACGTAGCTGCTGCTCAACGCTTGGCGAGCTGCAGAGGTTTCTTTCCTGGTTGCGGACCAATCCAGCGCGAGGCGGGCCGGATGATGCGGAGGTCGGACAGTGACTCCAGCACATGCGCCGTCCAGCCCGAGACACGCGAGGTCGCGAAGAGCGTGGTGAAGAGCTCCTTCGGCACGCCCGCGCCGGTGAGCACCACAGAGGCCCAAAAATCGACGTTCGTCGCGTTCGGCCGTTCGGGATGCGCCTCATGGAGGATCTTGAGCGCGAGCTCCTCGGTCCTGGCTGCGGTCTCGTAGAGCTGTGGCGCTGCGGTCTTCGCCATCTCTCGGAGGATCTTCGCTCGCGGGTCGTACGTGCGGTACACGCGGTGCCCGAAGCCCGAGAAGCGCTCGTGCCTGTCGTGGGCCTCGGTGAGCCACTTCTCCGCGTTCGCGGCAGAGCCGATCTTGTCCAGCATGTTGCGAGCGGCAAGCGTCGCCCCGCCATGGGCCGGGCCCTTCAACGCTGCAATCGCGCCCACGACGCATGAGGTGAGGTCGCTCCCGGTGGACGCCACGACGCGGGCCGCGAACGTGGACGCGTTGAGGCCGTGGTCGGCAAGCAGGACGAGGTAAGTGTCAACCCAATGGGCCTTCTCGGCGGAAGGCTCCGTGCCTTCCATCATCCACAGCAGGTTGGCCGCGTGGCCGAGGTCGTCGCGCGGCTCGATGGGCTCTTTACCCTGGCGCCGGCGGT
>VBDS01000158.1 GCA_005889085.1 Chloroflexota bacterium | reverse complement strand
ACCGACGTACCGTTGAGCGAGCGAGGCACGAAGGAGGCTGTGGAGGCCGGCCGCCTGATGCAGGAGGCAGGTCTGCGGCCAAGCGTGGTCCACGAGTCGCTTTTGCTGCGCGCCATCCAGACGACGCAGCTCGCGCTAGGCGAGATGGGCTTGTCGTGGGTGCCCGTGAAACGCACATGGCGGTTGAACGAGCGCCACTACGGCGCGCTGCAGGGACTCAACAAGAAGCAGACTGCCGACCAGTACGGCGAGGACAAGGTCAAGGTGTGGCGGCGCAGCTACGACGTTCGGCCGCCCGACCTCGACCGCTCCGACAATCGGCATCCGTCACATGACCCTCGCTACGCAGCGCTGCCGCCCGAGCTGCTGCCAGGCGCGGAGTGCCTGAAAGATGTCGTCGAGCGAATGCTCCCGTACTGGTACGACGCGATCGTGCCCGACCTGCTTCTGCATCCATGTGTCCTGGTCTCGGCGCACGGCAACAGCCTGCGCGCGCTGGTCAAGCATCTCGAGGGCCTGAGCGACCAGGAGGTTGTCGACCTGAACATCCCGACCGGCGTGCCCCGCGTCTACGAGCTGGGCGCGGACTTCCGCCCCACGTCCTGGCGGTACCTCGGCGACGCGGCGGAGGTCGAGCGCCGCGCGGCGGCGGTCAAGGCGCAGGCGTCGGGCTCGAAATCCTCGACCTCTTAGACTGGTTTCAGTCAATACAGAACCAATTCGTGAAAGGGGGGACCCGATATGGCTTTTGAGCTACCCAAGCTTCCTTATGCGTTCGATGCCCTCGAGCCGCACATCGACGCCAAGACGATGGAGATCCATCACGACAAGCACCACGCCGCGTACGTGACGAACGCGAACGCCGCGCTCGAGAAGCACCCCGAGTTTGGCAAGAAGACCGTCGAGGAGCTGCTGTGGGGCATCAACGACGTGCCGGACGACATCCGCACGGTGATCCGCAACAACGCCGGCGGCCACGCCAACCACTCGATCTTCTGGACCATCATGGGCCCGGGTGGCGGGGGCAACCCGAACGGCCGCATCGCGGACGCGCTGAAGAACACGTTCGGCGGCTACGACCAGTTCAAAGAGCAGCTGCAGAAGGCCGCGGTGGGTCAGTTCGGCAGCGGCTGGGCGTGGCTGGTCGCGGACCGGCAGGGCAAGCTCGCGATCAAGGGCTATCCCAACCAGGACAGCCCCTACATGGACGAGCTGACGCCGCTCCTGGGCGTCGACGTGTGGGAGCACGCCTACTACCTGAAGTATCAGAACCGGCGCGCGGACTACGTCACCGCGTGGTTCAACACCCTGAACTGGGACGCGATCAACTCCCGATTCGGCTCCGTCTGGGCTTAGCCGGGCGCCGCGGGTAAAATCTCCGGGTCCCATGGCTAAGCTCCAGAACGCGCTCGTCATCGCGGAGGCCGTCCTCGCGATCCTCCTCATGGCCGGCGTGCTGATTCAGACACCCAAGGCGTCGGGCCTCGGCGGGACGATCGGCGGCGGCGACTCCGGGCTCGGCGGCGGGTACCGCACCCGGCGCGGCCTCGAGCGCCAGATCTACTGGACCACCTGGGTCCTGGTCGTCGCGTTCCTCATCTGCTCGATAGCCAACGTCTGGGTGACGACGCATCTTTCGGGGTAGGCTCTTTGTCGCCGCGTTGGCGGCGGTTCTTGCGCTGGCCGGGTGCCAGCCCGTCGCCACGGTACCCAAGCCGGCTCGCGGCGGCACCGCCGTGGAAGCGCTGGTCGGCCAGCCGTCCGTGCTCAACCCGCTGTTCGAGACCAACGCGAGCACGCGCGACGTGGACAACCTCATCTACCAGGGGCTGACGACGGTCGACTCGCAGCAGAACGTGGTCGGCGTCCTCGCGCAGGACTGGAGCGTCTCGCCCGACCACCTCACGTACACGTTCAACGTCCGCAGTGGAGTGATGTGGGGTGATGGCCAGCCGTTCAGCGTCGACGACGTGCTGTTCACGTTCCACGCCCTGCAGGACCTCGAGTACCAGCAGCCCGGCGCCGATGGGTGGCGTCAGGTGGGCGTGGCCGCGGGCGGGCCGGGCCAGGTGGTGTTCAGCCTGCGCGCACCGGACGCCTCGTTCCCGCAGCTGCTGCGCGTGGGGATCATTCCCAAGCACGTCTTCGTAGGCATGGCGCCAGCACAGATCGCGGCCAGCCCTTACAGCGCCATCCGTGCCTTTGGCACCGGACCTTTCAAGGTCGGCTCGATCAATCAGCTCGCGATCACGCTCGATCGCAACCCTTACGCGGTGCCGCAGCCGTACCTGGACCACCTCGTGCTGCGCATCTATCCGGCGACGGATCCACAGCTCGCGATACGCGCGGTGCTGTCTGGGGCCGCCGACCTGGTTGGTGGGATCCAGCCCCAGGAGGTCGACACGCTGCAGGGCCGCACCGACCTGACCCTGCAGGAGTCGCGGCTGTTCACGAGCTCGTTCGTGACCTTCAACGTCGACGGAGACGGCCTGCCGTTCTTCGCCGACCCGAAGGTACGGCTCGCGATGGTCCAGGCGGTGGACCGGCAGAGAATCGTGGCCGACGTGCTGGCGGGGAGGGGTGACGTTGATCCGAATCCGATCCCGACCGCGGATTGGGCCTACTCGGCGGCGGCGGCAAACCTCCACCCGTACGACGCGGTCGCGGCAGCCAGAGCGCTGGACTCAGCGGGATGGGTGCCCGACGCCTTAACCAAGATGCGGTCGAAGAAGGGCGTGCCGTTCAAGGTCACGCTGGTGGCGGCGGCTTCGTATCCCAACCAGCAGATCGCCGAGGCGATCGCGCGGCAGCTGCTCGACATCGGAATCCAGGTCGACGTGAAACCTCTGCCTGCGTCAAAGCTGCTGCAGGACTACCTGCTGACGCACAAATACCAGATGGCGCTGACCTCGATCGACGTAGGGCCGGACCCGGACCAGTACTCGCTGTGGCACTCAGGCTTGGATGCCGGCTCGCTCAACTTCGCCTACGCGCGCGGGTGGGGTTTGATCGACAAGGACCTGGAGGACGGACGCGCCGCGATCGATCCGCCGTCGAGGCTCGCCGCGTACATCGACTTCCAGATGCTGATGGCAGACGCGGCGCCGGCCATCTTCATCTACGCGGGCCGGTACGAGTACGCGGTCTCGCAGCGCGTGCACGGGGTGCACATGAACAAGGCGATAGAGCCCTCAGACCGATTCCAGCACGTGACGGACTGGTACGTGAACACCACCGGATAGCGGATCCGAGTCAGCCGCTCCGGCGCTCAGCGTCACGTCCCCGCCAACCATGTCGCCCTCCAGAGTGGCGGAGTGGTCATGGCGAAGAGCCGCCGTGCGGCAGGTTTCGCAGCACCAATCCCGCCTGCCGGGACGCGCAGTCCTGATGAGCCGAGTCAGCATTCCCACCCACCTTGACCAACGTCCGCGAGGCTCGAAACAGTCGAAGTATCGATGGGGCATTTGACCTATGCCAGGGGGGACACTATTGCCGTGGATCTCGGGCTGAAGGACCGGCGCGCGCTGGTCACCGCCGCGAGCAAGGGGCTCGGGCGGGCTTGCGCCGAAGCCCTCATCGGTGAGGGCGCCCAGGTCTACATCTCCTCCCGCGACGCAAAAGCCATCGAGTCCACCGGCATCGCCATCGCGGCCGCGGGCTGGACCCCCGCCGACGTTTCCAGGGACGCCGATATCGATGCGCTTCTCGAGGCGGCGATCGGGAAGCTCGGGGGCCTGGACGTTCTGGTCGTCAACGCCGGCGGACCTCCGCCTGGCACCTTCGAGACCACCCCTCTCGAGGGCTGGGACAGGGCATACCAGCTGACCCTGATGAGCGCTGTCCGGCTGGTGCGCGGAGCGCTGCCGCATCTGAACCGATCCGACCAGGGCCGGATCGTATTCATCACCTCGATCTCGGTCCGCCAGCCCATCCCCAACCTGGTCCTATCCAACTCGCTACGCGCCGCGGTCACCGGTATGGCGAAGACCCTCTCCGCGGAGCTGGCCCCCGACCGCATCACGGTCAACTGTCTGGCTCCCGACGCGATCCGGACGGATGCCCTTCGCCGTCTTGGCGACCTCGACCAGATGGAGCGGCGCTCTCCGATGAAGCGGCTGGGCGAGCCCGCCGAGGTGGGGGCGGCGTGCGCGTTCCTGTGTTCGCGGCACGCGGGCTACATCACGGGCCAGACGCTAGGAATCGACGGCGGATCGCTGGTCGGCGTCCACTAGGATTCGATTGGATGGGCACCGCGGTCCGATTTGCCGAGCGGATGTCGCGCCTGGGGACTGAGGGCGCCTTTGTGACGCTTGCCCGCGCCCGCAAGCTCGAGGCCGAGGGCAAGCGCATCGTGCACCTGGAGATCGGCGAGCCCGATTTCGCGACGCCCGACAACATCGTCGAAGCGGCGATCGGTGCGATGCAGAACGGCTACACGCACTACACCCCGGCGAGCGGAATCTTCGAGGCGCGGGAGGCGGTCGCCGGCTTCGTCAGCAAGATGCTCCAGACGCAGGTCGGCCCTGACGATGTCGTCCTGGTGCCCGGCTCGAAGAACGTCCTCCTGTTCACGCTGCTCGCATGCATCGAGCCGGGTGACGAGGTGATCCTGCCCGACCCCGGGTATCCGGCCTACGCATCGCAGGTCAACTTCATCGGCGGGGTGCCGAAGCCGGTGCGGCTCCGCGAGGAGAGCGGCTTTCGCATCGACCTCGAGGAGCTTGCTTCGCTGGTCACGCCGAAGACCCGGATGCTGATCATCAACACGCCGCAGAACCCGACAGGCGGCGTGCTGACCAACGAAGACGTCGACTTCGTCTGTGAGCTCGCTGAGAAGCACGACCTGCTCGTCGTTTCGGACGAGATCTACAGCCAGCTCGTCTACGGCTTCCAGCACGTTTCGCCACTGTCCCGTCCCGGCATGCGCGAGCGGACGGTGCTGATGGACGGCCTGTCGAAGTCTTACGCGATGACCGGCTGGCGTCTCGGTTACGCCGTTGCCCCGCGCGCGCTCGCGGCCAGGTTGGACACGCTCATGATCAACTCGTCATCCTGCGCCGCCGCCTTCACCCAGATCGCCGCGATCGAAGCGCTGGGATCACCGGAGTCCGAGCACGCGGTGCACCGCATGGTGAAGGTGTTCGAGCACCGGCGGAACCTGGTCGTCGACGGCATCAACGAAATTCCTGGCATGCGCTGCGCGCGGCCGCAGGGTTCTTTCTACGCGTTCCCGAACATCGAGGGCACCGGTTTCGACGAGCACGAGCTCGCCGATCGCCTGCTCGACGAGGCCGGCGTCGCCGTGCTTCCCGGCACCGCGTTTGGAGACGGTGGGAAGGGTTTCATCCGCCTCGCCTACACGCAGTCGGAGGACGAGCTCAAGCTGGGGCTTCGCCGGATCAAGGAGTTCGTCGCCGCGAACAAGAAATAACATGGTCAGTCCATGGACGACGGTTTAACCCGTCTGACCGAGCCGCTGGTCAGAGAGGGCGGACGTCTCCGTCCCGCCTCGTGGGAAGAGGCGCTGACCAGGGCCGTCGCCGGCTTCGAGGCCGCGCGCTCGAGCGGGCCGCAGGCGTTCGGAATGTTCAGCTGCTCCAAGACGACCAACGAGATGAACTTCATGGCCCAGAAGTTCACTCGGGTCGTCATGCACAGCAACAACATCGACAGCTGCAACCGGACTTGACACGCTCCCAGCGTCGCCGGTCTGGCGACAGTGTTCGGAGCCGGAGGCGGGACGTCCTCCTATCAAGAGGCTGAGGAAACCAACGTCATCTTCCTGTGGGGTTCCAACGCGCGCGAGACGCACCCGATCTTCTTCCACCACGTGCTGCGCGGCGTTCGCAATGGCGCGCGTCTGATCGCGGTCGATCCTCGCAAGACCAGCTCGGCGGAGTGGGCGGACGTTTGGCTGGGCATCGACGTCGGCAGCGACATCGCGCTGGCGAATGCGATGGCGCGCGTGATCATCCACGCGGACCTGGCGAACAAGGAGTTCATCGCCGGCGCCACGACTGGATACGAGGAGTTCGCGCGCTGCGTGGAGGCTTACACGCTGAAACGCGCGGAGGCCGAGACGGGCGTGCCGGCCGACGCGATCGAGAAGGTCGCGCTCGACTACGCGCGAGCGGAACGCGGAATGATCTGCTGGACGCTCGGCATCACCGAGCATCACAACGCGACCGACAACGTGCTCGCCCTTATCAACCTCGGCCTGCTGACCGGAAAGGTGGGCCGCTACGGATGCGGCCTCAACCCGCTGCGCGGCCAGAACAATGTGCAGGGCGGCGGCGACATGGGCGCGATCCCGGCGCGGCTCCCCGGTTTCCAGGATCTCGAGATTCAAGCGATCCACGACAAGTTCGCCAGCGCGTGGGGCGGCGCCCAGTTTCCGAGCAAGAAGGGCTGGCACCTCAGCGAGATGTTCGAGGCGATGGATCACGGCGAGCTGCGTTCGATCTACATCGTCGGCGAGAACCCGGCCCGGAGCGAGGCGGACCAGACGCGCGCGGTGCGTCTCTTGAGCGGGCTGGACCACCTGGTCGTGCAGGACATCTTCCTGACGCAGACGGCGGAGCTGGCCCACGTCGTGCTCCCGGCGGCTGCGGGCTGGGCCGAGTCAGACGGCACCGTGACCAACAGCGAGCGCCGGGTGCAGCGGGTACGCCGCGCGCTCGAACCACCTCCAGGTGCGCGCGACGACATCGACATCATCTGCGAGCTCGCGCGGCGCATGGGTTCCGACTGGGGCCACCCGACGGCGGAGCAGGTCTGGGACGAGTGCCGCGCCCTGTCGCCGATGCACGCTGGCATGGCGTACCGGCGGCTTGACGAGCTCGACGGGATCCAGTGGCCGTGCCCCGACGAGTCGCACCCGGGGACCCAGTTCCTGCACGGCCGGTTGTGGAAGGACCCGGTTGAGGGGCCGCGCGCTCCGTTCCACGCCGTGGAAAACGATCCTCCTGTCGACAAGCTCAGCGAGGAGTTTCCGATCCGGCTGACGACGGGGCGGCGCCTGGACTCGTTCAACACCGGCGTTCAGACGGGCGAGTACACGTCGCCGCTCCGTAAGGGCGAGGCGCTGCTCATCTCACCGGAGGACGGCCACTCATTGGGCGTCGAGGACGGCGAGTGCGTGCGGGCCAGCTCGCGTCGAGGCTCGGTCGAGGTGAACGTGCGATTCGAACCGTCGCTGCGTCCTGGGCTCGCCTTCATGAGCCTTCATTTCCCTGACCAGGTCGCGACCAACGTCCTGACCATCGACGCGACCGACCCCAAGTCCGGCACAGCCGAGTTCAAGGCGAGCGCCATCCGGATCGACAAGATTCCCGCACCGGCTCCCACCTAGTTGGACATCCGCACCACCGGAGGACCGGCGACCGACGTGGAGATGGCGGCGGTCGATGGCCTGCTCGGCGACCCCGAGCCGGTCGACCATCGTGTCGCCTATGGCGGTCGCGCCGTGCGGTCGCTGCGGCACCTGCTTCTTCCTGTGCTGCATGCGATTCAGGACCGCACCGGCTGGGTGAGTCGCGGCGCGCTGGAGTACGCGTGCCGGCGCCTCTCGATCCCGCCCGCGGAGGCGTACGGCGTGGTGAGCTTCTACGCGCGATTCGCACACGAGCCGCGCGATGCGAAGGTGGTGCACGTCTGCGACGACATCGTGTGCAGCCTCGCGGGGGCCAACGCAGTCGAAGGCGCGATTCGCGTGCCGTGTCTCGGCCTGTGCGACCGGGCTCCGGCGTCGCTGGTTGAACGATTCGGTGCCGATTATCAAGCGGTCCAGATGCCTGAGACTCCGCCACACGTGGTCGCCGGAGTGCAACTGCTGAGGCGGGTAGGTGTCGTCGATCCAGAGAGCATCGAGAGCTACCGGGCGCACGGTGGCTTTGCCGGCTTGCAGCGCGCCCGAGAGATCGGGCGCGAGGCTGTCATCGCCATGGTGTCGGAGGCAAAGCTGCTCGGCCGCGGAGGCGCGGCGTTTCCGACCGGACGCAAGTGGGAGTCGGTGGCCAAGGCGCAGGCACAGCCGCACTATCTCGTCTGCAATGCGGACGAGTCCGAGCCGGGCACATTCAAGGATCGCGTGTTGATGGAGAACGACCCGTTCGCGGTCGTCGAGGCGATGGCGATCGCTGCATTCGCCACTGGATGCGAGAGGGGCTACATCTACGTCCGCGACGAGTACCCGCTGGCGCGCAGGCGCATCGGAAAAGCTATCTCGCAGTCACGGGAGCTGCTCGGGGTCGAGCTCGAGGTGCGGCGCGGAGCCGGCGCCTACATCTGCGGCGAGGAGACGGCGCTCTTCAACTCGATCGAAGGGAAGAGGGGAGAGCCCCGCAACAAGCCTCCGTTCCCGGTCGAGGTCGGGCTCTTCGGCAAGCCGACGCTGGTCAACAACGTCGAGACCCTGCTGAATGTGCTCGACATCGTCAATGGCGATTTCGGCGACACGCGGATCTTCTGCGTCTCCGGCCGCGTCAGCCGGCCCGGTGTCTACGAGGTTCCGATGGGGACTCCGCTGCGTTCGCTTCTGGAGATAGCCGGCGCGGGGGATATCCAGGCCGTGCTGCTCGGCGGGGCGGCGGGATCGTTCCTCACCGCGGACCAGATCGATGTGGCGCTGAGCTTCGAGGGGACGCGCGCGATCGGGGCGACCCTTGGATCTGGTGCGGTGATCGTGTTCGACGAGACGGCAGACATGAAGGAAGTTCTTTTGCGGATCGCTCGGTTTTTCCGCGACGAGTCCTGTGGACAGTGCGTGCCCTGTCGCGTGGGGACGAAGCGGCAGGAAGAGATCCTCGAGCGGATGTTCACTGAGCGCGACGGCGACCGGAGCGCCGACGTCATGCTGCTGAGCGACATCGCGCAGGCGATGCGGGACGCTTCGATCTGCGGTCTCGGCCAGACCGCGGCCAATGCCATCGCTTCGGGGTTGACGCAGCTCAAGGTGCTGAATGGCTGAGGCGGTTTTCGTCGGGCTGCCGAAGAGGTTTGTGTCGCTGAGCATCGATGGGCGGGAGGTCGAGGTGCTCGAGGGGTCGACGATCCTCGATGCTTGCCGGCGGCTCGAGGTCGACACGCCTACTTTGTGTCAGCTCGACAACCTGACCCCGGTCAATGTTTGTCGTGTCTGTGTTGTGGAGGTGGAGGGGGCGCGGGTCCTTGTACCTGCCTGTTCGCGCAGGGTCGAGGCGGGGATGAAGGTCAGGACGGATTCGGAGCGGGTTCGGCACAGCCGGCGGCTCGTGCTGGAGCTGCTGGGTTCGTCGGTTGACATGTCGCTCTGTTCGGCGCAGGTGCGGGGGTGGATGGAGCGGTACGGCGCAGTGCCTGAGCGGTTCGGGGTTGGGGCGGCGACGGTGGCGCAGCCGGTCAAGGTGGACAACGAGCTCTATGTGCGGGATTACTCGCGGTGCATCCTTTGCTACAAGTGCGTCGAGGCCTGTGGAGTTGATGCGCAGAACACGTTTGCCATCGGTGTCGCGGGGCGGGGGTTCGATGCGCACATCTCGACCGAGTTCGATACGCCGCTGCCTGATTCCGCTTGCGTGTACTGCGGCAACTGCATCGGGGTGTGTCCTACCGGGGCGCTGATGTTCAAGAGCGAGCACGACATGCGTGGAGCGGGGACGTGGGATGAGGGGCGGCAGTCGGTGACGGAGACGGTGTGTCCTTATTGCGGGGTGGGGTGCATGCTCGAGCTCCACGTGCAGGACAACTCGATCGTCAAGGTGACTTCGCCGCTCGATCACTCGGTTACTTCGGGACACCTTTGTGTGAAGGGGCGGTTCGGGTTTGAGTTCGTGCAGAGGAGGAAGGGGTAGGGCCCAGGCAGGAGCTTAGGCAGCCCGTGGGGTTGTCTGGTGGCGTTGGGTTGCCGGTTGGACGGGCTGTGAAGAGGGGTGGTGGTGGCTGGGCCTGGGGGCTTGCCTTGGTGGCATTGGATTGCGGGTTGGACGGGCTATGAAGAGGGTGGCAGTGGCTGGGCCTGGGGGCTTGCCTTGGTGGCGTTGGATGGCGGGTGGGACGGGCTGTGAAGAAAGGTGGCGGTGGCTGCGCCTGGGGCTGGCCTTGGTGGCATTGGATTGCGGGTAGGGACGGGCTGAGAAGAGGGTGGCGGTGGCTGGGCCTGGGGGCTTGCCCTGGTGGCATTGGATTGCGGGTAGGGACGGGCTGTGATGAGGGTGGCGGTGGCTGGGCCTGGGGGCTTGCCTTGGTGGCATGGATTGCGGGTAGGGACGGGCTGTGTTGAAGGGTGGCGGAGTGGGTCTTGGTGGCTGTTGGTTGGGCTGGTTTGGGTAAGATTTTCTGTTAATTTCGCTTGACAGCGAACCTATGTTTGGTATAATTCTCGCATGTCAGGCGAGCTCGAAAGGTTGGAGTCTGCGGCTCATGATTTCGAGCTCTCGGCTGACCTTGATTTCGTAGATCCCAAGCGCCTGGCCGTGGTCATCGATCGGCTTCAGGGCGCCCTCTGCAAAGTTGTGGATGGGGCTCGGCAGCGTGGTGACCACCTGCTGGCCGGCCAGAGCGCCTGTTCCTGGGTCGCCAACACCTGCGCCATGTCCAAGAACGCGGCCGGTGACCGGCTCTGCGTTGGGGCCCAGCTCAAGACCATGCCCAGGGTCGCCCAGGCGCTCAGCTCAGGTGAGATCGGCTACCAGGCCGCCTCAGTGATCTGTCATCTGCAAGAGCACGTGGACGAGATCGGGGCTCGGATCGACGAGGAGATGTGGATCGGCAACGCCCGCAAGTTCTCGGTCAAAGATCTGAAAGACATTGCGGTCAGCACCTGGCACGGGGTCGACCCGGAAGGCTTCTGCCGCGCTGTGGAGGAGAACTTCGAGCGCCGCCAATTCTTCATCAGCGAGTCGGGCGGCATGTTCCGCGTCGACGGATGGCTTGACCCCGAGGGTGGGGCAGCGCTGGAGTCGGCGATCGACGCCCTGGCCAAGCCGCTCGGGACCGACGATCGGCGGACGCCGCGTCAGCGCCGGGCCGACGCGCTGACCGAGCTCACATTTCACGCGCTCGAAGCTGGCACGATTCCGCGGCGGAATCGGGTCCGGCCGCACATCACCGTGCACACCACGGTCGAAGGCTTGAAAGGCGAGCTCGGTGCAGCGGCCTCAGAGCTGCAGCCCGGCATGCCGATCTCGAGCAAGACCGTGCAGAGGCTGGCTTGCGACGGCATGCTGTCCAGGGTCCTCAAGGCTGACTCCCAGGTGGTGGATGTCGGCCGAGCCACTCCGAATGTCTCGCCGGTGCAGTGGCGAGCCCTCAAGGCCCGGCACCGGACCTGCGGATTTCCCGGTTGCGACCGGCCGGTCGGCTGGACCAGCCCGCATCACATCGAATTTCGTGCCAGAGGTGGGCCCAGCACTTTGCGCAACCTCCTCCCTCTCTGCCACCACCATCACCGACTCGTCCACGAGGGCGAGTGGCAGGTGGTCCAGGCCGGCGAAGGCGTGAAGTTCATCCCTCCCGATCACGATGTGCCACGGCGAGTTCGTGGACCGGGAGTCCGCTGGGCGGCCTAGCCTCCGTGCTTCTTTTGTTTGCCCGGCGGAGGTCCCGCGGGTGGCGGGGCGGCCGGCGCCTGCGTTGGCTCGGGTGTCGGGCTGGCCTCCGGTGTGGGGGGAGTTGGCGAGGCGCTCGCTTGCTGCGCCTCCACGGCACCGCTCCCTAACGTGCCTGAATGGCCCCCGCCAGGTAGATGGACGGTTCCGGTCTGGGCGGCTAAACCGATCGCCACCAGCATCGTGGCGATCGCGACCAGGATGATCTTGAGTGGGTTCCCCATACATGGAGAACCGCCGGGCAAAGAGAAAGGGCCGGATTTGGGTCCGGCCCTTTGAGATTCGAGTTCGGGTGCGCCTAGTCGCCGCTTTCTGACTTCTGCTCGCCGTCGCCGCTGCCACCGCCACCACCGTCGTGCTCGCCTGAGCTGGTCGACGTTGTGGTCGTCACCGGCGCGGCGGCACCCGCGTCGTCGTCGGTCTCGGTGTCGGTGTCGGTGTCGGTCTCCGTCTCGTTCTCGGCCGGTTCAGGGGCCTGCGCCGGCTCCACGGTCGGGGCAGGTTCTGGCGTGTCGGTCGGTTCCGGGGTCTCGGTGCGAGCGCCTGAGGCCTCGTCGCCCAGGACGTTCGAGTGAACCCCAAGCGCCTTGGTCGGCGAGAAAACCGTGTGTGCTGAGGCGCCGATCGCGGCGACCAGCAGGGCTCCCGCCGCTGCTCCAACGATGAGGACGACTGGTCTT
>VBDS01000157.1 GCA_005889085.1 Chloroflexota bacterium | reverse complement strand
GCCGAAGTGGGGCCCCGCGAATTGGGCTCCGGCCATGGCGGCGTTGGCGAGCGCCGGACGAGACCTCCCGGAAGCCTTGGCCAACACCGCCGAGGCCGCTGCTCGGCTTTCGCAGAGGCTGGGTGCGAGTCCTCGAGTTACCGCATCGCTGAGCCACGCCTATGGACGCTGGGACGGACAGGTCTTCCCGTCGCTGCCCAGCGGCGAAGAACTGTCGGCGACTGCTCGCCTCGTCCACCTGGTGCACGTGGCCCAGATCTACCACCAGATGGGCGGGCCCGACGCCGCGGATGAGGTGGTGCGCCGACGCAGCGGCACGGAGTTCGACCCCGAACTGGCCAGACTCTGGCTGCAGAACAGTCACGATCTGCTTCGCAACGTGGCGCCTGATTCGGTTTGGGATCAGGCATTGCACACCGAACCCGAGCCGCACCGGCGCGTCGGTCCCGTACACCTGGACGACATGTGCAGTGCCCTGGCGGACTTCGTCGACCTCGCGTCGCCCTTTACGTCAGGGCACTCGGCGGGGGTCGCCCGACTGGCAGAGGCCGCAGCCCTCGATGTGGGCCTTGATTCGGACGAAGTGGCGACGGTCAGGCGCGCCGGGCAGGCCCATGACCTCGGCATGGTCAGCGTCCCAAACCGAATCTGGATCACGCGCAGGGCGCTGAATCCCTCCGAGTGGGAGCGGGTTCGTCTCCACACCTACCACAGCCAGCGCATCCTCAGCCTGGCGGCGCCCTTGCGGTCTTTGGCTTCCGTCACGGGCCTGCATCACGAGCGACTCGACGGCTCCGGCTACCACCGCGGATTGTCCGCATCAGGGATGTCGATGCCTGCCCGCATCCTCGCCGTCGCCGAGATGTTTCAATCGATGAAGGAACCTCGTGCGTGGCGGCCGGCACTCGCACCCGACATGGCCACGCGTCAGTTGCGCGATGAGGTAGCCGCGCATCGTCTGGACCCACGCGCGGTCGACGCGGTCCTCCTGGCGGCTGGTCAACCCCGATCAAGCAGGAGGTCAGAGCGGGCCTGGCCCGCCGGACTCACCGATCGTGAGGTGGACGTGCTGAGGGCGATCACGCGCGGACTTGCCAACAAGGAGATCGCGCGAGGACTACATGTCTCACCGGCCACCGTGCACACGCACGTGCTCAACCTCTACGGCAAGATCGGCGTCAACACCAGGGCGGGCGCGACCCTATATGCCTTCGAGCACGACCTCACCGACCCAGCGAACCTATAAAAATCGACCAAACGGTGGATACCCTCGGGCCGCCTTGGAACCTACCGTCTAGGCATGGAACAATCCTCGATGCACCTCAGCAGGCCTTGTTCGGCGCCACCGGATGTCGTCTACGATTTCCTTGCCGATCTCGGAACGCACCTGACCTGGGCCGGTAAGCAGCAAACCAGCGACTTCCGGCTCTTGTCCCTCGAAGCGCCCGCTGGGCCAGCCGGCGTCGGCACCACCTTCACCAGCACCGGAACCATACCCATGTCGTCGCGACATTGGGAGGACCGGTCGAAGGTGACGACAGCCGAGCGCCCGAATACGTTCGAGTTTGTCACCACCGCCACGGCGCGCGGAACCCGGCGCTCGATGGAGGCGACGTACAGGCACCGGTATGAGATCGCCGCGACGCCGGGAGGTTCGAAAGTCAGCTACAGCATGACCCAGCTGACCATGTCAAATCCCTTGCTCCGACTTGGTCTCCCGGTGGTCAGGACGATGACCTGGCAATTGGGGATCCCGTTCATGGCGGGGCGTGGATTCCGGAACCTCCTGGCCATCGCTGAGAAGCGCGCCAACAGTGGTCGTCTCCCCAGCGAACAAGCAAGTCGCGCGTGAGCTAGAAAACGTTTCGTTAGTCGACCAAACGGTGGACTCCGCCGCCGCTTCGCCGTAACCAGGCTCAATTCAGTGACAGCGGTTTGCGGGGCTCGCTGCTCACAATCACCCGTCGGCCCCAGATCTGACTTTTAGTGAGGAGGTTCGCGATGCCGCTGTATATGGATATTCATCACAAGATCGATGGCCTGACTGCCGAGGCGATCAAGGGTGCGCACGAACAAGACGTGAAGGTTCAGAAGAACCACGGAGTCACGTATCACAAGTACTGGTTCGATACGGCTTCTGGCAAAGCCTTCTGTCTGGTCGAGGCTCCAAGCAAGGAAGCTGCCAACGCCGTGCATCGTGAGGCACACGGACTGGTCGCCGACGAGATCATCGAGGTGCAGGAGGGGGCGTAGTTGGGACGGGTTAGCGAGCACCCGGCGTCAGTACGTCGGTGCTCGCTTCACCTTGCGGCTGGGCGCTGCTCGCAGGGCATGCGTGCGATAAAGCGATTGCTAACGTACGCATGTCTGGCGCGCTCATCGAGCATCGTCATTTCTCGCGAATCACTCCGAACGTCAGCCCGGCAACGATGTACCTGCGACCGATCACCATGAGGACGAGTGGAAGCGTCATCGCAATGACACCCGAGGCGGCCATGTCGTTCCAGATGATCTCGAACTGCGTGACCAGTCCCTGGACTCCAACCGGAAAGGTTTGCGAGTTGGGGGTGGCAGTCAGGATCAAGGCGAACAGGAACTCACTCCAGGCGAATGTGAAGACGATGATCCCCGCTGCCATCACACCCGGGGCTGCCAGGGGCAGCAACACACGCCAGAACGCGATCCACCGATTCGCCCCGTCGACCAGCGCCGCATCCTCCAGCTCGAGCGGGATCTCTTCCAGAAACCCCTTGAGCATCCAGATTGCGAATGGCAGGTTGAACAGCGAGTAGATGCCGATCAACGCGATTGGCTGGTCGTAGATCTGCAGTGTGCGAACTATTGCGAAATAGGGGATCACGACAGCGATCGGTGGCAGGAAGCGCAGGGAGAGGGCCCAGATCAAGATGTTGACGCGCAGCCGAGGCGGCACCGGCAATCGCGTGATCGGGTACGTGATGAGCAAGCCCAGAACGAGTGTCACCACAACAGTCGAAAAGCAAACGATCACGCTGTTTTTGAGCAGGACCCAGAATCCGCGCTCGATCAGCACGCTGGAATAGGCGGCAAGCGTCGGGTTATGAGGAACAAGGTGCACCGAGCTGGCAAACAGCTCCGCCTTGCTCTTGAGCGAGGTGACGAAAAGCCAGTAGAGCGGAAATCCGTACAGGACTCCGGCTGTTCCCAGGGCGAGAACGGCAAGCGCCGTCCGTAGGAGGATCGCGCGAGAAACAGCGCCTCTCATGTTCGCTCCAGCGGGAGCGCCCGCGAGATGAGCCTGTAGAGGATGCTGAACGAGACAAGGACCAGCACCGCGAGCGCGGCAGCCTGTCCGCTGTCGAAATATTTGAATTCGACGCGGTACATGTAAAGGCTCAGCAGCTGGGTGGTGGTTCCGGGTCCGCCCCCGGTGAGGATGAACACATGGTCGAACACACGCAAGACGTCGGCCAGGCGAAAAAAGACGATCAGGAGGAAGAGCGGACGCAAGTAGAAGAGATCGATATACCGAAATTGCGCCCACCAGTCAGCGCCATCGATCTGGGCGGCTTCGACAGACTCTCGCGGCACTGTCTGAAGTCCGGAGAAAAGCACAAGGTAGACAAACGGGGTCCATTGCCAGATGTCGACGCTCGCCACCGCGAGCATGGCGAGGGTCGGATCGCCTAACCAATTCACCTCGTGGTGTACGAAGCCGATTCGCTCGAGGATCACATTGAGCACGCCATAGCTCGGCGCATAGACCAGGCGCCCCACCACGCCGATCGCGACCGGCGGCACCACGAGCGGCAGTATCGCCAGCACGTAGATGGCCGCCCGCAGCCCTTGCGGGCGCACGGTCCGGTGCACGAGAAGGGCGAAGGTGAGGCCGAGCAGAATCTCGGTAGGCAGGACGATCAGGCTGTAAACCCCGGTGGCCCGTATCGCGTCGTAGAGCAGCGGATTGGCGAGGGCGCGCGAGTAATTGCGGAACCCCACCAGCGTCCCGTCCTCGGCGCTGATCGATTGGATTATCACGAGGACGAATGGGATGGTCACGATCACGAAGACCGCGCCCAGCGCCGGCAGGAGGAGCATGTAAGCCAGGCGCTCGTCCCGGCTGAGCCGGCGCCTACCGGCCCTTGCTCCCTTCATGGCGACGGGGGCCGGTAGGTTCGGCGACGAACGGGTCACATCGTCAAGCTAGGAGGGGTAACCGGCCTGCTTCATTGCCGTGCGAATTTGCTCGGCGGCGGCCGTCAGCGCATCCTTTGGCGTCTTGAGCCCCGCCACGGCCTGGTTGACCGCGGTGCCATAGATCGTCTCGACCGCATTCCACTGGTCGGTGCGTGGCCGCCAGTTCGGCTGTGCGGCCAAAGACTGCGCCAACGCTGGAAAGTACGGATTGCTCTGCCCAAGGGTCGGGTCGTTCAGCAAGCTCGTGCGGGTTGGGATGCCTCCGTTCTGGACGTAGGTCTTCATGTTCTCGGTCTTGATCAGCCACTTGATGAAGTCTGCCGCGGCCTGTCCGTTCTGGGAGCCCTTCGGGATGCCGAGCAGCCAGTTGCCCATCATGCCGAGGCCTTTTCCGCCGGGTCCCTGTGGGATCGGGATGTAAGCCATCTTGCCGGCTACCTGGGAAACGCCCGCCGCCTCGACCACGCCGGTGACCTCAGCCGGCCAGGTCGTCGACTGGAACGCCTGCCCGATCGCGATCAACCTGTCACGGTCGGCCGCGTCGGTGTTCTCGGCGCCCGGCTCGGCGTATTTCTTGAGCGTCTGGGTGAGGAACGTGATCGCATCGATCGACGCTGTTGAGTCGAGCACGACCTTCCAGCTGGAGTCGAAGATGTCACCCCCGAACGACCACAGGATGGGCAGCGAGTCGCTGCTCGCAGGGTTGGTTGCCTTGCCGCGGATGACGTAGCCGTAGAAATTGGATTTGTTGAATTTCTGGGCGTTGGCCAGGACGTCGTTCCAGCTGGCGGGCGCGGTCGAGGCCAGGTCCTTGCGATACATGAACATCTCTACGTTGCCCACGATCGTGATGCCGTACAGATGCTTTGACTTGCCCTGTTCAGACGGCGGCACCGGACCGTGTGGCGGCGGCCACGTGCCCACGTCGTAGACGATGCTCGGGATGTCGGAGTCGCGCGTGAATCCGAAGTTGGAATCGAGGGGCTGGAGCGCTCCCATCGTGCCGAATTTCGGCATCCAGGGATCGTCCATCATGCAAAGGTCGTAAGACGAGCCGTTGGCCTGGAAGGTCGTGACCAGCTTCTCGAATAGCTGGTCGTAAGGAAACTCGACGACCTCCATCGTGATGCCGGTCTGCGACTGATACATCGGCGCTACTTTCTTGAGCGGTCCATCCTCGGCGCCCTGGACTGCCGCGATCGTCAGCTTCGTCGTCTTGCTCGTGGTGTTGCTGCCCGAAGTGCATGCTTCGATGAGCGCTGGGATCGACGTCAACATCGCTCCGGCGAAGGCGGTGCGTTTGACGAATTCACGCCTGGAGATTCGTTGCATTACAACCTCCTGTTAGGTTGAACAGTCCTTTTCAAAAGGACTCCCCACCAACCTTTTCGGTGGGATCGTATCAGGTTTTTGAGCCGCCTCCCTGTTGCTCTTCGGGTTCGTCGTACCAACGCACGCGGTCGCCGACGCGGCTGCGTAGCCGCCACCTCGCCGTCTTCGGCGCTGCTTCGATGCGCGCCCACAGAAGGTCCAGTCGCTCCACGATCAGAAACGCGTCTGCCGGCTCGAGGCTGTAGTCCGAGAGGTTCGCCTTGCATCGCTCGATCGTCGCCTTGGCGGTTCGCCACAGGCCCCAGTCACGCGCGCAAAGGTCAGCGAGGTACCCCGCCTCGATTGACCCCACGTCGCCGGCATCGACGTCGTGGTGAAAGACCAGGTTGTAGATATCGCGCTGGTCGCGCTCGGTGAGCTCGACGACCTGGAGCTTGGTCATCAGCAGTTCGGCCAGCGGAATCGTCAGCGCCTCGCGCTCCAGCCGATCGGCGATGGGCACCTGGTGGCACATCGAGAACTCCCCCACGAAGACATCCAGCTTGTGGCCACGAGCCTTCTCGTAGAAAAGCAAGCGCCGCGACCCATGAAGGGCGTTGAACATCTGATCCGGCGCATACCCGGCAGCGAGCAGCATGACGGTGACTGCCGTGCGCGCGCCGCGCTTCGTGACGAGGTCGATGTCGTTGATCGGGCGGGGGAGGAGGGGACCGCCCGGCGGCGATTGGAGGTACACGGCGACGCCACCCAGCAGGCGGACGAGAACTCCCCTTTTCTCGGCGACGTCGACGAGGCGGAGGGCCTCGTCGATCAGCTCCTGAACGGGCGGGTTATCCAGTGGTGAAAAGGAAATCGATATAGCTTCCGTCCTCGGCGAAGTCCACGATAGCGCCGCGCAGCACGTCCGCGGAGTAGTCGCTGCCCGGATTGAGGCACATCGAAGATCCGATCTTCTGGGCGGCGCGGGATTCGTGAATGTGGCCGTGCAGGCCTACCACGGGCTGGTGGCGCTTGATCACTTCGCGCACCGCTTTGCTTCCGACCGGAACGATGCTGGGCCGGCCACCGCGAATCACCGGCCGCAGCTGGCCGTCGAGCTCGGCCGCGAAGTCAAGGCCTGATCCGTATGGCGGGCAGTGGAAGTTGACCACCATCTTCCGCCCCGCCGGAGCGGGTTCGAGGATCTTCTCCAACCGAGCGCCCAACTCCTCCTCCGAGTACTCGCGCTCGGTATTCCAGGGCGTCGGTGTCACGTCGCCGCAACTTGCCATCACCACCGGGCCGAGATCGCATATTTCCGCTTCGGGCGACTCGATCCGTGGGGCGCCCTTGAGCACGGCGTCGATCGCTTTGGGGTCGTCGTTGCCAGGTGTGATGATGCAGCGCACCCGCGGCGCGAGTCGTTCCTCCGCGAGCCTGCACCAGCCATGAATCTGCTGGATGATCGCTTGCTCGAACGCGGCTTCCAGAAACTCTGGCTCTGCCTCCATACGCGCGATCTCGGTGTCGCCGGCAACGAGGGAATAGAAGCCAAGGCGGTTGATCTCCGCCCGCAGACGCTGCTCCTCGGAACGCGGCACGGTCACAGGCTCGCCCCGGACTTTCGCGCTCAGGCTTCCGTTGTGCGAGCGAATCGGCACCAGCCCCTTGCCGGCGATGTCGCCCCCGAGCACCAGCACGTCTGCGTCGTACGACTCTGCGGCGGCCAGAAATTTTCGGAAACAGCGGTCTGAGCCATGGACGTCCGTGGCGAAGTAGATGCGGAGGGCTCGCTTTTTGGCACGGCCGAACAACATGAGCCCTCCGCTTACCCCCTTACTCTGGAGGCAGCTCCCGCATCGCAAGCCGCAGGTCGATCGAGGACCGTGAAAGTCTCATCTGCCGGGCGATCAGGTAGATGATCGGGCCCGCGACAAGCACGACCACCAGCGCGCCGACTGAGCTGAAGGTGAAGCTTCCGAACACCGCAGGGTGCGTGATGATCAGGACCACCACGATTGCGGCGAGTAGCGTGGTCGCAGCTCCCCACAGCGCCGGCACTGGGACGCCGGCCATGCGAGGCAGCTCCGTCTGTCCCGGCCGCATGATCAGGTCGGGCCGGCGATAGGGCAGGGCTGTCGCCGCAACTCCGCCCGCCACGATGATGAGCGCCACGAAGAGGGCCAGGTTGGCCACGATGTTGGCCAGGTTGACGAACGCGGCCAGGATCGCAAAGGCGATGCCGATGACAATCGCCACGATGATGGCGTTGGTCGGGATGGCGTTGCGCTCGCTGATCTTGGCGAGGCTGATCGGCAGCAGGCGGTCGAAGGCGAGCGCGAACATGACACGGGTGACCACAGCGACGAACGCCAGGTCGACGGCCAGCTCTGCGGCCGGCACCGCGATGCCGATCAGGATCTTCGAGATCGGGTCCCCGGAAAGCACCAGCCCGTAGCCAAGCCCACCGGCCGACGACTGAAGGCTCGTGATGGCACCGTAGGCCGTCGGATCGTTGGCGCCGAGCTTCGCCTGGGACTGCATGAAGTCGAGGCCCACAGTATTGCGCATCAGCAGCCACACGCCGAGCCACACCACAACGAGCAGCGCGATGCTGATCACCGATGCGTACAGGTATGTCCGTCCTGGGCGCTTAAGCTCGCCACCCACGTAGTAGGCGTACAGCACACCGTTGTAGTTGAGGACCATGAACGGCACGGCGGTCAGCGACGCGCCGATCGAGATCCCGAGCGGGACCTGGTCCTTCTGCGCCGCGGC
>VBDS01000156.1 GCA_005889085.1 Chloroflexota bacterium | reverse complement strand
GCCGGGCTGCGCGCGGGGTATGAAGCCATGCTCGCCTCCTTCGACCCCGATGCGCTCGAGCAGAAGTTCGAGCGCTACGCGAAGCGCGGCGGCCTCCTGGGCGGAGCGACGAAGCAGCGCTACTGGGAGCTTTATCGCGACATCTTCCAGGAAATGGCGGGCGATGCCGACGACAGCTTCCGCACGCTCTTCGGCAAGGCCTTCGGCGAGGGATACGAGCAACAGGCGCGCCTCCTCAAGCGTCGTCCCCAAGGTCAGTGAGCCGGCGCTCCTTGCGGCCAGACAATCCCATGCGCGCGTCACCCTTCACAACGGCCCTGCTGTGTGCGCTCGGCCTCTCCTGGTCGGCGGCGGGATGCAAGAGCAAGCCCGGGAAACCTGTCCCGCCGGTGGCCGTGGTGTCGATGCGCGCCCGGGCGGACGCCAATCCCGGCCCGGATGGCCGCCCTTCGCCGATCGTGCTCAGGCTCTATCAGCTGAAGGCGGACGCCGCGTTTGCCAACTCCGACTACTTCCCGCTGTTCGACGACGAGAAGAAGGTCCTGGGTCAGGACCTGAAAGCCTGGCACTCGAGATCCCGTTCGCGACGGAGACGCGCTTCATCGGGCTGGCTGGCGGCTTTCGCGACACCGGCAAAGCGTCCTGGCGTGCCATCGCGGCGGCGCCTGGCAGCAAGGGCAAGAGCGTCCACGTCATGGCGGTGGCTGAGAAGGCACGCGTGACGGTGTCAGTCACCCCATGATGTGAGCCATGTCTGTCTACAGCAAAATCGTCTGGTCGGAGGGGCTGTTTCTGCGGCCCCAGCATCTGCAACAGCAGGACCGGTATTTCGAGCGCTACGTCGAGACCCGCTGTCAGGCGCTGCGCAGCAGCAGCTGGGGACTCACCGAGCTCGAGTTCGAGCGCGACCTGCTCTCGATCGGACAGCTGGGCCTGGCCCGCGCGGCCGGCGTTTTCCCGGACGGTACGCCGTTTCGCATGCCCGATGACACGCCGCTCCCCACCCCGCTCGAAGTCGATCCGAAGCTGCGCGACCAGATCATGTATCTCGCGGTGCCACTGCGGCAGCCGGGGGCGACCGAGGCGCTGCGCGATGCAGAGCGTGACAGCACGGTGCGCAATGCCATCACGGAGCTCGAGGCTCGCGACAGCAGCGCGGGCTCGGGCGAGCCGGCGCTGCTCGAGGTCGCAGCGCTGCGCACCCGCATCATGGCCGAGCGCGATGCGGCGGACGGCTTTGCGCGCATCCCGATCGCGCATCTCATCGAGTGCCGCGCTGACAAGCGCGTGATGCTGGAGGACCGCCACATCGCGACCGTGCTCGATGCGCGCGCCGCGCCGCGGCTCGCCACCTTCATCAACGAGCTTCTCGGACTGCTGCACCAGCGCGGCGAGGCCCTCGGCGCGCGCGTCACCTCCACCGGCCGCAGCAGCTCCGCCGAAATCGCCGACTACCTGCTGCTGCAGACCATCAACCGCGGCGAGGCACTGCTCGCGCACCTGGCGGAGTCGGGCACGCTCCATCCCGAGGACCTGTACCGCTTCTGCGTCGCGCTCGCTGGCGAACTGGCCACCTTCACCAGCACCACGCACCGGCGCACCCCCTTTCCGCGCTACCGCCACGAGCGCCTGCGCGAGTCGTTCGAGCCGGTGGTGGCGGCGCTGCGGGCGGCGTTCAGCGTGGTGATCGAGTCGAGCGCCATCCCGATCCCGATCGTCGCCAAGAAGTACGGCATCAGCGTCGCCACCGTCGCCGACCGCACGCTCTTTTCCAGCGCAGTCTTCGTGCTGGCGGCGCGCGCCGACATGCCCGCCGATGAATTGCGGCGGCGCTTCCCCGGGATGCTGAAGATCGCCCCGGTCGAGAAGATCAGCAACTACGTCAATCTGCAGCTGCCGGGCGTGTCGGTGACCTCGGTCCCGGTCGCGCCGCGCCAGATTCCGGTGCACGCGGGGTTTGTGTACTTCGAGCTCGACCAGTCGCACGAGCTGTGGAGCCAGCTGACCTCCTCGGGCGGTGTGGCGTTTCACGTGGCGGGAGACGTGCCGGGCCTGGCGCTCGAGTTCTGGGCGATCCGCACCTCCTGAGGAGCGAGCATGCCGACGGGCGGAGATGATCCCTTCAAGCCGGCCAACGCCACCGTGCTGCGGCCGAAGCCCGGCGCGGGCAAGCGCACCCCGCCAGCGTCTCGGCCGCCGGCCACCGCTCAGACCCCACGGCGGATGCCTGCGCCGCAGCCGGTCGGCGGCGGACCGGTGGTGCGGCAACTGCCGGGACAGGGACTCAATCCGCTGCTGACCGCGGCGGTGCCGCTGCTGCTCATGGCGGGTGGCATGCGCGGCTCGACCGTCCAGGGAGACGTGCCGGCGCTGCGCCGCCAGGCGCTGGAAGAGATCCGTCGCTTCGAGGAGAGCGCGCGCGCAGCCGGCATCGCCAACGAAGTGATCATCGCCGGGCGCTATGCCCTGTGCGCCGCGCTCGATGAGGCGGTGCTCGCGACCCCCTGGGGCGCACACAGCGACTGGGCCCAGCAGACGCTTCTCAACACGCTGCACCGCGAGGCCTACGGCGGTGAGAAGTTCTTCGAGATGCTCGAACGCATCGCGCAGGAGCCGGCACTGCGCATCGATCTGATAGAGCTTCAGTACCTGTGCATCGCGCTCGGCTTCGCCGGCAAGTTCCAGCTCCTCGAGCAGGGCCAGACGCGCCTCGCACAAGTGCAGCACGACATCTTCCAGAGGATCCGCAGCGTCCGTTCGCCGGCGGAGCCCGAGCTGTCACTGCACTGGGAGGGCGTGACGGACCGGCGCAACCGCCTGGCGCGCTACCTGCCCTGGTGGGTTGCCGCGGCGGCGGCGCTCACCGTGGTCATGGGGACATTCCTCTTCCTCAAGTACCGTCTGGACACCCGCGCGGATCCGATCTACGCAGCGCTCGCGCAGATCGGCACGGAAAGCGCGGCGCCGGCAGCGCCGGCACCCCATGCCACGCCTCCTGCCGGGCCGACGCTGCGCCAGCTGCTCGCCGATGAGGAGAGCGCCGGCAAACTCTTGATCGATGAGAACGGTCCGCAGACCCGCGTGACCATCGTGGCTCCGGAGCTGTTCGCGCCGGGGAGCGCGACGCTCGATCCGAGCTTCAGCCAAATCCTGCACGCGATCGGCATGGCGCTGGAGAAGGTGCCAGGGCGCGTGCTGATCGAGGGCCACACCGACGATCAACCGCCGCGAACGCTGGCGTTCCGCGACAACTACGAGCTGTCGCGCGCGCGGGCAGCGACGGTGAAGAAGATCCTGGGCACCGAGGTGAGGAACGCCGCCCGGCTCGAGATCGTCGCCAGGGGCGCCTCGCAGCCGCGCTACCAGCCGGCCGCCACGTCCGAGAATCGGGCGCGCAACCGCCGCGTGGAGATCATCCATGTACGCGACCAATAGGCGCCGACGCGGCGCCGGCGCGGAGCCTTGGGGAGCGGGTCGGCCATGCTGAAGCTCGTGAAAGCCCGCATCGTGCTGGAGATCCTCGGCATCATCCTGCTGTCGGTCTTCATCTGGTTTGCCGGTCCCTACTTCGCGTTCGCCGACTTCAGGCCCTTCAACCCGGAGTGGACGCGATTGACTGCCGTCGCGCTGCTGGTGTTGATCTGGGCGGCGATCAAGATCGGCAAGGTCGTCAAAGCAGCGAGTGCCAGCTCCAAGCTTGCGAACGCAGTTGCCTCCCAGCCCGATCCCGCCCCGAGCTCGGATGAGGCGCAGCTGCGCGAGCGCTTCGAGGAGGCGATAGCAGCGCTCAAGGCGAGCCGCGGACGCGATCGCAGCCTCTACTCCGATCCCTGGTACGTGATCATCGGGGCACCGGGGTCGGGCAAGAGCACGCTGCTGCAAAACTCGGGCCTGCGGTTCCCCCTGGCGCAGCGCTTCGGGAAGGATGCCGTGCGCGGCGTCGGCGGCACGCGCAACTGCGACTGGTGGTTCACCGACGATGCGATCTTCCTGGACACCGCCGGGCGCTTTACCACGCAGGACTCCGATCCCGGCTCCGATGCCCGCAGCTGGCAGGAATTTCTCGCGTTGCTGAAGAAGTACCGCAGCCGCCGGCCGCTGAACGGCATCATCCTGACGGTGAGCGTCGGCGATCTCCTCACGCTCACCGCCCCGGGACGCGATGCGCAGGTTGCAGCTGCAAGGCGTCGTCTCGATGAGCTCGGCCACGAGCTGCGGATTCGACTGCCGGTCTATCTGCTCGTGACCAAGTGCGACCTCATGTCAGGCTTCACCGAGTACTTCGATGACCTGACGCCGGAGGAGCGCAAGCAGGTCTGGGGCGTCACCTTCCCGTACGAGCAGACCGTGAGCGGCCAGGCGCCGGAGCTCTTCGGGGATGAGTTCGATCTGCTCGTCGCGCGGCTCAACGAGCGCATGTGGCGGCGCCTGGAGGATGAGCGCGAGGCGCGGCGGCGCGCCAGGATCTTCAGCTTCCCGCAGCAGCTCGCGGCGTTGAAGGACGTGCTCAACCAGTTCGTCACGGAGGTGTTCGGCGGTACCCGCATGGACAGACGCGCACTGCTGCGCGGCGTGCACTTGACGAGCGGCACCCAGGAGGGCACGCCGATCGATCGCCTCCTGGGGTCGGTCGGGCGTGCCTTCGCATTCGAGCCGCAGGAGGTCCCCCATGCGGCGCTCGGCCGCGGCAAGGCCTACTTCGTGGAGCGCTTGTTGAAGGAGGTCATCCTGCCCGAGAGCGGGCTCGCCGGCGTGAACCGCCGTCTCGAGCTGCAGATCGCCGGCGCCCAGCTGGTCACCTATGCGGGACTAGCGGTCATCACGGTCTTCCTCGCCGCCGCACTCATGCTGAGCTACTCCGGCAACAGCGACTATCTCGAGTCGGTGCGCGACGCGCTCGCCAAGGTCGATGCCACGGAGCTGCGGCCCGCTGCACCGATGGACCAGTTGGCGCTCGGGCTGGATCAGGTGCGCAACCTGGCCGATGTCGCCAACCGCTACCCGCAAGGCGCGCCCTGGAGCATGCGCTGGGGACTGTACGCCGGGAACTCCCTGGGGCAGGCCGCCGAGGACAGTTACCACCGACTGCTCGACGGGCTGCTGCTGCCCAGGCTCGCCGCGCTCTTCCGCCAGCGCCTCCAAGCCTATGGTCGCGAGCCGGAGAAACTGTACGAGTACCTCAAGGCGTACCTGATGTTGGCTGGCAAGGGGCCGGTGGACGGCGCGGAGCTCAAGGCGGTCGCGGACCACGAGTGGGACGAGGTGTACGCCGCCAATCCGGCGCTGGCTGAGGACCTGAAGGGGCATTCGGCGCGGTTGTTCGCCGCCGAAGTGCGTCCCACGCCGGTCGACAACGATGCGGTCGAGCAGGCACGCAGCACCATCCGACACGCCACGCTCGCCGCGCTCATGTACGGCGAGATGAAGTTGGATCACGCGGGAGACACGCAAGGCGCCCTGCGGCTCGACAACGCCGCCGGCGTTGGCCTCAACCAGGCGCTGGCACGCCGGGGCGGCCGCTCCTGGAGCACGCCCATGCCGGCGCTCTACACCAAAGCGACTTTTGTCAGCGTGACCGGCCTCGGCATCAAGGAGCTTGCGCTGCAGTTTGCCCGCGAAGGCTGGGTGGTGGGCGAGAGCACGGCGTCGGCGATCGTCCGCACACCGCAGCTGGAGACGCAGGTGCTCGACCTCTACGAAAGGGACTACATCGCGGCCTGGGACCAGGTGATCAACGACCTGCAGCTGCCGCCGATGGACCAGATGGACCGGATGAAGAACGTGATCATGACCCTCGCCAGCAAGGACGGCTCACCGCTGCGCGGGCTGCTGAAGACCATCGACGAGAATACCTTCCTGGTCAAACCGGACGATGGCGCTGCCCCCAGCATGATGGAAAAGGCGCAGCAGGCCATCACGTCGCGAATCAACAAATTGATCGGCGGCACTGCCAAGGCGGGACCGAAACCCGGCACCCAGGTGACCGAGCACTTCGCTCCTATCCACGACCTGGTGGCCGGAGCTCCGGGACAGGCGAAGATCGATGTGGTGCTGGACAAGATCGCGGAGGTCGCCAAGGGGGTCAGCGGTTGCGGTGGCGGCCTCGGGGAGAAGTCCGCCGAGGAGTGCATGAAGAAAGACCCGACGGCGGTGAAGGCCCTGAGCCAGGAGGCCAAGACCCTGCCGCCGGCCGTGGGAACCCTGGTCGACTCGCTGGCGACCGCGGTCGACCGCGCCGGTGTCCATGAGTACAAGAGGGACCTCATCGAGCGCTACCAACAGGACGTGCTGCAGGATTGCGAGACCGTGGTCGGGTCGCGCTACCCGTTCAACTCCGCGAGCAAGGAGGATGTGCCGATCGCGGACTTCGGTCACGTGTTTGGCTATGGCGGCTTGTTCGACAAATTCTTCAAGGAGCACCTCGCGGACAGCACCGACACGCGAGCCCGTCCGTGGCGCTGGAAACTGAGCGAGTCCGGGGCTGTGCCCGGGCCCGAAGGCATGTTGTACCGGTTCGAGGTGGTGGAAGCCATCCGCAAGGTTTATTTCCGCTCCGGCACCGACACGCCGGAGTTCCGCTTCAGCGTGGCTCCGGCGACACTGGACTCGGAGGCGACGCGGGTCGAGCTGCAAGTCGACGGACAATCCGTCGAATATCGCCACGGTCCCATTCGCGCAACACCTGTCAAATGGCCTGGTCCCAACAACGGTACCGCCGGGATCCTTTTCGAGGAGCGCGCTGGAGGTCATCCGAACTTGGCGTATGAGGGGCCGTGGGCCTGGTTCCGCCTCGTCGATCAGGGCCAGCCGCGGGCGGACCTGGCGGCGCACTATCGCTATCGTCTGAGCTACACGGTCGGCGGTCACACGGCCACCTTCACGCTCGACGCCGAGTCGCTGTTCAACCCGCTCGAGAAGAACGAGCTGCAGCGCTTCTCGTGCCGGTTCTAGCTTGGGACCATTGTCGTGTCGGACACGGTCGAAGTCGGGATCTACGGAAAGCTGCCGAGTCATGGCGACTTCCTGCAGCGCCGCGTCCCGCCGGAGTTCCTGACGCCGTGGGACGACTGGCTACAGGCGGGGATCGCCGCCAGCCGCAGCGCGCTCGCCGACCAATGGGCCGATACCTACCTCACGAGCCCCGTGTGGCGCTTCGCGCTGTCCGCGAGCGCCTGCGGGCGCGTCGCGGTCGCCGGACTCATGGCGCCGAGCGTCGACCGGGTCGGGCGCTTCTTTCCGTTGACGCTGATGTGGCGGCTGCCCCCGCAGTTGCCGCCGATTGTTTACGCCTCGATCACCGGCATGGCGCTCGCGCCGGCTGAGCAGCTGCTCATCGATGGCCTGACCGCCGAGGCGCTCGACTTCGAGCACTTCGACGAGGAGGTCAGTCTCCTGGGTCCCTCGGTGGAGGCGTTGCTGCGCAGTGCCGCCGAGCCGCTTGAAGGCGATGATCTGGATCAGGCGAGCCACGGACGGGACGTGGCGTGGCACGTGCCGACCGGTAGCTCGGGCTCGGTCATGTCGGCGTTCGGCGCGATGCTGTCGCGCGCGCTGGATGTGGAATACAAGCCGCTCACCATCTGGTGGACAGACGGCTCGGCGGCGATCGAGCCCTGCTGTCTCCTCATCCGAGGGATGCCGTCCGCGGACTCCTTCGTGTCGCTCCTGGATGGCTCGTGGAACAGCGGGCTGTGGCGAAGCGTGCGGACCGTGTCCGCCGCGGCCTCGACGTCGCTGACCACGACGGTGGTGCGCGCGGCCCCGGCGGAGCCGCCGGCCCTCCCAGCCGGGCTGCGCGCCTCGGGGTTAACGGATAGCGGCGGGCGTCCCGCCAATCAGGACGCGTTCCTCGAGCGCACCAGCATCGGGCTCTGGGCAGTGGCCGACGGGCTCGGCGGCCTGAGTGCTGGTGAGGTCGCCAGCCAGATGGCCTGCGATGTGCTGGCGAGTCTCATGCCGAGCGCGACGCTCGATGCCACCATCGAGGACGTGCGCCGCAGTCTCGATGAGGTCAATGCGACCCTGTACCGCGCCTCGCAAAGGCCGCTCGATCCTGTACAGAGCTGCAGCACCGTGGTGGCCCTCGCCATCCGTGAAGGGCGGGCGGCGATCCTCTGGGCCGGTGACAGCCGCGCCTACCGGCTTCGGTACCAGACGCTCGAGCGCCTCACGGCCGATCATATCGAGGAACTCACGCCCGACACGCCGGCCGAGAAGAGCAACGGTGAAGGCGCGCCGGGCGCTGCCGCACCCGGCACGGCTGTGACGCGGGCAGTGGGCGGGACCGATTCCCTGGAGCTCGACCTGCGGGTGGAAGCCGTCGAGCCGGGCGATCGCTTCCTCCTGTGCTCGGACGGACTGACGCGCGCGCTCGACGACCGCATCCTGTCACAGCTCCTGGCGGCCGAGCGAGACCCGGAACTGTGCGCGCGCCGCCTCGTGTTCGCTGCCAACCAGGCACATACCGATGACAACGTCACGGCCGTAGTGATCGACAGCTAGCATGCGGTCCCGCTGATTAGAAAACGACTAGCGGGGCAGGCTCGTGGAGCTGGTGAGCGCGGCGATGGCCATCGCTGCCCGGACAGAAGGTGCACCCTGACCGTCTCCGTGAGCCGGTTTTGCACCCCCTGTCGCGTTAACCATTGGTGCACAAACCCAATCGGAGAAGTCTCATGCGCTTTCGGGGTCAGCCGTCGCAAGTTCCGCGGCTCGCATCCCGAGCAGTTCCTGAACCATCACCGCCGTCACCCGCTTGAAGCGCGCTCGTAGGTCAGCGGAAATTCCTGCTGCGACGCACCATTGATCGCGATCGCCCTCTCAAGCGGCGCCAAAGCTGGCTCGCGGCGGCGCAGAGGATGCCGCTTAGAAGTCTCTTGACCCGGTTGCATCCGTCATCATCAACTCACGTGTCGGTAACGGATGATGATTGGGTAAGCTCGACATGAGCCCCGGCCCCGACACGATGATCCTGAGCGCCCTGGAGCGTCACAACCTCCCGGCGCTGTTCGCGGCGCTGCCGCTGCTGCGGGACCTCGATTCGGAGGTCCTGGCCGAGATCACACGCGAAGTCGAGTGGTTCTCGGTGCCGAGCGGCGCCACGCTGTATGAGGCCGGTCAGCCGGCCGATGGCCTGTACGTCGTGGTGAACGGAACGCTCGGTCTGTTTGCGCCGCAGGCCGGCGGCGGCTCGCGCCCCTCGGGCAGGGTCGCGGCCGGTGAGACCGTCGGCGAGGCAGAAGTCATCTCTGGAACGAACCGCACCGTGACGGTGGTGGCTCTGCGCAACTGCGAGGTCGCGCGGCTCCCGGTCGCCACCTTCGAGAAGCTGGTGGTGCGCAACCCGGGGAGCCTGCGCCAGATCGCCAACGTGGTCATCAAGCGCCTCGACAGCCTGCAGCACGCCGGCACTCAAGCCCGCGCCACGCCCAAGACCTTCGTGGTGGTGCCGAGCGGCGAGGACGTCGATGCGGCGAAGTCTGCTGCCGGGCTCGCGCGTTGCCTCAAGGCGCTCGGGCGCACCGAGCTGGTGTTGAGCACCCACGGTCACGAGCAGACGAGCCACTGGTTTCACCGCTTGGAGCGCTCCAACGACTTCGTGGTCTACATCGCCGACTCGCTGCAGACCAACTGGACGCGCCTGTGCCTGAGGCAGGCCGACTGCGTGCTACTGCTCGCCCGCAGCGACGGTGAGCCGCGGGCCTGGCACGGGCTCGAGGCGCACCTGGACGCCGGCTCGGCCGGGCGCTCCATCGAGCTGGTGCTCATCGGAAGGCCGCAGTCGCTTGCCACTGCGCGCCGCTGGCTCGACCTGCACCAGGTGCGGCGTCACCATCACGTCAGAAACGCCGACGACCTGGCGCGGGTCGTGCGTCTGCTGACCGGTCGCGCGCTGGCGGTTGTGCTGTCGGGCGGAGGCGCGCGCGGTTTTGCTCACATCGGCGTGCTGCGCGCGCTGCAGGCGGCGATGCTGCCGGTGGATGCCATCGGCGCCACCAGCATCGGGGCGATCATTGGTGCGGGCTGGGCTGCGGGGTGGGGCTATGCCGAGGTGCTCGAACGCATGCGCCGCTCGTTCGTCGGCCGCAACCCCATCGGGGACTACACGCTTCCCCTGATGTCGCTGGTCTCGGGCGGCCGGGTGTGCCGCCTGCTGCGGGCCGAGTTCGGCGACCTGCACATCGAGGATCTGCCGCTGCCCTTCTTCTGCACGTCGGCCAACCTCACCAACGGACAGGCTGCGGTGCACCGGCGCGGCACGCTCTGGCTGTGGCTGCGCGCCGGGGTGTCGATCCCGGGCGTGTTACCGCCGGTGTTCACCGAAAGGCAAGTGCACGTCGATGGCGCCACCATCAACAATCTACCCGTCGACGTCATGCGCGAATCAATCGAGGGCGCCATTGTTGCGGTCGATGCGGGCGCCGATCGCATGTTGGATACCAGTACGGAGATGAGCGAGGTGCCGCCGGCGTGGCGGCCGTGGTCGTGGCTGCGGCGCGACCGGCCGCGGGTTAACATCGTGCAGATCCTGCTGCGCTGCGGGATGATCAACAGTACCGCCGCCACGATCGCGCAGCGCGCACTGGCGGATCTGGTGCTCAAGCCGCCGCTCGACCGCATCGATCTCCTCGACTGGCAGGCTTTCGATCGCGTCGTCGAGCTCGGCTACCGGCACGCGAGCGAGACGCTCGCGCAGGGTGCCGCGGAGACGCTGCGGCGAACCGTGGGAGCCGGAGTGCAGGCCGCGACCGATCGCGGCAGCTCTCGCTGAACGCGATCAGGGCGCGGGTTTCGAAGCCTCCGCGAGGAAGCGCGCGCGCTCCCTCGGATCGACCTTTTCCGCCAAGAGCGCATAGAGATGTGCCTCGTCGATTGCGCTCTGCGCGCACTTGCGCGCGACTATCGGGCCCATCGGACCCAGGTAGCGCTTGAGCACCTCGCCGACGCGCTGCGTCGCTTCCGGGGTCACCGGTCGTCCGGCTGAGAGCCCGGAAATGGCCGCTACCGCGTCGCCCGCCGCGCCGCTCCAAGCGCGCTCGCTGGTCATCAGAAACTGACGCCGCTCTTGCGGCGTCCTGAGGTGGCTCGCCAGCAGCCGGTAGAGCTCCTGGCGGCTGGCGGTGGTGGCAGCTGCCTCCCGTACCAGGATC
>VBDS01000019.1 GCA_005889085.1 Chloroflexota bacterium | reverse complement strand
GCTCGCGCAAGATCGCGCGCTGGGTCGAATCGGCCCTGCCCCTGGCCGGTCAGCTCGAGGACCTGCTTCCAGAGGATGTGCGACAGCGCCATCAGCTGATCGACATCGCCGATGCCGTCCGCCGCGGCCACAAGCCGGACAACGATGCCGACTTCGGCGAGGCGCGCCGGCGGATGGCCTTCGCCGAGCTGTTCGAGCTGCAGGCCGCGTTCGCTCTCATGCGCGCCAACATCGCCGCCGAGGCCGCGTCGCTGATCAAGTACCGGCAGGAGGTCATCGACGCTTTCAAAAAGGGACTGGGCTTCGAGCTGACGAACGCGCAGCGCAAGGCGACCTGGGAAGCATTCCAGGACATGGAGCGGACGATCCCCATGAACCGTCTCCTTAACGGAGATGTCGGTTCGGGCAAGACGGCGGTGGCCGCCGCGTGTGCCGCGATGGCCCACGCCTCGGGGCTGCAGACCGTCGTGATGGCGCCGACGGAGATCCTCGCCCGGCAGCACCTGCGTCGCTTTCGCACGTACCTGGAGGACAGCTTCCCCGGCCTCACGGTTGAGCTCCTGGTGAGCAGCCAGACCGCGGCCGAGCGCCGGCGGGTGAAAACCGCGTCGGCATCAGGCCACTGCGCATTGATAGTCGGCACGCAAGCGCTGATCGAGGACGACGTCACGTTTTCCAACCTGGGACTCGCGGTCGTCGACGAGCAGCACCGCTTCGGCACGCGGCAGCGCGAGCTGCTCCGCGCCAAGGGACTCGGCCGGCCGCACTTCATGGCCATGACCGCGACGCCGATCCCGCGCTCCCTCGCGCTCGCCCTGTACGGCGAGATGACTCTCTCGGTGATCGACGAGCTTCCCCCCGGGCGCACTCCGATCGAGACCGAGGTCATCGGCCCCGAGCATCGGGCCCGCGCCAACGAGCTCGTGCGGGCGGAGGTCATGGCAGGTCACCAGGCCTTCGTGATCTGCCCTTTGATCGAGGAGTCGGAGGTCCTGGCCGCGAGGTCGGCGACCGCAGAGTACGAGCGCCTCAAGGGCAACGTGTTCCCCGACCTCGAGCTCGGTCTCATCCACGGACGCCTCAAAGAGAAGGAAGAGGTCATGCAGCGCTTCGTCGCGGGCGAGATCCAGGTCCTTGTCGCGACCGCGGTGGTCGAGGTCGGTGTCGACGTGCCCAACGCCAGCGTGATGATGATCGAAGGCGCAGAGCGCTTCGGCCTCGCCCAGCTGCACCAGTTTCGGGGCCGCGTCGGCCGCGGCGCAGCGAAGAGCTGGTGTCTCCTCCTCACCGACGACCCGAACGACTACAACATGAGCCGGCTCGCCCTCCTGACAAGCATCCGGGACGGCTTCAAGCTGGCCGAGGAGGACATGCGGATCCGCGGCATGGGCGAGCTGATGGGGCCGCGCCAGCACGGAATGTCGGACGTCGCGATGGCGTCGCTGCAGCAGCCCGAGCTGCTGAGCGAGGTGCGTCAGGAGGCCGAGCGGATCATCGAGTCCGATCCCCGCCTGGAACGCCACCCGCTGCTCAAGGCGACGATCGCGCGCCGCCTGGAGCTGACCTCGATCAGTTAGGCAGGTACGCCGCGGTCAGCATCCCGAAGTAGGTCGGCGCCTCGTACGAAAGCAAGGTTCCCTTCCACGGGGCGCCCTGCGCGCGCCCGGCCCCCGCCGTCGCGCCGTGGAGCATCAGCATCTGCCACCAGCTGTCCGCCTTCGCCAGCTCGACCAGCTCACGCCTGATCTCGGCCAGTCGCTCGAGGCGGTCGGTGCGCACGATGTCGCAGACGAGCGCGTCATATTCCGCTGCCGCGGGGTGAAACCCGTACGGCCCGTCCTCGCGATGGGCGTGCCCGTGGTCGGCGCTGGCGATGAACGCAACGCGCCGGCCCGATGCGGCGGCCGCGCCGGCGATCGCCGCGCCCGCCATGATGTGGTCCGCCGCGGCCAGCTCCCGCGCCGGCGTCACGACGACCACAGGCGCCGGTGTCTCGCTTCTGCCACCCATGAACCACAGCGGGATCAGCACGCCCCAGTCCATCGGGGCGACCGCCGTCGCCGGGTCGTTGGACCCGAAGCTCACCGCGGCCGAGGGTAGGCCGGCGGCCGCGAACGACTCGAGCACCCGCCACGCGAGCTGCGTCTCCGACGGCACGTCGAGCTCAACGGGCGGCGCCACGCCATTCAGTCTTCCCTTGAGCCGGCCCGCGACGATGACGGCGAGCGAGCTGGCGATGTGCACGTTGTGCGGCGTGGCCACCACGACGACCTCCGGCTTTGCGGCGAGAAAGAGGCGGCCCAGCTCCTCCATGCCGGCGCGGGTCGCGGCTGCCAGCTCGCGCTCGTCAGGCGAGCAAGCCTCAGCAATCGCGATACCGCCATGAGGCGCAATAGCAGCGAAGACAAGAGTCATTAGAAGAGTGTCCTCCCCATTTATGGGGAGGTGGCCGGAACGGCCGGAGGGGCTGGCGGAATTGGCACGCACGATACTAAGCACACCAATGGATCTCGTTTCACCCCTGCGATTGACGGAGTACAGCCACGGGGCCGGTTGAGCCTGCAAGCTCAGCCCGGTGGAGCTAGGGCAGGTACTCGGGGCGCTGCCCCCGATCGTGGATCCCAACGTGCTGCATGGTGCGGCCGCCCGCGATGACGCGGCGGTGTATCGCATCGCGCCCGACCGCGCGCTCGTCGCGACGGTCGACTTCTTCACGCCGATCGTCGACGGCCCCGCCGACTTCGGAGCCATCGCGGCGGCCAACGCCTTGAGTGACGTGTATGCAGTCGGCGCGAAACCACTCTTCGCGCTGGGTATCACCGCGTTCCCTCGGGACAAGCTCGGCACCGGCCTGCTCGAGAAGATCGTCGGCGGCGGCGCGGCCAAGCTCGCCGAGGCGGGCGTCCCTGTGGTCGGCGGACACTCGGTCGACGACGCCGAGCCTAAGTTCGGCTACGCGGTCATCGGCGAGGTGCATCCTGACCGCGCCATAGGCCACGAGGCTGCGCACACCGGTGACGTTCTGTTTCTGACCAAGCCGCTCGGCACAGGCCTGGTCACGACCGCGATCAAGCGCGGCCTGTGCCCACCCGCCCTGGAACGCGAAGCGATCGCCGTCATGACCACGCTCAACCGCGAGGCGTCCGAGGCCATGGTCGCGGCGGGCGCGACCGCCGCCACCGATGTGACCGGCTACGGGTTGATCGGCCACCTCGCGAACCTCAAGGGTGGTGCCGACCTCGACCTTGGCGCCACGCCCTTCATAGATGGTGTGCGGCAGCTCGCGGAGCGCGATCTCTTTCCTGATGGCAGCCGCCGCAACCATGCCGCCTATCGCGACCGCGTCGACTGGGGCGGCACCGGCGAGCTCGACCAGATGATGCTGTGCGACGCTCAGACGAGCGGTGGCCTGCTCGTCGCGATCCCGCCCCAAAACGCATCCCGATTCGATCGCTGGACAAGGATCGGCGTCATGCGCAGCGACGGCAAGATCCGGATCGTTTGATGGGCAAGCTCCGCGTGAGCGGGGGCGAGGCGCGCGGCCGCCGGCTCAGAGCGCCGAAGAACATCCGGCCGACGCAGGGCATGGTGAGGCAGGCGATCTTCAACATCGTGGGTCCGCGGATCGAGGGCGCCGAGGTCCTCGACCTGTTCGCGGGCTCCGGAGCGCTGGGCATCGAGGCGCTTTCCCGAGGCGCGGCCCGCGTCACGTTCGTGGACCAGCAGCCACGCGGTCTTGCTATCCTGCGGCAGAACTTGGACGCCCTCGGCTTCAAGGCACGCGCGCAAGTCGTCCGCGGTGACGTCGTGCGGTGGCTCGAGGCGTCCCCGGACGCGATCAAGTCCGCCACATTCGTCTTTCTCGACCCGCCCTACGAAGACGTCGTGCTCGACCGCGCCCTGAACGTGCTCGACCGCGAGGTCACCGAAGCAACCGTGCTCGCGGAGCACTCGCGCCGCCAGACGCTGCCCACGCTGAGCCGGCTGCGAGTCGACCGCGAGCGCCGCTACGGGGACACCCTGGTCACGGTGCTCACCGTTTGATGGCGCGCAACTCCAACCGCGTGCCCAACTCGAAGGTGGCCGTGTACCCAGGCAGCTTCGACCCGTTCACCAACGGGCACCTCGACGTGGTCGACCGCGCGCTGGGCATCTTCGACCGGCTCATCGTCGCGGTGGCCGGGAACCCGGAAAAGCGTCAGCCGCTGTTCACCGTCGACGAGCGCCTGCAGCTCATCAGGGCCTCGGTCAACGGTCGCGACCGGGTCGAGGTGGCCAGCTTCACAGGTCTGACCGTGGAGTACGCGCGCTCGCAGGGAGCGAGCACGCTGGTCAAGGGCCTGCGGGCTTACTCCGACTTCGACGCCGAGCTGCAGCAGGCGCTGATGAACCGCAAGCTCGCGCCTGACATCCACACGGTTTTCCTCATGTCTGGCTTCGCGCACATCTTCGTCTCGTCAAGTATCTTGAAGGACATCGCCAGCTACGGCGGGAAGGTTTCGGACCTGGTCCCGCCACCGGTTGCGAGAGCGCTGAAGGAGAAGTTCAGATAAAGGTCGACGAGCTGCTTGACCGTTTCGAGTATCTGATCCAGAACGCGCGCCATGTCCCGCTCTCGACTCAGATCATGCTCAACGAGGATGAGCTCATGGAGCTGATCGACCAGATCCGGTTCAACCTGCCGGACGAGATCAAGCAGGCCAACTGGACCGTTTCCGAGCAGCAGCGCATCGTCGCCGAGGCCCACGCGGAGGCCGCGCGCACGATGTCACGCGCTAACGAGCGCGCCGAGGAGTCGGCGTCGGAGCACGAGATCCTGCGCCGCGCCGAGCGCCACGCTGCGCAGGTCGTGAAGGACTCGCAAGCCAAGGGCGACCAGATCATCCGCGAAGCAGAGGCGTACGCGCTCGAGCAGCTGAAACAGCTCGAGGCCCACCTCGGGCGCACGTTGCAGACCGTGCGGCGTGGGGTGGAGGCGCTCCAGGCCAACCAGCCGCAGGCCGAAGAGACGGCAGACCGGGCGGCCGGTTCGTAGCATCCCGTAGACTTTCCGGGCCATGGCTCTACCGAAGGTCAAGCTATCCAAGTCGAAGAAGGGCCGCCGCCGCTCGCACCTCGCGCTGGCGCTGGTCCAGATCCAGGCCTGCCCGAACTGCAAGCACATGAGGCGACCGCACTCGATCTGTCCGAACTGCGGCCACTACGGTCCGGGCGCCGGCCGCGAAGTCATCAAAGCCAAGGAATAGCCAGAAAGTGTCCTCCCCATTCATGGGGAGGTGGCCTGAAAGGCCGGAGGGGCTCATGGCACCTCGCATAGCCTTTCTCTTTCCCGGCCAGGGCTCGCAGCAGCCGGGCATGGGAGTCGAGCTTCTCCAGGACGACGAGGTCTCGGCACTGTGCGACCAGTGCGCGTCGGCCGCCAACATCGACCTGCGCCGCCTCCTCACCACCGCGTCCGACGACGAGCTCCGTCTCACCCAGAACGCTCAACCGGCTCTCTGCTTTGCCGGGCTCGCGCTCACCCTCCTGCTGCGTCGCCGCGGCATCGAGCCGGCTGCCGCGGCGGGTCATTCGGTGGGCGAATATGCAGCGCTCGCCGCGGCCGGGTCGATCGGCGGTCCGCACGTGATCAAAGCGGTGGTCGAGCGCGGCAAGGCCATGGCCGACGCCGCGCCCGCGGGCACGAGCTCGATGGCCGCGGTGCTCGGCCTCGACGCGCAGGCGATCGAGGTCGCTCTCGCGGGGATGAACGACGCGTGGCCGGCCAACTACAACACGCCGACGCAGACGGTGATCGCGGGCACCATGACCGGCCTCGAGGTCGCGACCCAGCGCCTCCAGCTCGCAGGAGCGAAACGCGTCATCCCGCTCAACGTCAGCGCCGCATTCCATACGCCGCTCATGGCACCGGCGGCGGAACGGCTACGCGCCGTGCTCGACCGCGCGGAGTGGCGCGCGCCGCGGATCCCGGCGATGGCCAACCTCACGGGCAGGCGCCACCAGGACGGGGATCGCATCCCTCATGTCCTCGAGATGCAGCTTCGTTCCCCGGTGCGCTGGTCGTCCTGCATCGCGTCTCTGCTCGAGGTTGGCTGCGACACTTTCATCGAGGTCGGGCCGAAGCGCGCGCTCACCGGGATGATGCGCGAGCTCGCCCCCGGCCGTACTGCGCTCGCGGTCGCCGTTCCCACCGCGATCCAGGAGCTCACGCTCACCTAGGTAAGCAGGCGACGAACGGTTGCCTGGCGGGCATCTGCACCTTGACTCGTCGCGCAAGGCCGGGAGCAGAATCGCACGCGGTGGACCGCGGTCCGCCCCTCGGCGTGTCCTACGCGCCAACCGCCTAGTCGGGTTCTCACGGAGGTGAGAGATGCATACAGGCGTAGTCAAGACGACCTTCAAGAAAACCGACCTCGATCAAGCGATCAAGGAGTACAAGGAGCAGGCGCTTCCGGCCATCGCGACACACCAGGGCGCGCGATCAGCATTCTTGCTGCTCAACCGCGAAACGGGCGACGCCATATCGGTTGCCATGTACGAAGACGAGCCCGCCGCAAAGTCGTTCGCGCCCAAAGCCGAGAAGCTCATCGAATCGTTGAAGAAGTACCGCGCGGGAACGGCCGAACCGAAGCGAGAGCTTTATGAGGTCGCGGCCTCAACGCAGATCGAGGCAAAGTCCGTAGTCGAGCGCGGCAACAAGAACTTCAACGCGCACAACCTTGAAGCCATCGCCCGCGACGCGACGCCCGACAGTGAGATGACTGCACCTGGAGACATCAAGCTCAAGGGACCGCAGGCGATCAAGGAGTACAACCAGAACTTCATCACCGCGTTCCCGGACGCTCGTGTGGAAGCGAAGAACACGTTCACGCAGGGCAACCACGTGATCGTTGAAGGTGTGTTCACCGGCACGCACAACGGAACCCTGAAAACGCCGATGGGGGACGTGCCTGCCACGGGACGCAAAGTCAAGGGCGAGTTCATCCAGATCTTCCAGGTCGATCGGGGTCTGGTGAAGAAGCTGAACCTGATGTTCGACCAGGTCCAGCTGATGACCCAGCTCGGCATGGCCCCGGCGCCGCCGCAGCAAGCGGTCAAGACCAACCGGTAGAGAAGTTAAGGGCGTAGGGGCGGGGGCCGCGCGGAGCCCCCGCCCCTGGGGGGCCCCACCTGTTGAGCTCCCTGCTCGGTGTACAGTAGGTCGCGTATGGAAACTCAAAAGCTGAGCTTCGAGGACTTCAAGAACATCATCGTCGAGCGTCTTGGATGCGAGCCCGAGCAGGTGACCATGGACGCCTCGTTCCAGGAAGACCTGAACGCCGACTCCCTCGACCTCGTCGAGCTGATCTACGCCTTCGAGGAAAACACTGGGCTCGAGATCCCCGACGAGGACGCAGAGAAGATCACCACCGTCGGGCAAGCCTGGGAATACATCCAGGAGAAGGCCGGCTCATAGCACAGCCTCAGTCTGCAGTCCCGCTCGCCCAGTCACTGCAGCAGCTCCAGCAAAAGATCGGGATTCACTTTCGTGACCCCGGGCTCCTGCTCGAAGCCGTCACTCACAGCTCCTTCGCCAACGAGAGCCCCTCGATCTCGCCCCGTGACAACGAACGCCTCGAATATCTCGGCGACGCCGTCCTCCAGCTGATCGCGGCGGAGTATCTCTACAAGCACCACCCGGGTGCGACCGAAGGCGAGCTGACCCAGACGCGCTCCGCGATGGTCAACACCAACACGCTCGCCCAGCTCGCCGAGCAGCTCGGCCTCGGCGACTATCTCTATCTCGGGAAGGGCATCGCGAAGGGCGGCGGCCGCAACCTCAAGTCGCTGCTCGCCAACGCGTTCGAGGCAGTGCTCGGCGCGGTGTTTCTCGACGCCGGCTACGACGCCGCCTACCACTACTACCTCAACCGCTACCGCGCCCTCCCATCGCCCGTCCGCGACGAGAACTTCAAGGGCCGGCTCCAGCAGGTCGCGCAGGAGCGCTTCGGTGAGACGCCCGTGTACGACAGCGAAGGTGCGCGTGTCGGCCAGCACCGCGAGTACACGTCGGTCGTGTTCGCCGGTGCGCAGCCGCTCGGCACGGGCCATGGAGCCAGCAAGCAGGAAGCGGAGCAGGACGCGGCGCGAGCCGCCCTCGAGGGCCTGCTCGGTTCGTTGACCGAGGCGCCCGCGGCGAAGACGGCCAAATCCCGCTCTCGCCGCGCGCCGCGCAAGAAGCGCGAGGCGCCGCCTGCCGAGCCGTCGCCGGCGGAACCCTCGGCGATGGAGACGGTCCCCGCCGAGGTGGTGCCCCTCCACGCGATGGCCGAAGAACCGGTGGCGCCCGCGCCGCGGAGCAGGCAGTTCGGGGAACCGATCGAGTAAACTCCCCGCCAGTTTGTTCCTCAGGTCCCTGCAATTGCTGGGCTTCAAAACCTTTGCCCGGCAGACCGAGATCCAGTTCGACGGCGGAGTCACCGCCATCGTCGGCCCCAACGGTTCGGGGAAGACGAACATCGTCGACTCCATCAAATGGGTGCTTGGCTCCGGCCAGGCTCGCGACATTCGCGGCAAGAAGATGGAGGAGGTCATCTACGCCGGCGGCGAGCGGCGTTCGCGCGCCTCCTACGCCGAGGTCACGATGGTCTTCGACAACACGGCCGGCCGCCTGCCCGTCGACTACCACGAGGTCGCGATCAAGCGGCGGGTGGAGCGCGACGGTGAGAGCGACTACTTCCTCAACGGCACCCGCGTTCGTCGCCGCGACCTCATCCACCTGCTCGCCTCGACCGGCTTGACCGTCGACTCGTACGCGATCATCGACCAGCACGATATCGAGCACATCGTCGTGTGCACGCCGGCTGAGCGCCGGCAGCTCCTGGAGGAGGCCGCGCAGGTCCGCGGCGTCAAAGCCCGCCGCCAGGAGGCTGTGCAGAAGCTGCAGGAGCTCGCCGCAAACCTGCTCCGGCTCGAAGACTTGAAGACCGAGCTCGGGCCGCGGCTCGAAGCGCTGCGCGCCCAGGCCGCCGCCGCCCGGGAGGCCGCCGAGGCAAACGCCAGGCTGGAGCTCCTTCGTGGCAGCATCGTGTGGGAGGAGTGGCGAGAGGCGCGGGACGCCCACCGCCGCGTGTCGGCCCAGGTCCAGTCGCTCGAGCGCCGCCTCATCGAGGCGCGTGAGCAGTCCCGAGTCACAGAAGAGGAATTTCAGTCGGGCCGGACCGCCATGCAGGCCGCCCAGGACAGGCGCCTGGCCCGCCAGCGAACGCTGGGCCAGCTCCGGCTCGAGCTCTCGGACGCCGAGCATCGGCTGCAGCTGGCTGAGGAGAGGCTCGAGAACCGCAAGTCCGTGGCCGAGACCGCCCGCCGCGCGGAGGCCGAGAGCAAGGCTGTCCTCGAAGCGGCGGCGGACCTGCACGCACAGCTGACCAAAGAGCTCGCCCTCGAGGCCCTCCCGGTCGAGGAGGTGGCGGAGACCGAGCTGGCCGAAGCCGAGAGGCGGGCGAAGGTGGCGGAGGAGGCGGCGGTCGCCCTGGCCAGACTTCGCTCTGAGCTCGAAGGCATCGAAGCCCTGCGACCGGCCTCGTCCTCGGGCGTGCGACTCGGCGAGGTCATCACGGCGCGGGCCGGTTACGAGGCCGCGCTGGCCGCGGCGCTGGGCCCGCTGCTCGATGCGATGGTCGTGGCCGACGAGAGCGCAGCGGTGGAGTCGACGCGCGCGGCGGACCGACAGGTCACGGCTCTGTTCCCGGTGGACGCAGCCGAGCCGGTGGACGGTTCGCTCTATCACCACGTCGAGATTCGCCACGGTTACGAACCCCTCGCCCGCCGGCTGCTCGGCGGCGTGGTAGTCGGCCGCGACGTCACGGTCGAAGGCGTCTACCGCGAGCCGGGCATGGTCCGATCGGGCGCGGATCCCCGCGCGGCGCTCGAGGCGCGCCGGGCCGAGCTGCAGCGGCGGATTCCGAAGCTCGAGGTAGATGCGGGCCTCGCCAGTGACACGGCCAGCGAGCTGCGGCGCCTGCGCGAGGCGATGGAACGCGGCCAGATGCGCAACCGTCTCGATTCGATTCGCAGGCAGGCAGCCATGGTGGAGGAGGACCTCGCCCGCTTGACGGCCGTGTCCGAGGATCGCCGCGCGCGGGTAGTTCAGGCCGAGCAGGCGGTGACCGCCGCGGCCGAATCGATTCCGGACCTGCACCGCGCCGCCGAGAGCGCGCGCCAGACGCTGACCACCGCCGAGCACGACGCCCCGGAGGACGAGGCCGAGATGGCGGAGAGCGCCAAGCGCCTGGTCGCCCTCGAAGAGGCCCGGATCGACGCCCGCCTTCGCGCGGGCAACCTCGAAGGCAACATGGAGCTGGTCGCCCGCGAGACCGAGCTGCTGCAGGCGAGGATGGAAGAGATCCGCTCCCGCATGCCGGACGGTGTCGCCCCAGAAGAGGTGCCGGGCGGCAAGGCCCGCGAGCGCGAGATGCGCGGGCTGGAGCGGCGCCTCGAGGAGATCGGTCCGACGAACGCCCTGGCAGATTCCGAATCCCGCGAGCTCGAGGAGCGCTACCAGAACCTGGCCGAGCAGCTGGAAGACATCACGAAGGCGCGCGCCGACCTGGAGGACCTCATCTCCAAGCTCCGCGAGGAGGAGGAGTCGCGCTACGAGGCAGTCTTCGGCGCGGTCGCCGCGAACTTCCACGAGTACTTCGCCGAGCTGAACCCTGGCGGCCGCGCGACCCTGCGCCATGCAGAGGGGGACGACGGCCCTCGCACCGGAGTCGAGATCCTCGTTCAGCCTCCGCGCAAGAGGCTGCAGAACGTCACGCTGCTCTCCTCCGGTGAGCGCTCGCTCGCGGCGCTGGCCCTGGTGCTCGCGCTGGACGAGGTCAACCCGAGCCCCTTCACGATCCTGGACGAGGTTGACGCTGCGCTCGACGACGCAAACGTGGACAGATTCGGACAGATGGTTGCGCGCCTCGGCGCACAGCGCCAGTTCCTCGTTATCACGCACAACCACGTGACGATGTCCTACGCGTCGACGCTGTACGGCATTCATCTGGACGAGAGCGGTTCGTCGCATCTCGTCTCGGTCCGGCTCGAGGACATCCGCAAGCCTGCAAGCCGAGCGGCGACCACAGCCCAAGCAGGCTGAGCGAACCGAAGCCGAGCCTCTGGAGTCGAGTCGGCAGCCGCACGCGCGGCGTCCTGGCGGCAGGCCTCCGCTCGCTCACCACACCGCTTGCGTCGGGCTACTACGACGAGCTCGAGGAGGTGCTGATCGCGGCCGACCTCGGCCCTGCAATGGCGGCTCGCCTCACGGCAGGCGTCCGTTCTCGCGCCCCGCGCACGCGCGAGGAGGCCGCCGAGGCACTGGTCGCGGTCGCCTCGGCCGTGATGTCGAAGCAACCTCGCGAGCTGAACCTCGCCGGTAACCCCGCCTGCATCTTGCTCTACGGCGTGAATGGTGCGGGCAAGACGACGACCGCCGGCAAGCTTGCCCATCGACTTCGTGCTGCGGGTCGCAAGCCGCTCATCGTCGCGGCCGACACCTACCGCGCCGCGGGCATCGAGCAGATGGTGCTCTGGGCGGAGCGTGCCGGCGTGCCTCATCTCGACGGCTCCAGCGGGGCCGACCCCGCGTCGGTTGTGTTCGATGGGGTGCAGACGGCGCGCAAGCGAGGCCTTGACGTGGTCATCGCCGACACAGCGGGCCGCCTCCAGACCCAGCGCAACCTCATCGAGGAGCTTGGCAAGCTGGGCCGGGTCGCAAGCAAGGCGCTGAACGGCGCGCCATACGAATCGCTCCTCGTCCTCGACGCCGTGCTCGGTCTCACCAGCATCGTCCAGGCGCGGGAGTTCAACAAGGCAATCCCGATGACGGGCCTCGCGCTGGCAAAGCTCGACAGCAGCGCCAAGGGCGGCGCCGTGATCGCCATCGAAGCCGAGCTCGACGTACCGGTGAAACTGGCCGGAGTGGGTGAGGGCATCGACGATCTCGTGCCCTTCGACCCCGCGGCCTTCGTTCGCGCCATCTTCGACTAATCCGGCCCACGGCCGAACACCACTGTCGGCGCGATCGTCATCAGCCGGCCGTCATCCGTCTTGACGATCTGCCACCCGCCCTCGTGCACCAGCCAGTGATGCCGGTGGCAGAGCAGGACCTGGTTCTCGATCTCGCCGCCGCCGCCGTGCAGCCAGTGCACCAGGTGGTGCCCATCGCACCACGACGCCGGCCGCTCGCACCCTCCCCACTGGCAGTGCTGATCGCGCGCGATGAGCGCCCGGCGCCGCGGACCCTTGATGGTCCGCTCGCTCCGTCCGACATCGATCACGACCGAGTCCTGCATGAGGACGCGGGTCAGGCCGCAGTCGCATGCCCAGCGCTCGACTGTCTTCGACGAGATGGGAAGGGAGAACTCGTTCTCAGCGCCCGGTGCCCCGATGACGCCGAGAAGGGTGTCGATCGAGCTCGTGACCTGCATCTGGACTTTCAGCCCGCCGCCATTGGTGGCCAGCTCCACCAGCGCATCGGCGTACCGCTTTTCCAGGTTCCGTCGGTCTTCCCAGCTCGTCCTCCGGGCCAGCGGCTCGAGCACCGTACGCACGGCCGCACCGCCGATGGGGTCGAGGGCTCCACTGATGAGCAGCCCGCCGTCTTCGCCCTTGCTCAACCAGAGGCGCCGGTTTTCGACGAGGTCCACCTGCTCAGCCGCGTAAGACTTGGCGTCGACGGAGTGCCGGTAGTGGAGGCTCTCGTAATAGAACTTGCCAGGCGAGGCCTTGCGCGCCACCTTGAGCAGCCGCGCCTCGTCGAACCGCGACCCCGTCGCGATCGCCGTGCGCGCCATAACGGCCAGGTGGCTGAAACCGATCTCGCCGGCCTCCATCGCCCGAACGCTGGCCGCCATCTCGGCATGCCGCTGGCCGACCGCGATCCGATCGCCGGCCACCTTCTCGGTCAGGTTGCAGTTGAAGCGGATCCAGTCGATCGGGGTGTTCGAGCCCTCGTCGGACCAATGGTCGGTCTGGGCAAACTCCGCCGCCAGCTTCGACAGCTCCAGCTGGAGCGCATCGATCTGGCGCTGGATCTTGATCATCTCCCGGGCGATCTCTGCACCCTGAGACAGCATCTGAAGCATGTCGGCAGCTTACGAACAACAGTTCGTCAGATCAACGCTCTTTACAGACCAAAAAACAAGGTCCCAAACCTGCGACAGTCGAAGGCGGTGCGAGCCGACCCCCACTGCCACACGCTCTCCTCCGACGGCATGGTCAACCCGGCCCAGCTGGTCGAGGCCGCCATGGCGGCCAAGCTCGACCTCATCGCGGTCACCGACCATGACACGATGGCCTCGGTCAAGGAAACCCAGCAGCGCGGCGAGGGCGCCGGCATCCAGGTGGTGGCCGGGCAGGAGATCACCACCAGATGGCCCGCCCAGACCCACCTCCTGGCCTGGTTCCTGGATGAGCCCGTCAAGCGCGGCATGTCGCTCGAGGACAGCGTGAAGGCGATCCACGACCAGGGCGGGCTCGCGATAATCCCGCACCCATTCATGCCTGTCTACGTCGCTTCAGTGCAGCCCGACATGCTGCGCAGGCTCATCGAGAACCATCCGATCGACGGGATCGAGATGGTCTTCACGGTCCCCATCGGCGCTAGGCGCCGCAAACAGCTCGACGCTTTCTACGCGGCGAACAAGGAGCGACTTGGCGCCGCGATAGGAGGCAGCGACTGCCACTTCGGCGAGCACGATATCGGTATCGCGGTCACCGAGTACGACGGAGACTTCAAGACCGCGGTCAAGACCGCCGCCACCAGGCCGCGACGCCTGAAGGACAAACGCGACGTTCCGATCGGGATCGCCGCCCGCCAGCAATGGCGCGCGCTCGTCGACCTACCTTTCCGGAGACTGCGCGGCCAGGTCTAGCAGCGCCTCGTGCACCGCCGGCGACGCGGCCAGGACGTTGCCCGTTTCGAGCCAGCTGTCATCGCCCGACCAATCGGTGACGCGGCCGCCCACCTCCATCACCATGCCTGCCCCGGCGGCGACGTCCCACGTGTGCAGGCCGAGCTCGAAGAACCCGTCGAACGTGCTCGAAGAAGTCCAGGCCAGGTCCAGTGCAGCTGCGCCTGCGCGGCGGAGGTCCTCGAAGCGCAGCAGCGCCTGTCTCATCACCGGCAGATAGCGGGACAGCAGCTTCTTGTTGCGAAACGGAAAGCCGGTCGCGACCAGCGCGCTCGACGGGTCGACCGCCCGATGCTGCGGCAGACGATCGCCATTGAAGAAAGCGCCCTCGCCGCGACTGAAAGTGAACTCGAGGCCCAGAAAGGGTGCGAGAACGACACCAACGGCCGGCAGCCCGCTGTCAAGCAGCGCCACCGACACCGCCACGGTGGGAAACCCGCGCGTGAAGTTCGTCGTCCCATCGAGTGGGTCGACCGTCCACATCGTGCTCGCGCGCAGGCCGCCGCCCTCTTCAGCCAGCACAGCGACTCCAGGCGCCTCTCGTGTGAGGACTTCGAGGATCGCTGCCTCGGACCGCCGGTCCGTCGCGGTGACATAGTCGCCCGCGCCCTTCAGCTCAAACGCGCTCCCCGGCCTGGGCAGCCCCGTCTCGATAAGCACCGCAGCTCCCGCCTCTGCGGCGCGCAGCGCCACAGGAAGGAGCGAGCTCAGGCCTGCTTGTCCTCGAGACCGAGGCCGAACATCGCCTCGAGGTCGTGGGCCGAGAACTGCTGAAACGCGACCATGGTCTGCGTCCGCGCGATGTGGTCGAGCTTTGTCAGGTGGTGGGTCACCACTTTCGCGAGGTCGTCGTGCTCGCGCACCCGGACGATCGCGATGAAGTCCCAGTCCCCGGTCACCGTATAGACCTCGGCCACGCCTTCCACGTCGGCGAGCTCCGAGCCGAGGTGAGTCAGACCCTCGCGCTCGGCCTTGACCAGGATGAACGCGGTCAGCATGGAGTCAGCTCGCACCCAGCGGAACCATCCCGCCCGTTGCCTCGCCGTAGGCCCACACGTCCATGTCGCCATATTCGAGACCGTGGGCTCCGAGGATCGTGCATATGTGCGTCCGGTGGTCGTTGCCGTGGTGCAGCGCCTGGAGGAGCACGACGCCGAGGTGCAGCCGGAACTGTCTGTCGCCGTACTGCGTGTCGATCACATCGTCGGGGGAGATGCGTCCGGCAGCTTCGATGAGCTGATTCCCGCTGCGTTCGGCGATCAGCCTCAGGGCGCCGACGCCCGGGAACTTATCCTTCTCATGGATCTGCGGCTCATGCCCGACCATGCGTCGCAAGTACCGCTGCTCTCCGCCCAGCAGGTGCTGCAGCGTCGCGGCGATGGTGCCGTACGTCCCCGGAGTGGTGAGCTGCAGCTGGTCATCGCTCAACCTGGCGCAAACGTCGAGCAGGTGGAGGTTGGCCCACTTGTGGTAGCGAAACGCTTCAATCAACGGCGGCCCCACGACGCGGAGTCTAGCGCCAGACCCGCCGAGCGTCGACTCCAAAACTTGGTAAGCTGTCAAGGCATGGCACTTGACACTCTCCAGGCCCGCGGCCGGACGTTGGCCCTGTACGAGCGCTACGGGACGCTTCTGACGGAGCACCAGCGCGAGGTGCTCGACCTCTACCTGCGGAGCGACTGGTCCCTCGCCGAGGTCGCCGCCCACGAGGGCACCTCGCGCGCCGCTGTGCACGACCTCTTGCGTCGCTCGACCCATGCGCTTCAGGAATACGAGCGCAGGCTGGGCCTTCTGGCAGAGTCGTCACGACGCAAGCGGGCGCTCGAGGCGTTGGAGCGCGAGCTGAACGGCCTGAAGCGCCGGCTGGAGAGGCTCGAAAGTGTTTGAGTCTCTTGGCGAGCGCCTCGCTGCGGCGCTCAAGAAGATCACCGGCAGGGGCGTGCTCCGGCCGGAGGACGTGGGCGCCGGTCTGCGCGAGGTCCGCCTGGCACTGCTCGAGGCCGACGTCAACTTCAAGGTCGTCAAAGACTTCGTCGAGCGTGTCCGGGCCAGGCTTTTGGGCGCCGAGATCTCTCCCGGCCTGACCGCGCCGCAAACCGTCGTCAAGGCTGTGAACGATGAGCTGGTCGAGCTCCTGGGCGGCAACGCCGAAGGCCTTCGCTACGCGCCCCAGCCGCCAACGGTCGTCATGCTGGTCGGGCTGCAGGGCTCCGGTAAGACGACGACGGCGGTGAAGCTTGCGCTGATGGCCAGGCGCGACGGCCACCGGCCGCTGGTGGCGGCGCTCGACTACCGCAGGCCGGCCGCGGTCGGCCAGCTCAGGACGCTGGCCGAGCGCGAGAACGTCGCGTTCTATGGTGGCCCGGAGGGCCGGTGGGGCAGCGCCGGAGGGGCTCTCGAAGAAGCCATGCGGCTGAACTGCGATGTGGTCATCCTCGACACCGCGGGCCGGCTCCACGTCGAAGGCGAGCTGATGGATGAGCTGAAAGGACTCAAGGCCGCCGTCCCCGTCACGGAGACCCTGCTGGTGGCCGATTCGATGACCGGCCAGGAAGCGCTGAAGGTGGGGGAGGCGTTCGGCCAGGCGGTCGGGCTCGACGGCGTGATCCTCACCAAGCTCGACGGTGACGCGAGGGGCGGCGCGGCACTTTCCCTGAGAGCCGCCACGGGTCAGCGGATCCGGTTCGCGGGCACGGGCGAGAAGCCCCAGGACCTCGAAGTCTTCCTGGCCGACCGCATGGCGTCGCGCATCCTGGGCATGGGCGACGTGCTCTCGCTGATCGAGAAGGCAGAGCGAAACCTCGACACCGAAAAGGCGGCCGAGGTCGAGCGCCACCTGCGCGCCGGGCAGTTGAGCTTTGACGACTTCCTCGCCCAGATCCGCCAGCTGCGCGGAATGGGCTCGCTCGAAGGGATGCTCGAAATGATCCCCGGCGGTGGCGGCCTGAAAGGCCAGCTCGCGGGCGCGGACACAGAAAAAGAGATGAAGCGGATGGAGGCCATCATCCTTTCGATGACGCCCAAGGAGCGGGCGCACCCGGAGCTCATCGACGGCGCGCGGAAGCGACGGATCGCCCGCGGCAGCGGCGTGCAGCCCGCCGATATCAACCGGCTGCTCAAGGCGCGCGACGCCATGCAAAAGATGGCCAGGCAGCTCGGTCGAAAAGGCAAGCTCGGCGGACTTCCACGAATCTATGGACAAGGAGGCGCAGGTTGGTAAAGATCAGGCTGAGGCGGATGGGGGCCAAGAAACACCCCTTCTACCGCCTGGTGGTGGCGGACGCACGCTCACCGCGTGACGGACGCTTTATCGAGCACCTCGGGTACTACGACCCGATGACGGACCCGGTGCAGGTCAAGATCGACGTGGACAAAGTGCAGAAGTGGCTGCAGCAGGGCGCCCAGCCCAGCGAGGCGGCGCGCAGCCTGTTGAAGCGGGAGGGAATCCTTGAGCGACGTGCAGAGAAGCCAACCCCCACGGCGTGACAACTTTCGGCGAGGCGGCGGTGGAGGTTTCAACCGCGGCGGCTACCGCGGCGACCGGCCGTCCGGACCGAGCGGACCGGGCATCGACTACAGAGCCCTCGTGGAGTACGTGGCGAAGTCACTGGCAGAGAAGCCAGAGGATGTATCCGTCGAGTCATTCGAGCGCGGTGGCGGCACCGTCGCGATCAAGGTGAAGCTCGCCGACGAGGATGTCGGGCGTTTCATAGGCAAGGCGGGGCGCAACATCGAAGCCATTCGCACGCTGGTCCGGGTGGCGTCATCGCGCGACCGCAAGCGTGTGTTCGTCGACCTGGCCAACGCGCCTATCACTGGCCAGCATTTCGCGCCGCGCGGCCGGCGACCATCAAGTGGGGAGGTCAGGGCATGATCCGAGTCGGGCAGGTTGTGGGGGCGTATGGTCTCGATGGGGCTGTCAAGGTAACGCCCTTGACAGATTTCCAGGATCGTTTCGACCCTGGGGCGTGCCTGTTGCTGGACGGCTCCGAGCACAACGTGGAGTGGAGCCGGCAGAGCCAGCCAGGCATCGTGGTCAAGCTGAAGGGCATCGACAACCGGACGATGGCCGAGCTCTTCCGGGGTCGCTATCTCGAGATCGCCGACGAGCAGATGAGATCGCTCGAGGCAGGGCGCTTCTACCACCGTCAGGTGGTGGGCCTGGCCGTCTTCTCGAAGTCGGGCGAGCGGCTGGGCGTGGTCGCGGAGGTCCTGGAGCGTCCGGCCAACGACGTGTGGGTCAGCAGGGAGGGCACGATCGAGCACCTGATCCCGGCCACCAAGGACGCCGTCGTCGAGGTCGACATCGCGCGGGGCCGGATCGTCGTGGCCGACTGGCTGCTCAACATCGAGGACGCACGAGAAAGCAACTGAGATGAGGTTCGACGTCGTCACCATCTTTCCCGGCATGTTCGGCCCCGTGTTTCAGCAGGGCATCATCGGGCGCGCCGTCGAACGCGGCGTGCTCGAGCTGCAGGCGCACGACCTGCGCGAGCACACACACGACCGGCACCGTCAGGTTGACGATATGCCTTTCGGGGGTGGCCCCGGGATGGTGATGAAACCGGAGCCGGTGATCGAGGCGGTGGAGTCGATCCGGGCCAAGAACTCCGGACCGGTCGTGCTCATGGAGCCGTGGGGCGAGATCCTCGACCAGAAGGTCGCGGCGGAGCTGGCCCAGGCAGCAGGACTGATCATCGTTTGCGGTCGTTACGAAGGCATCGACGATCGGGTGCGGACGGCGCTGCGCGCTCGCGAGATCTCGATCGGCGATTACGTCTTGAGCGGCGGTGAGATCCCGGCCATGGTCCTCATCGACACGGTCGCAAGGCTCGTCCCCGGCGTGGTCGGCGATCCCGGCTCGCTGGCGCAAGACAGCTTCTCTGACGAGCTGACAGGCTGGCCGCAGTTCACCCGGCCGGCCGAGTACCGAGGCATGACCGTCCCTGACGTGCTGTTGTCCGGCGACCACGCGCGCATCAAACAGTGGCGCCGGCAGCAGGCAGCGCAGAGACGCGTTCCACAACGTAAGGAGTTGAAGAAGACATGAACGTGATCCAGCAGCTCGAGAAAGAGCAGCAGAAAAAGAAGGTGCCCGCGCTGCGTGCCGGCGACACGGTGAAGGTGCACGCCAAGGTCGTCGAGGGCACGCGCGAGCGCATCCAGGTGTTCGAAGGCACCGTGATCCGCGTCACGGGCGGCGGCCTGCGCCAGAACTTCACCGTACGGCGCGTGACGCACGGAGTCGGAGTGGAGAGGACGTTCATGATCCACTCGCCGCGCATCGACAAGATCGACGTGCTGCGCCATGGCGATGTGCGCCAGGGCCGGCTCTACTACCTGCGAGGGAAGGTCGGACGCGAAGCGCGCATCAGAGAGCGACGCCGCCTGGTCGCTGAATCGCCAGAGGCTGAGGAGCCGGCTGAAGAGGCCGCCGAGGTGCCCGAGGAAGCGGCGGCGCCGGAAGGGTCCTGAGCGGCAAGATCGAGTCATGGGCCGCAACGCACGCAAGCGCGCCGAGGAGCGTGAGGAGCACCGGAATCATGGTGCGGCGGGCGAAGAACCCGAGCAGGCGCTCGAACGACCGGAGAAGTGCCCACGCTGCGGGTCAACTGATCTTGTCGTCGCGCCATACATGGCTGGAGTCACATCCGGCGTGGAAATCATTTGCGGCCACTGCAACTGGCAGGGGATGATCCGGCCCGGCATCTGGTAGCTACCGAGCCGAGGCCTACAGTCCATGGACGCGATCGACCAGGTTGTGATGAATGCGCATCTTCATTACCTGGGAATGGCGGCTCGAGTAATCGAGCCTGTCAGGAAACTTGCCGTGTTGACTTGCATGGATGCGCGAATTGATGCTGCCGCCTTGCTGGGGCTGAGGCCCGGAGACGCTCATGTCATCCGCAACGCCGGCGGTCGGGCATCGGGCGACGCATTGCGGTCCTTAGCTGTATCTCAAGCGATCCTCGGCACCCGTGAAGTGATGGTCCTTCATCACACCGACTGTGCCCTGGGTCGCTTCACCGAGTCCGACCTTGCTGAAAGAATCACAGCTGCGACCGGGCATCCCTTTACTGAAGAGCTCGGCTGCTTCACCGATCCGGTTGATGCTGTGATTGAGGACGTCGAGCGGTTGAGGGCCTATACCGGTTTGGTTCATCGCGACAAAGTCCGCGGGTTCATGTACGACCTGGCTGCCAATGCTCTCAGCGAGGTCCTCGAACGCAAGAGCGCCTGTTAAGGCTCTGGCGCCGCGCACCGACGCCGACTACTCTCGAATAGATGCGTCCGAAGCTCTGGAAGTTCGAGAGGATGGCCGCCGATATGGGCTACAAGGTCGTGGCGGGCGTCGATGAGGTCGGCATGGGCCCGCTCGCGGGCCCGGTGGTCGGCGGAGCCGTGGTGCTGAAAATCGGCGACCGCATTCCCGGCCTCAACGACTCAAAGCTCATGACAGCAGATGAGCGCGACGAGGTCGACAGGATCATCCGCCGGCGCGCGGTGGCTGTCGCGGTGTGCGCCGTCGACCACACCCAGGTCGACCGGTTGGGCCTCTACAAGGCGCGCATCCTCGCCAGCGCTGGAGCGGTCGCCGGCCTAAGTGTCAAGGCCGAGTACCTGCTCGTCGACGCCTTCGACGTGCCCGACTCGCCGCTGCCCCAGTTCGCGGTCGTGCGCGGGGACAAGATCTGCGCCTCGATCATGGCCGCCAGCATCGTCGCGAAGGTGGCCCGGGACAGGGCGATGGTCGAGTACGACCGCCTCTATCCCGGCTACGGCTTCGCGGAGCACAAGGGATACGCCACTCCGTCGCATCGCGCCGCGATCCGGCGACTCGGCCCAAGCCCCATTCACAGGACGTCTTGGGCGCCGTTTCGCGTCTCCGAGCTGGTCGGCCTGCAGAGCTAGGGCGCGCCGGCGAGAGCGCCGCCGCCAAGCTGCTGCGCGCCCGTGGCTATGAGGTGATCGGCGCGGGCTTTCTCGCCCGCCGCGGCGAGATCGACCTCGTCTGCAGGCGTGGCGCGACACTCGTCGTGGTCGAGGTCAAGACGCGAAGCAGCGACGACTTCGGCACGCCCATCGAGGCCGTCGGCTCGCGCAAGAAGCGGGCGCTCATGAATGCAGCCGCGGAGTACCGCGCCTTAGCGGAGTGGCGTGGGCCAATTCGCTACGCCGTGGTCGGCCTCACGGCTAAGCCCGACGGCACGTTCGACGCCGAGCTCGTCGAAGACCCCTTTGACTGACCACCAACCCGTCATCCCGCCCGTCCTAGTTGCTGACGATCGAGTTCTCGAAACCCCGCAGGTGCGAATTGGCCAGCCACAGCATCAGAACGACCACAGACGCACCGGCCGCAGCCAGCGCGACCGCTATGACGACGCTCGCCACTGCGAACGCCGGCGTGGCGGCCACGGGCAAGCCCGCGACCGCGTTACCCGCCGCAAGGCTCGCCGCCAGGTAGAAAAGCGCGAGCGCGCCGACCGAGAACAACCCGAATGCCAGCTCCCCGCCCATCGCGGCGAACGTTCCGACGATGCCCACCGAGCGGCGGTCGTCCGCGGACTCGAAGTTCGGGTCGATCGCCCCGGCCGACACCCCGATGCACACGCACCCGACGCCCAGCCAGACAGCCAGCAGCGCCACCTGCAAGGTCTTCCACGGGCTGTTGCCGCCGGCAAGCGAGAGCCCGAGGCTGATCACTCCAGTGAGCGCCAGCACCGGCACGAGCGTGAACAGGACCTTGGCGCGAATCAGCTGCCACGACGTGACCGGCGCGAGGCGCAGCAGCTGGTAACCCCTGCGCTCGGCCGGGATCGCGGTAGTCGCGAACATCATCGACATGAAGAGCGAGACGAACGCGACGACGAAGACGTCGTTCCAGAACAGGTCGATGCCTCGCCCAGGCCGGATGAGCAGCACCGCGTACGCGAGCAGGAAGATCATCGCGGGCAGAAAACGGCTGAGCCGGCGGATGTCGCGGCGATATGCGATCCAGTCCTTGCGCGCGATCGCGAATCCAGGCGACCCGGCGCCGGCCGCCGCAACCCGCGGCGGCTTCCGGCGGCGCGTCCTCCATCGCGATGGCACACCCCCCAGCAGACCAAGCCCAGCCAGAAGCGTCCGCTCGTAGAGCAGCGCGGCGGCGCCCACCACGACGATTGCAAACACCAGCGTGACTCCGGTCCACACAAGCGCGGCAGACGCGTTGCCTTCGATCACCGCGCTCAGCGCATGCCCGGGCCATGACGAAGGTACCCACTCAATGCGCTGGAGGCTGGAGACAAGGCTGGAGAGGTCAGGCTGATGCCGGGGGGCGAAGGAGCCGAGGGTCTGCCTGAGGGTGAGGTTCCACGCCAGATAAAGCCCGCCTCCGGCGATGCTCGCCACCGCTACCGCCACATCGCGCGCGATCCGCGCAGGCACCCATCGGAGGACCGCCGCCATGAAGGTGGCCTGCAGGGCCGTCACCAGCAGCACCTGGACGAAAACGAGGGCCAGCGCGAGCAGGTAGTACAGAGGCGATGCGCCCGATCCGGCGCCAACGCCTGCGACGAAGATGAGAAAGACCACCGCCACCAGGAGGTTCGCGCTCATCGCGAAGAGCGAGCGGGCGAGAAAGATCTCGATCGACCGGACTGGGGCGAGCACGAGCTGCATGAGATCGCGTCCTGCGAAGTACGTGGCGATGACACTGGGAAACCCCACGACCAGCATCAGGACCGACAGCGCCGTGAACGCGCCCGCGAGCATCGCATCGCGTGCCGAGGGCAGAAGATGGCCCGCGGCGGCCGCCAGCGCAAACAGGAATCCGCCGAAGACAGTACCGCCCAGCAGGGCGAAGACCACGAGCCCGACGACACGCAGCGGGTTGGCCTTCGCGATGCGATTGCGCCATGCCCGCCACTCGGCGCGCAGGATGATGCCGACCGCCGAACGGCTCACGGCTGCGGCGCGAGCAAGCGCTCGATCAGCTCGCTCGACTCCGGCCCGGCCGTGAGGCGGAGGAACAGGTCCTCGAGCGTGGCTTGAGCGCTGCCTGCCTGCGTACGCAGCTCCTCCATCGTGCCCGTGGCGACGAGGTGTCCGCGGTCCATGATCGCGATGCGCCGGCACAGTGCCTGCGCCACCTCGAGGATGTGGGTCGACAGGAGCACCGTCGTGCCGCGTGTGGCCAGCTCCTCGAGCAGGTCTTTGACGAGACGCGCCGAACGTGGGTCAAGGCCGTTGGTCGGCTCGTCGAGCAGCAGCACGGACGGCTCGCGGATGAGCAGCGATGCAAGCCCGATCTTCTGCTTCATGCCGTGGCTGTACGCGCCGACGAGCTCGCCGTCGCGATCCGCCAGCTCGAACAAGCCCAGCAGCCGCTCCATGCGACGGTGGCGCTCTGGCCCGCGCGGCATGCGGTACAGGTCGGCAATGTAGTCGAGGAACTCGCGCCCGGTGAGGTGGGGATGGATGAACGGCTCCTCATCCAGGTAGCCCAACCGCGCCTTCGCCTCCATCGGTTGGGCGAACACGTCGAAGCCGTCGATCAGGGCGGTCCCAGCGGTCGGCCGGATGAGCCCGCACAGCATGCGCAAGGTGGTCGTCTTGCCGGCACCGTTCGCACCGAGGAAGCCGAAGATCTCTCCGCGCGGCACCTGGAAGCTCACGTCCTGGACGGCGCGCACCACACCGTACCCCTTCACCAGGTGACGCGCCTCGACCGCGTGTGGTGTCTGGCTCATCGCCAGTGCCGCTCCAGCTCAGAGGCGTACTTCCTGCCCACCAAGTCGGCGTTGCTCAGGAGCCAGTTGTCAAGCCGCCGAGTGCCGCGCGGCCGCTCACGCGAGACCAGAAGCTCCCCCATCAGCCCCTCCAGCTCCGGCTCGTTCAGCGTCACGTCGTTGACCAATCGCCCGATGAGTCTGGCGGCTCGCACCGCGTTGCGCGGCGACATGTAGATGAAGCGGGGATGGCGGCCGACTGCGATCGCGATCGATTCCACCATCTCGCTGTAATAGATGATGTCCGGCCCAGCCGCATCCACTGTCACGTTGTCGGCCTGTTCCGCGGCCCATGTCGCGATCTCCGCGACGTCTTCGCCCGCGACGGGTTGCAAGCGGTAGTCGCCCTTGCCCGGGATGCCGAAGATGGGCAGCCTCCGCAGCAGCCACGCGATGTTGTTGATCAGGATGTCGCCCTGGCCGAAGATCAGCGTCGGACGCACGATCGCCCATGGGATTCCCGCCTCACGCAGCGCCCTCTCGGCCCACGCCTTGCCCGCGTAGTAATCGAGGTGCGATTCCTCTGAGGGGTTGCTGACGGATATGTGCACCACCTTGCGCACGCCTGCGTCCCTCGCGGCGCCGAACAGCATCCGGGAGTTGGCGACCGCCTGCCCGAAGTGGAAGCGGCCGCGCTGGAACCGCACCCAGTAGGTGTTGTAGAGCACGTCGGCTCCGCGAAGGCTCTCGACCAGCGCCTCGCGGTCGGTGAACTGGAGAGGCGCCACCTCCGCAGTGATGTCCCCGGTGCCCGGGCGCTGCGGGTGATTGGTCAACGTCTTGATCCGTCGCTCCTGGGTCATCAGGCGTCGCGCGATGAACTTGCCGGTGAAGCTGAACGCCCCGGTGACGACGTCGAGATCGGTCTGGGGGCTCAAAACGGGAAGCGCGTGAGGTCATAGGCTGCTGACCCTGGCTGCACGTGCCCGGTGATCACGACGCGGGGCCGGTGGCGCACGGCCTCGGCCGGATGCACCTCGGGGCGCAAGCCGTTGAAGATCGGAAAGCGCAGCGTCCCGTCGGGTGACCACTCGGAGTAGCGGATGCTGACGACGAGCTCCGGCCTGACCCAGTGGACCGGTCGCATCATGATCGGCGGCGGTTCGAGCGGCGAATTCTCCGTGCTGAGCTCGATCAGCCTCTCGCGCAACGCCCGCATCGCATCGTCGTCGTAGCCTCCCCCGACCGCGCCGCAGGGCAGCAGCCGGCCGTCTTCGTGGTAGCCGACCACCAGGGCGTCGAACGGCCGCTCCCCAGTCCACCCGATGACGACGAAGTCATCCGACTTCACCGCCTTCACCTTCAGCCAGAACGGACTTCGCTGGCCCGGCACGTAAGGGCTCTGTCGGTGCTTCGCCACCACTCCCTCGAGGCCTCGCTCGAGGCACGCCTCGAACAGCTCGACCCCGTCCTCCTCGATGTGCTGGGGGACAAAGATGTGGCCGCCGGCCTCGACTGCCTTGGCGAGGCGAGCGCGCCGCCGGATCACCGGCTGCCGCAGCTGGGGCCGTCCCTCGAGATAGAGGGCGTCGAACGCCAGGTAGGCGGTCGGGATCTCGTCCCGCATGCGGGCTCCGCCGGCCAGGCGCTGGCGCAGCCGCGGATAGTCGGGGCGGCCGTCGTTGTCGGTCGCCACCAGCTCGCCGTCGATGACGCTGCCTGGGGGCACGCGTTTGGCCGCCGCGACCACCTCAGGGATGTCGGCCGTGAGGTCGCTCAGCCCGCGGTCCTGCACGCGAACCGTTCCGTCTGGGGCGCGAAACAGGATGCAGCGCAGCCCGTCCCACTTCACCTCGAACACGTACTCCGGCGAGCTGAAGGGAGCCTGGGCCGAGGCCGCCTGCATCGGGCGTACCTCGCCGGGAAAGCTCTCCAGCTCGATCTGGAGCTGGTCTGGATCGTGCACGTGGCTCAGATTAGGGCCCCGCTGGCTACGAAGCTTTACGCCGTCTCCTGGTTTCGGCCGCCGGCTTCTCGCGCCCGGCGCGCTGCTTCTTGGCCTGCTCGACCGACGCCCGCAGGGCTTCCATCAGGTCCATGACCTTGGCGGGCTGAGGCGCCTCGGGCGCTTCGATGACCTCGCCCTCCATCTTGGCCTGGACGACCTTCATGACCGCCTCGCGATAGTTGTCCTTGTAGCGGCTGGGGTCGAAGCTGTCGGCCAGGCTCTCGATGAGCGCCTTCGCCATCTCGAGCTCCTTGGGGTTGATCTTCACCTCGTCCTCGAGGCCCTTGAGGCCTTCGGTCGAGCGGATCTCGTCGGGCCAGTGAAGCGTGTTCATGATCAGGCCCTTGCCGTTGGGGTGAAGCGCGGCGAGGTGCTCCTTGTCGCGCAGCGCGATCTTGGCGATGGCCATGCGGCCTGTCCCCTCCAGCGCCTTGCGGAGCAGGTGATAGGGCTTCTTGCCGAGCTCTTCCGGCTCGACGTAGTAGGCGCTGTCGAAGTAGAGCCCCGGCTCGATGTCGTCGACCGGGACGAACTCCTCGATGTCGATGGCGTGCTGCGTCGGAAGGGGGAGGTTGTCCAGGTCCTTGTCCTCGATGATCACGTATCGGTCCTTGCCGACCTCGTAGCCGCGCAGGATCTCGCTGTACTGGACCTCGTGGTCGCCCTCGGCGCACCAGCGCTTGTAGGAGATGGGGGAGTGATGATCGGGGCACAGCTGACGGAAGGAGACCTTCGATGTCGACTCGGTCGCGTTGTAGAGGCGGATCGGGATCGAAACCATCCCGAAGGAGACGACGCCTTTCCACATCGATCTCGGCATGGCGACGCAGTTTACCTCCTGTTTCTCGGGTTGGCTAGCGCGCAAGCGCGGTAAGGATGGACTTACTGATTGCGTTTCGTAGGCTCACGCGCCGACGTCCCGCCTCTGCATCACAAGTATCGAGCTTCCAAGTCCTGCGAGGGCGAGCAGGAGCATCAGGGCCAGGCTGCGGTTGTCGACGCCGGTGAGCAGGGGCGTGCCGAACAGCTTGAAGGCCGACAGGTCATGCACCCAGGCGGGCAGCTTGTAGATCGTGGCGAGCTCGTTGTCGAGGTAGCTGGCGAAGGCAAACGCACCCACCAGAGCGAGGGCGGCGCGTGGATTCCAGGCCGCGAGCAGCGAGCCGGCCCCTGCAAACACCAGGGCGAAGGGGACCAGCATCGCCGAGGCAGCGATCACGCGCTGGCTGCTGAGGTCGATGCCTGCCTGGTGAGACGCATAGGAAAGAGTCAGTCCGCTGACGGCGGCGATGACGATACCAGCCACGACGAGGACCGCCATGCGCTCCAGGACAACACCGGCGCGCGAGACCGGCTCGCTGAGCACCAGCTCGAGCCGGCCGTCGGTGTCTTCTGCCGACCAGCGCGCCACATACGTGATCGCAAGAGCCGCAAACATCAGCTCCGCGACGTCGAAATACGTGTAGCCGAGAACTGCCGGATAGAGCTGCTGATGGATGAAGATCGAAAGGTAGGGCAGCAGAGCCGGAAGCGAGAGAAGCACCTCCACGATGGTCTTGGTCAGGGCGACGAAAATCGCCGCCAGTGCGGCCATGCCGGCGGACCAGGCGAGCAGTCCCAGCCGGCGCTCGTAGAGCCCCCGGAGGACTGGAACCCGCCAGAGCGGAATGTTGGTCGCGTCGCGGCTCAGGCGGTGCGGCCCGGAGGGCAGGCGCACGAGCGGCGCGCCCAGGTCGCGGCGGATGAACGCGAGCGCGGCGACAGCCGTCGCGGCCACGGCCACGGCGAGTGGGACCATCAGCCCGCGCACGTCGAAGTACCCGCCTGGCGGCAGTGGCTGGCTGAGCTCGTAGTAGTGAAACGGCGAGAGCCAGCGCCATGTCGACAGCCAATCGAAGACTCGGCCGAGGCTGTTGGCCAGGAAGAGCACGAGGAGCAACGCGCCCGCGAGCGCAGGCGCGGCGCGTGCGGTCGCGAGCTGCGCGGCGAGCAGAGCCAGCGCGTAGCAGGCAATGCCGACCGCCACGAGCAGGATGCAGGCTTCGATCAGGCCGGGGGCCCGCACCGACTCGCCGCCGGTCGCAACCCCGATCACAAATCCAGCCCCCGCAGCCGCTGACGCGACGAGCAGAGCGAGCCCGAAGCCGGCGGCGCGACTGGCCACGAGCGCCGGCCTGGAGACGCCGGCGGCGAGCGCGAACTCGACGATGCCCCGTTCCTCATCGCCCCGTGCAAACCCGGTTGCCGAGGCGAGCGCCCAGATCGCGAAGAGGATGACGAGGGGTTGAAAACCGCGGAACTGAACGTAGCCTTCCACGGTGTCGGGCCTGAGCGGGGGTGGAAACAGAACCACGAGCTGGGCGGCGAGCCGCGTCATCGACGCGCCGAACGCGGCGCGCCCTCCCGGCGTGTGGCCGGCGATCTGATAGAAGCCCACGGTCTGGACGAAGGTGAGAACCAGCGCAAGCAGGGAGAAGCCGGTGATGCCCCACCTGCTCAATCGAAGGCCGAAGAGCAGCGAGGTCACGACGGCAGTGCTTTGGGTCTCGGCTCGTCGAAAAAGCTGAGGAAGAGTTCCTCGAGGCTTGGCTCGGTGCTGACCAGGTTTGTGACCTTCGAGCCAGCGATCGCGTGCAGCAGGCCGTCGAAGCTTCCATGCACCGAGCACGTGACGACGTTGCCGTCGACCTTCACGTCCTCGAGGCCCAGCGTGGAACGAAGGCGCGACTCCGGCACCTCAGAACCCGGAGCAAACTCAATCTCGACCTGGTGCACGCGGATGTGCCGAAGCTCGTCGAGCTGCGCCACCTTGACCAGCCGGCCGGACCGAAGGATGCCCACGCGGTCGCAGACTCGCTCGACCTCGGACAGCACGTGCGACGAAAGAAAGATCGTCGCCCCCGCGTCGCGTGTCTCTTGGAGCAGGGCGTAGAACTCCTGCTGGTTCAGGGGGTCGAGCCCGCTCGTCGGCTCGTCGAGGATCAACAGCTCAGGTCTGTGCATGAACGCGAGCACGATGGCGAGCTTTTGCTTGTTGCCGCTCGAGTACTCGCGAAAGCGGCGATTCAGGTCGAGGTCGAAGCGCTCCGCGAGCGCTCGCACGGTCGGCCGATCGATGCGGCCGCGCATGCCGCCGAGATACGCGACGACCTCGCTGCCGCGAAGGCTCCCGAACTCAGGTACGTCACCGGGCAGATAGCCGACCCGGCGCTTGACCTCGACTGCGTCCCGGCCGGAGTCGAGGCCGAAGACATAAGCGCCTCCTGAGGTGGGGTGGATCAGGCCCATCAGGAGCCGGATGGTGGTGGTCTTGCCGGCGCCGTTGGGACCAAGGAAGCCGAAGACCTCCTGCGGCGAAACCTGCAGGTCGAGGTCGAAAAGGCCGTGCCCGGAGCCGTAGTCCTTGGTGAGCCTCGACGCCCTTATCGCGGCGACCGCCATTTCGACGAGCATATAGGCGTAGTGCGTCTGGGCGACATCGAGCTCCACCTCCTGGTCACCGACCACTGGAAAGCGGACGGCGGCCTGATGTTCGGAGTCGTACCCAAGGTCCTGTGGGAGAAGCAGAAGCCGGCCGACCGCAACAACATGATCGACGCCAGCTGCGTCTGCATCATCGCGCGCATGAACGGGCGGGTCATCGTGTGCGAGACCGGCATCGGGAACAAGATCAGCGAGAAGCGCGCGCAGCAGTTCGCGATTCGTGAACCCGAAGACCTCCTGCATGCGCTGCAGCGTCTGGGGATCCGGCCCGAGGAGGTCGACGCGGTCGTCACGACGCACCTCCATTGGGACCACGCGGGAGGCCTCACGCGCCGCAATCAGCTGGGCGCGCTGCAGCTCACGTTCCCGAAAGCTCGTCACTTCATCCAGCGGAGCGAGTGGGACTTCGCGGTGCATCCCGACGTGCGCAGCAAGTCGAGCTATCTCATCGACGACTTCACGCCGCTGGCCGACGGCCACAACGCTGTCGAGTTCCTGACGGGCGACGCCGAGGTCTTGCCCGGCGTGCATCTCCGCCACGTCGGAGGCCACACACCCGGGAGCCAGGTGCTGATCCTGCAGTCGGGCGAGCTCGCGTGCGCGGTGACCGGCGACCTCGTGTGCCAGACGCCTCACCTGCGCGTGCCGTGGAACATGTCCGCGGATCTCGAGCCGCTCCGGGTGTTCGAACAAAAGGCGCGGCTGTTCGAAGAGGCGGAGAGGCATCGCTGGCTGCTCGTGCTGAGCCACGAGCCAGACCAACCCGCGGGTTACCTCGAAGACGGCGGCCGGTGGCGTCCGGAGCCGCGGCTGGCGTGAGCTTCACCACGCCCGACGGCCGCAAGCTGACCTACCGCAAGCTCGGCCACGGTCCCGTGCTCGTGTGTCATCCGGGCGGGCCGGGATTCTCCTCCACGTACTTCAGCGACCTGGCCGCGCTGTGGGAGCAGAACACGCTGATCATGCTCAACCCGCGCGGCACCGGCGGCTCGGACCGGCCGGCAGATCCGCGCGCATATCAGATCGATGACTACGTCGCGGACGTCGAGTCGTTGCGTGAGCACCTCGGGCTTGAGCGCATCCAGCTTCTCGGCCACTCGCACGGAGGAGTGATCGCCATCGCGTACGCCGCGACGCATCCTCGACGTGTGCGCCGGCTGGTCCTCGCGTCGACGCTGGCTCGCTTTGGTCCGGAGCAGGAAACAGCCATGCGCAAAGGGATGGAAAAGCGGGCGGGCCAGGAGTGGTGCGCCGACGCCATCGCCGCCCTCGAGGAAGAGCAGGCGGGCCACTTCGAATCGGACGAAGAGCTAAGCCACCTGGTGTTTCGTGAGCTTCCTCTTTACTTCGCGCACTACGGCGCGGTCGAGGCCGGGTATCTCGATACGTTGAGGACGGAGACCATCAACGCCGACGCGCTGAAGCTCTTCAACCAGGAGATCTTCACCACGTTCGACCTGCGCAGCCGCCTTCCATCCATCACGTCGCAGACGCTTGTGTTGACAGGCGACGAGGACTTCATCTGCGGTCCGGTATGCGCCGAAGAGATCTGCGCCGGCATCCCAGGCGCCCGCTTTGTGATGGTCGGCGACTCGGGCCACCAGGTGTTCATCGAGCAGCCACAGTCCTTCCACGACGAAGTAGCCGACTTCCTGGCTTCACCTCCGCGCTAGCCGGGAAGGTGCTTTTCACCTCCCCGCTCGCCGGGGAGGTCGGCGGCGAAGCCGCCGGGTGGGGACGTCCGTACTGCCTGAGCCGTTAACACCCAGGGCTGAATTTCGCGCGGCCTTTCAATAACGTCGAGCCCATGCTTGGAAGCGTCGACTCGTGCGTGCTTGCCGGCCTGGACGTGCGACGGGTCCACGTCGAGGCCGACATCGGCCGCGGCGATCCTGGCAAGTTCTTCCTGGTTGGCCTCGCAGCGACGACAGTCAAAGAGGCACGCGAGCGCGTCCGCTCCGCGATCCGCAACAGCGGCCTCGAGTTCCCACGGACCCGTCTCACCGTGAACCTGGCGCCGGCGGAGATGCGCAAGGAGGGCACCGGGCTCGACCTGCCGATGGCAGTGGCAATCGCGCTCGCGTTTGCGCATAAGCCGGCGCCGCCTCGAACCGCGTTCCTCGGCGAGCTCGCCCTCGACGGTACGGTTCGGCATGTCGACGGCGTGCTCGTCGCCGCGCGCGGGTTGTCGAGGCTTGGCTACCAGCGCGTCTTCGTGCCCGCGGCCGACGCAGCGGAGGCGGCGCTCGTCGAAGACCTCGAGGTCATCCCGTGCGCGTCGCTGATCGCCGTGGTCAACCACCTGCTCGGCGTTGAGCCCATCCCGCCCTCGTCGCGGATGATCGTCGAAGACGCTGCGCCAACGCCCGATCCGGAGCACGACCTGGCCGAGGTCCACGGCCAGGAGGAGGCGAAGCGCGCCCTGGAG
>VBDS01000148.1 GCA_005889085.1 Chloroflexota bacterium | reverse complement strand
CGACCAGGTCAGAGAAAGCCTGCTCGTCCTGGAGGTGGGTGCGGCCAGGAGTGCCGGGCGCGTAGTTGAGGAAGTAGTTGAACGGCTGGTGATGGTACTGGAAAACCTTGTTCGGACAGTTCGGGTAGGTGGGGTTGGGGATCGAGTAGGGATCGGCGCAAACCCCCGGGGTTTTCGGGTCGGTGTTGGTCCATCCAGGCGCGCCGACGTCACCGTCCGCATTCGACCATCCGCCTGAATACCATGCCCAGCTGACATTGGCGGTGCTCAGCTCGTCGCCGATCGTCTTGCCGATCTGCAGCGGGAGCTGCGGAGAACCCCTGAAAGGCTGCTGGCCAGGCTGGATCGTGTTGACCGCGAAATCGCCGCACGCGACATGCGTGTTGGTTGTAGCGAGCCCGCACTGCTGCGTGAGCGGAGTGCCGGTGTCATTTACCGGGCCGGTCGGGGTGTACAGCGGGTACTTGGTCGGCATGCCGTTCGAGTCGACGATCGCATGCCGGCTGGCCGGCGCGCCGTCCCATGTCGGGGACGCGGCGGCGATCAGCCACTGGTGGTTGAGGAACGATCCGCCGAACGCGCTCTGGAAGAAATCATCAGCGATCGCGTAGTGAGGCGCGCCGTCGCTGTGCAGGTACTGATAGATAGGGAGCGCCGTCGTGTTGTAGTAGCCCATCGCCAGCCCGACCGCATCACTTCCGGTGACGTACCGGTTCTGCTGTCCGTTGTGGAGCTGGTACTGCTCCTGGTAGAAGCGGTGCACGATGTCCTCGGTGCATCCCCCTGCAAGCGCACCTGGCGTGTCGGCAGGCACGCCATGCGGGTACGAGAACGACGTACCGGGCGCGGGGCAGGTCTTGGCGGTCGCCGAAATGAACTGCTCGATGCTGAAAGGCTGGTTGGTGAAATGTGTCTTCAACGTCGTGGTGTTGGAACAGTCAGGCGACAGCGGCGGCGACGTGAGGTTGACGTCGTTCTGCAGCAAACAGCCGTAGGTGGAGCCATCCTGCGCAACCTGTGAGGAGTTGGTCGCGTTGGCCCGGCCGTTGACTCCCTCCCAGGCGCCGTAGAGGTTGTCGAAGCTGTGGTTCTCCTCGTAGATCACCACGACGTGGTTGATGTCGCCGAAGGCCGTTTGCTGGTTGGCCGCCTGGACTGCAGTCAAAGCCGGTCCGGCGGCCATGACCACGAGCGAGCCGGTGGCGAAAGTGAGCACGCGTCGCAAGGATCGAGACATAAGCGCTTCCTCCAAAAACCCCGTGTGCCTATGCGTGAATGCGGCTCCTGGAAGTCTATTCGGCTCCGGGTGAAGGGCAAGCGATGCCCAGGTTATGACTCCGCCAGGTGCTTCTGGAACCACGCGATGATTCGCTCGAGCCGGTCCACCCGGCGGTCGGGCCGGCCGATGATCAGCATCACGTGCGACTCGCCCGGGTAGCGGATCATCTCGACCTCGCGGCCCAGGATGCGCAGGATGTTGAAGACCATCTCGCTGTTGCCCGGAGGGCAGCGCAGGTCGTTCTCCGCCTGCAGCAGCAGGAGCGGCGCGTGGTTCTGATGCATGTGTGTCGAGGGCGAGCGGGCGAGAAACGCGCCGATGTTTTCCCAGGGGTTCTGGACCTCGATCGCCCGCCGGCCGATGATGAAGCCGAAGTCTGAGCTCGCCCACTCGGCGAGCAGGTCGGTCACGGGGTTCTCACTGACCGCGGCCTTGAAGACGCCCGGGTGGTTGGCGAGCATCCAGTTGGTCATGAAGCCGCCGTACGAGAGGCCCATGATGCCGATCTGCTCGCGGTCGGCCAGGCCCTCGCCCACCGCCCAGTCGATGATTCTGAGCAGGTCGCTTCCGTCCGGTTCGCCCCAGCGGCCCTCGAGCGTTTTCGCATAGTCCTCGCCATAGCTCGTCGAGCCGCGCGGGTTGGACCACATGACGTGAAAGCCGGCGTCGGCGAGCGCGTTCATCTCGAGCCACGGCGTGGGACCGAACGAGGCGTTGGGCCCGCCGTGGACGTCGATCACGAGCGGCGCCTTCGTCCTTTTATCGTTTGCCGTCATCAGCCAGGCGTCGATGTCGTGGCCGTCTGGGTGCGTGATGCTCAGACGCTCGGTGCTGCGGTGGAACGGAGCGTACCAGCGGCTGCCCGCATCGCTCAGCTTGCGCAGCTCGCCGTTCTCGACGGCGTAGACGTCGGACGGTTCGTCGCTCGACGCGACCACCGCGATGCGACCGCCGCCGGCGGCGATGGCGACGCAGATCGCGGCGGGCTCGGCCAGCTCCTCGACGGTCCCGTCGACGCCGAACCGGAACGGATGGCTGTGGCCGCGGTGCCCGACGAGCGCAAGCACGTGGTCGCCGTCTTCCCAGATGACCGGCGGCGGGCCGTTGTTCTCGGTGTCCAGGTAGTCGCCGTAGCTGGTGACCTGGATGTTGAGGTGGCGCTCGGCGGCGAGCCGTCTGGTGGTTTCTCCGTCGCTTATGTGGAGCTCCATGTCGGCCCATCCGGGCAAGCCCGGCTTGTCGACGGCCAGGAACGCGATGTGCCTGGAGGGAGCCCAGGCGACGTTGAGGATCCCGCTCTTGGGAGAAGCGATGTGGCGCGGCTCCGACTTCCCATCGACAGCCAGCGTCCATAGGGAGCTGATCTCTTCCAGCGCTGCGCTCTCGCGCATGTCGGCGCTGAAGGCGACGTGCTTGCCGTCCGGCGACCAGGCCGCCGCTTCGACGCTGTAGGTGGGCGCGGTCAGGCGCTCCGGCTTGCCGTCCGCGAGGTCGGTGATCCACACGCTGGTGTGCTCGTCCCTGATCCCCGCGCCGTCCATGCGCCATGTGTAATCGCGGATGCGGCGCGCGGTCGGGTCGTCCTCCTTGCCTACCAGGAAACGCTTCTCGCCGGATCCGGCGAGCAGGAGGAGCTGCTTCCCGTCGGGTGACCAGTCGGCGGCGCCGACGCCGTTCGACATGTCGGTGACCTGGCGGGGCTCGCCGCCCGCCAGGGGCAGGACCCAGGCCTGGGGCTTGCCTGTGCGGTCGGAGATGAATACGAGCTCGCGCCCGTCCGGCGAGAAGCGGGGCCGGCTGTCGCTGGCCCTGGCGCTGGTGAGCTGCTCCGGCTCTCCGCCCTTGAAAGTCGTCCGCCACAGGCGCCTGGCGTACTTGCCGTCCTCGACGGTGCGCTGGACGTAGACGATCGACCCGCCGTCGGGGGCGACGGCCAGGGTCGAGATGACGACCTGCTTCAGGACGTCCGCGGGCTGAAAGGTTTCGCGCTGCGCGGCCGCCCGCGCGGGTTGAGCTTTTTGAATCGTGGCCATGCTCCTAGCATGAACCGATCTGCGGCCAGCAGCCTCGACCGCGGCGGAATACGATATCGGCGTCGCCGGGGCACCGGCAGACTGCGGTTTCGGGATGGGTACCAAACACCAGGGGAGGTATGAAGTTGGTACAACGCATCGTCAAGCCATTCGCCTGGCTGGCCTTCGCCCTGGTCGCGACGCTCGTCGTGGCCGCCTGTGGCAGCCAGCCCTCAGGCAACACGGCCGTGACCTTCAAGGGCACGAAAAAGGTCGGCTATTCGGCTCCGCTGACGGGCCAGTCGGCCCTCTACGGTCACGCGGTCAGCCAGGCCCTGAACCTGGCTGCCGACGACATCAACGCCAAAGGCGGCGTCAACGGCTACAAGATCGAGATGGACATCCAGGACGACGGCACGACCGTGCCTCAGGCGGTGAGCAACACCAAGTCGATGATCCTCCAGGACAACGTCGTCGCCCTGATGGGGTCTGTGACCTCGGCCCAGTGCCTGGCCGAGAGCCCGATCGCCAAGCAGAACAAGATCATCACGATCGACGCCACCTGCAACAGCTGGCAGCTGACCATGGAGCCTGACGTAGTCAACCCATACTGGGTTTCGATCGTCCCCAACACCTATATGGAGGGCACCGCGGCCGGCCGGCTTGCGGCCAGCCTCAACCTCAACAAGATCTTCATCGTGTCGCCCAAGTATCTCTTCGGCATCTCAGAGACGAATGCATTCGTGGCAGCTTTGAAGAAGGCCAACTCCAGCGCCCAGATCGTGAACGACCCCAGCACGTGGTACGTGCCGTTTCCGACCAATCCCCGCTGGGACTCGACCATCAACGCCATCCAGGCGGCCAAGCCAGACCTCGTCTACTCGAACATCTTCGCCGCCGACCAGATCAACTTCGTGAAGCAGGCGCTGGCCGTCGACCCGCAGTTCTTCGTCAAGTACCCGATGACCACGCTGGTTTCGGTCGACGAGCTGAACTCTCTCGGCTCTCAGTACCCATCGGGGATGCACGCGTACATGCGCGCACCGTTCTTCGCGCTGCAAAACAACAACCCGCGTTTGACCGATTACATCACGCGCTACCGCGCCAGGTACAGCGGCGAATATCCATCCGACTGGGCGGTCATGGACTACGACGCGCTCAATATCTGGGCCCAGGCTGCCAACGCGGCCAAGTCCTTCGATGCGGACCAGGTCGTCAAGCAGATCTCCGGCCACACGTTCGACAGCCTGCGCGGTTACAAGATCACGATCCGCTCCAACGAGCTGCAGGCCAACGTCGGCGAGACGGTCGGCACCACGACAACCTCGAGCACCTACCCGTTTCCGGTGCTCAAGGACTCGGTGAACCTGAAAGGTGACGACCTGATGATGCCGCTGCAAATGGTCAACGAGATCAAGGGCAACCAGTGCGACCAGACGGCGGGTCAACCCAACACCGCGAACTTCGCGCTGTGTCCTTCCTGGAAAGCCGGCTAGTCAGAACGTAAAGCCGAAAGCACCAATATGACGCCGGGACAGCTCCTACTGTTCGCGGTGGGCGGGCTGTCGAATGCCGCCTACCTGTTCATCGTGGCGGCGGGGCTGTCCCTGGTTTTCGGGGCCCTGCGCGTCATCAACATGGCTCATGGCTCCATCTACATGATCGCCGCGTTCGTGACCGTGGTCATCGCCAATCAGCTCGGCGCCGGCCTCGGGTTCTGGGGCGGGCTGCTGGTGGCCGTGGCGGTCACCGGTGCGATCGGGGGAATCATCGAAGTCCTCGTCCTCCGGCGCGTGTATGGAAGAGAGCACCTGGTCCAGCTGCTGGGGACGTACGCGGTGAGCCTGGTCATCGCGGGGGGCGTGCGGATCGTCTTCGGCGCCAACTATCGAACGGTCGTCTCCCCGATCCCGGGTCACATCGACGTGGGCGGGTACAGCTACGCCAGCTACTCGCTTTTCATGATCGCCGCGGCGATCGTGATCGCCGTCGGCGTGTGGGCGATGCTCTACCGGACGAACCTCGGCCGGAACATTCGAGCCGCGGTGGCGGACCCGGACCTTTTGAATGCCACCGGAGTCGACGTCACCCGGCTGTACACCACCGTCTTCGTGATCGGCGCGGGGCTGGCGGGCCTTGGAGGGGCGATCGTCGCGCCAAGCCAGGCGATCAGCTCGAGCATCGACACCGACGTCCTGGTGCTGGCCTTCGCGATCAGCGTGATCGGCGGGCTGGGCAGCATCGTCGGCTCCGGGATCGGCGCGCTCATCGTGGGCATGGTGATCTCGTTTGGCCTGGTGATCCCGGCCACCAACCCGTACGCGCTTGCTTTCGTGTTCATCATCATGACCGCGGTTCTGATCGTCCGGCCGCGCGGCCTGTTCGGCCGGCCTGAGAGTTGACCCGGCTCCTTCCCCGCTCCCGGGGCGACCGCCTGCGCTGGGGGCTCGTGCTGGTCCTCTTTCTCTTCGTCGCGGTCATCCCGCCGCTGGCCGGCCTCAACGAGAACCTGAACCCGGACGCCAGCGCGCGGTTCCAGATCTTCCTCGGCACCTCCGCGCTGGTGCTCGCCTTGTGGGCGATCTCATACAACCTGATGCTGGGTTACACGGGCATGGTCTCTTTCGCCCACGCGGCCTATTACGGTGTGGGCGCTTACACCGTCGCCCTCCTCTTCAAGCGTTACAACGTCCCCGTGCTGGTGGGACTCGCCGCGGCGCCCTTCGTGGCGGCCGCCGTCGGCCTGATCACGGGCCTCGTCGCGCAGCGGGCCGTCCGGCTGTATTTCTCTCTCCTCACGCTCGCGATCTCGCAGCTTCTGTTCTCGCTCGTCTACCAGTCGTACGACATCACCGGCGGCGACAACGGCGCCGCGATAACCCTGCCCGACCAGCTGACCGACTACACGACTCTCTATTACTTCACAGCGGCGATCGTCGCGGTTTGCCTGCTGCTGATGTTCGTCCTGGTCCGTTCGCCGCTGGGCGCGGCGCTGCTGTCGATCCGCGAAAACAGGCAGCGCGCGGCTGCCATCGGGATCAACGTGAAGGTGTACGAGCTGGCCATCTACATCATCGCCTCTCTCTTTGCCGGCGTCGCCGGGGGCCTCTTCATCTTCTATCAGCAGCAGGCCTATCCGGAGATGCTCTACTGGACGGCCAACGCGCAGCCAGTCGTCGTTTCACTCCTGGGCGGAACGACCACATTCCTCGGACCGGCGATCGGCGCCTTCATCTACGTCGTGCTGGACAACGCGATCTCCAAGCAGTTCCCCTACCAGTTCGACATCATCCTCGGCGCCATCGTGCTGGGCGTCGTCCTGGCCGTGCCCGGCGGCGTCTCGGACCTGCCCACCGTGTTTGCACGAATGCGCGAACGCTTCCATCGCGCGGAGGAAGCTGAAGCGCCGGTGGAGAGCGCCGGCGAGGCGATTCGAATGTTCGACGTGCGCAAGGCGCTCGCCAGCGAGGCGATCCAGGCCGAAGAGGTGCACTCGGGAAAGACGCTGCTCAGCATCGAGCACCTGAGCAAACACTTCGGCGGCCTGCGCGCGGTCGAAGACGTCAGCCTGGAGGTGAAGCAGGGCGACCGCCACGCCATCATCGGCCCGAACGGGGCCGGCAAGTCGACGCTCTTCAATCTATTGACCGGCCAGCTGAAGCCGACCTCGGGCAAGGTGGTCTTCGACGGCCGCGACATCACGGGCAAGCCGCCGCACGTGATCGCTCGGACCGGGATCGGTCGCGCTTTTCAGATCACCACGATCTTCCCGAAGCTGACCGTGCGGCAGAACCTCCAGTACGCGATGCTCGCGCACGGCGGCTACTCCGTCCGTCCCTTCGGGATCGCCAACCGCATGTTCAGGGCCGAGGCGCAGGAGCTCGCTGAGGCGGTGGGCCTTGGCGCGTGGGCCGACCTTCCTGCCGGTCAGCTGAGCCACGGCGACCAGCGCGCGATCGAGATCGCGATCTCGCTCGCCCTGGGCTCGAAGCTGGTTCTGCTCGATGAGCCGACGGCCGGGATGTCCGCATACGAGACGGACAAGGCGATGGAGCTTGTCCGGCGCCTGGCCACCGAGCGGCACCTGACGCTGCTGTTCTGTGAGCACGACATGTCGGTCGTTTTCAGCACGGCCCGCACCGTGACCGTGATGCACCAGGGCCGCGTGTTGACAGCGGGCACACCCGAACAGATCCGACACAACCCCGACGTCCAGAAGGTCTACCTGGGCGAGCTGGAGCAGGAGGAGCTGGGCGCCTAGCCATGCTGAAGGTCGAGGGGATGAACGTGCGCTACGGCAAGAGCCATGTCGTCTTCGACTTTTCTGCCGAAATCGCCGACGGCGAGCTGCTTGCGGTCCTGGGCCGCAACGGCGCGGGCAAGACCACGACGATCCGCGGGATCATCGGACTCCTCCCGGGCGCTTCGGGCAAGGTCATCTGCGGAGACCGCGACATGAGTGGCTGGCCCGCCCACCGCCGGACGCGGTGGGGTCTCGCCTACGTGCCCTCCGGGGCGCGGTGCTTCCAGAACCTTTCCGTGGACGAGAACCTGGACATCGCTTCGCACGCGGACGGCGGCGGCGGGAGCTGGACAAAGAAGCGCATCTGGGAGCTGTTCCCCAAGCTCGAACCGTTGAAGAACAACCTGGCGGGAGGCCTGTCGGGCGGCGAGCGCCAGATGCTGGCGGTCGGCCGCGCCCTGATGAGCAACCCGCGCGTGATGTTGCTGGACGAACCGACGGAAGGCCTCGCGCCGGTGCTGGTGCAGTCGATCGCTTCGCTCCTCGGGACTTTGAAGTCG
>VBDS01000018.1 GCA_005889085.1 Chloroflexota bacterium | reverse complement strand
TCACCAGGGGTGAGACAAAGGCGGCCAACAACCAGCTCGACGCATTCCTCAACGAGCTGCTGGCAGACCTGAACACGGGCAAGATCTCGAGGAGCGCCTACGACACGCTGCGCGCGGACGCGCACGCGGTCCAGGCCGCGCTCGGCACCTTCAATCGTTTCCTGGAGTGGTTGGCCTTCCTGGCTTAGCCTGAATCCGCCGGCCGAGGCTTACACTCGCACTGCCTTGGCCACGGCCAGCACTGCGCTACCAGCCGCCGACCTCCTTCCTGTCGGCCCCCGCGCCAACATTCCTTACCGGATCGTCCGCATGATCGGCATCCCGCTCCTCCGCCTGTGCTTCAGGTTTGAGGTCCGGGGGCGCGACAACATCCCGCGCTCGGGCAACTACGTCGTCATCGCCAACCACCTGAACTGGCTGGACGAGTTCGCCCTTCTTCTGTTGATGCCGGTCGAGCCGCGGCTCCACTTCCTGGCCGACCCGACCATGCTCGTCACGCGGAAGTTCCAGTGGTGGCTCGTCCGGACCACCGGAGGCTACGTCCCCGTCGTCCGCGAGCGCCACGGCGACAAGGCGCTGTTCCGCCACGTCGACCGCTGCCTCGAGATGGGCGGGGCGGTGGCGATCTTCCCGGAGGGCAACTACGGCCCAACGGAGGGCGAGCTGCTGCCTTTCCACAAGGGGTTCGCCCATTTCGCGATCAAGGCAGGGGTGCCGGTCGTCCCTGTCGCCCTCTCGGGCACCAAGGAGCTGTGGTTTCGCAAGCCGATCAAGGTCGTCATCGGCAAAGCGCTACCTCAGAGCGACGATCCGGCTGCGCTGACCGAGGTGGCCTTTGCAAAGGTGGAGGAAATGCTTCCGGCCTACGTCGAGCCGCCTGGCCGCAAGCTGCTGAGGAATAAGCTGACGCACCTGTTCTGATCCCCAGTACGCGCGAATTGGGGGCTTTCGGTACCGGGGCGTACGGCTACTGCAAGTCGCCGACCGTGTGGTAAGGTGGCTCCTTTCCCGGATCCTGAGCGCGTCCTCCACACGTCCTAGCTCCTGGCTCAGGCCTGAAAGCGTCCCAGGGGTAGGGCGCAAGAAAGGAGGAGCGCGCAAGGGGTTTGCTGCCGCTATTTCGTGCGGTGCTGGTGTGGGTCGTCGTCCTGGTAAGCATCGTCTTGCCGCGCCTCGAACCGCCCCAGCAGGAGTCGGTCTCGGTCGCCGTGACCCGCCTCACCGCGTTCGACCGCACCTCGGCCGTCCAGCAGGCGAGGGCCCAGAAGGTCCAGGCCGCCCAGATGGCCCAGGTCCAGTCGTGGTCGCTCGAGCTCAAGCAGGGACTCGCCGACTACGCCGCTCAGCAGCAGGCGCTTGCCGCGGCCCAGGCACAGGCCGATGCGATCGCGGCTCGAAGCAACCATGCGGGTCCGCCCCCCGAGATCGCCAAGGACATCACCGACGCCTTCAGCCCGCTTGGGCCGGCGGCGGTGCAGTGGGCGATGAACGTCGCCTACTGCGAATCGCGCTACCACCCGAACTCGGTGAACACCGACAGCGGCGCGTCGGGCCTGTTCCAGTTCCTGCCCAGCACCTGGTCCGGGACGCCGTACGCGAGCCAGTCGCCCTTCGACCCGCGCGCCAACGCCTTCGCCGCAGCCTGGCTTTATTCGCACTACGGCCCCGGCCGGTGGGTGTGCCAGGGATAGACGTATGAGGGAAAACCCGGATGGTTTTCCCTCATCGCCCGATCGGCTTCGCCGATGGGGCTGCTCCCATTCCGGTATACGGTTCGGATTGATCTAGACGTCTTCCACACGCAACGTCTGACAGACGCTGAAGACAAAGTTGCGGCCGGGGTGAACCCGGCCGCCAAGGCCGTGTCGGTAAGGCGACCTATTCGGCTGTTACTGAGATCGACAGCTCGAAGATCGGTTGAGGCCGGTTCGCGCCCTTGAGCAGCATCGGCGGATAGTCGGCAACCTGGAACCCGATCGGGAGGCGCTCCCTCGTCGTCTCCGAGATCAGCACCCGCGCGGGCCGGATCTTGGAGAGGAACGCGCTGTTGTTCACCGGCACGCCGATCAGCGTGAACTCCATCCGGTCGTCTGACCCGACATGGCCCGCGACCACCTCGCCCGTGTCCAGACCCATTCCAACCGAGATCGCGGGCCTGCCGGCGCTGACCTGCTCGCGGTTGAAACGGTCGATCTCCTCGACCATCGCCATCGCGGCGTGCAGCGCGCGCTCTGCGTGGTCCTCCATCGGGTTGGGTGCTCCGAAGACGACCAGCATGCCGTCGCCCTGGAACTTGTCGATGTTGCCGCCGTGGTCCAGGACGACCCTGATCATCCGCTGGAAGTAGCTGTTCAGGAATCGGACCAGCTCCTCAGCGTCCATGCTCTGGGACAGCGTGGAGAACCCTGCGATGTCGGAGTTGAGCATCGTGACGTCGCGGCGCTCGCCGGGCAGAAATCGCAACGCCCGACCCGACCGCCTGATCACGTAGTCGGTCACCTGCTTGTTGACGTGCGCCTCGAAGAGCTGGCGCAGAAACTCCGAGCGCTCGTACTGGCGCGCGTTGTCGATGGCGATCGCCGCCAGGTCCGATATCGCCTGCAGGAACTCCTTGTCCTTCTCTTCGAAGATCGAGGCGCGGAAGGGGTTGTCGACGTACACCGCTCCGATGACCTCGTCCTTGGTCACGAGGGGCACTGCGATGATCGAGCGCAGGTTCTGGAGGATCACCGACTGCTGGCCCTTGAAGCGGTCGTCCAGGCTGGCGTCGGTCGAGACCACGGCCTGGCCGGTCTTCACGACGTGCTCGATCACCGTCCGCGAGCCGAGGAACTGGCGGGTCTTCTCGGGGTCGGCTTCGCCGCTCGACATCTGGACTGAGAGCGAGCCGTCGACCGGATCGACAAGCACGATGAAGCCGCGCGAGGCCTTCATGAGGGTGATCACCCGGTCCATGACCTTGGCGAGCACGACGTCGAGCTCGAGCGACGAGCTGAGGTCGCGCGCGAGCTCGTAAAGCAGGTGATCACGCATGCCAATATCGACTTCGCGAGCCACGGCCACGAGGAGCATAACGGCGGGTATCGCAGTTTCCCTCCACTTAGGGAGAGGGGCCTGAGAGAGGGGCTTCCAACGGGCATGGGTAAACTCGATTCCTCTTGATTGGCGAGTCCCCCCAGGCCCAGATCGACGCCTTGCTCGGGCGCCTCAACCCTCCGCAGCAGGAAGCCGTCACGCATGGCGACGGGCCGCTGCTGATCTTCGCGGGCGCAGGCAGCGGCAAGACGCGCGTGCTGACGGCCCGAATCGCCTACCTGATCGCCTCGAAGCGGGTCTGGCCGGACCGCCTGGTTGCCGTCACCTTCACCAACAAGGCGGCGCGCGAGATGCGCGGCCGGGTCGCGACGCTGGTCGGAGAGGGGGCCGAGAAGATGTGGGTCGGGACCTTCCACTCGACCGCGGTGAAGATCCTCCGCCGCGAGTCGCAGCGGATCGGCATCGCGTCAAGCTTTGTGATCTTCGACGAGGACGACACCAGGGCGGCGCTGAAGCGCGTCCTCGACGAGCTCCGCCTCGATCCGAAGCGCTATCCAATCGGTGCATTGAGCAATGCGATCTCGCAGGCCAAGAACGAGCTCAAGCGGCCTGAGGACTATCCCAACCGGAGCTACGCCGACGAGGTGGCGCGCCGGGTGTACGAGTCCTACCAGGAGGTGCTGCGTCGCTCCGGTGGGCTGGACTTCGACGACCTGATCATGAAGCTGGTCGAGCTGTTCAGCACGGACGCTGAGGCCCTCGCCAAGTGGCGCGACCGCTTCCGCCATGTCCTGGTCGACGAGTACCAGGACACCAACCGCGCGCAGTACGTCCTCGTCAACCTGCTGGCCCAGGAGCATCGCAACGTGGCGGTGGTAGGGGATGACGATCAGTCGATCTACCGCTTTCGCGGCGCGGACGTGCGCAACATCCTCGACTTTCGCAAGGACTATCCGGACGCCCATGTCGTGCACCTGGAGCAGAACTACCGCTCGAGCCAGGCGATCCTCGACGCCGCCTACAGCGTCATCCGGAGCAACCCGGAACGCGCGGAGAAGCGGCTGTGGACCGAGCGCGCGGGCGGCGAAAAAGTCATGGCGATGCAGGCGTACAACGAGGTCGAGGAGGCGGAGTTCGTCGCCGACGAGATCGAGCGCCTGCGCAAGACCGAGAAACGCGGCTACTCCGATTTCGCGATCCTCTACCGGACGAACGCCCAGTCCCGCTCGTTCGAGGACGTGCTGGCGCGGCGGCGCATCCCATACCGCCTGGTGGGCGGCATCCGTTTCTGGGAGCGGCGCGAGGTCAAAGACCTCGTCGCCTACCTGCGTTTCTGCTTCAACCCTCGTGACGCGCTGAGCTTTGCGCGGATCGTGTCGGTGCCTTCGCGCAAGATCGGCAACGTGACGGTCGATGCGGTCAACGCATTCGCCCGCGGGGGTGATTCCGACATCATGTCGATCCTCGCCGACCCGGGACACGTGCCCGGCGTCCCCAAAACAGCTGTGGGCCCGCTGCAGGGTTTTCGCGCCCAGGTCGAGTCGGTGCGAGCCACGATGGGTGTTCTGCGGCCGAGCGAGCTGATCGACCACGTGATCGAGGTCATGGACCTGCGCCGGCACTACCTCGATGGCACCCCGCAAGGCGAAGCCCGAATCGAAAACCTCAACGAGCTGCGCGGGCTGGCCGAGGACTTCGACGACCGCGACCCGACGACGGGTCTCGAGGATTTCCTTGCCGAGGTCGCGCTGGTTTCCGACGTCGACGCGTACGACGAGAACGGCGAAGGCGTGACCTTGATCACGCTGCACATGGTCAAGGGCCTCGAGTTCCCTGTCGTCTACATGGTCGGCATGGAGGAGGGCTTGCTGCCCCATCAGCGGGCGCTCGACGAGCGCGAGGAGAACCCCTCCGCCGTGGGCGCGGCGACCGAGATGGCGGAGGAGCGCAGGCTCTGCTATGTCGGAATGACGCGCGCCAAGGACCGCCTCTACCTGAGCTGCGCCTTTCGCCGCCACCTCTACGGCCGCTCTCAGCCGGCCTTCCCGAGCCGGTTCCTGACCGACATCCCGCAGTCGCTCCTCGTCGCGCCGCGCGGCAGCGCACCGGTGGCGCCTCCGCGACAGGGTTACAAGGAGCGGTACATCGAACGCCAGGTCGAAGCGGCGCCGGCGGCGCCTCCCGTCCAACGATTCGCGAGCGGCGATCGCGTCCAGCACCCAGCTTTTGGTTCCGGCACCGTCGTGAAGAGCACGCTGACGCGGACGGATGAGGAGCTTCTGATCAAGTTCGACAAGGTCGGGCTGAAAATCCTCAGCGGCATGCTCGCGCCGTTGACGAAATGAATTCAGAAAAGCCAAACCAGACCGCGCTTGCGCGCACCCAGCGACAGAAAAATAAGGCGGTCGATCCTGCTGTGCGGGTCGAAGAGCTGCGGGAGCTGATCCGGCGCCACGAGCACGCCTACTACGTGCTGGATGAGCCGGCCGTCTCCGACGCCCAGTACGACGCGCTGTTTCTCGAGCTGCGCCGAATCGAGGAAGAGCGACCGGACCTGCTGACCACAGACTCCCCGACGCAGCGCGTGGGTGGCGAGGCCTCGGACCAGTTCGCCAAGGTGCGCCATCGCTCGCCGATGCTCAGCCTGCAGAACGCGTTCGACGAAGCCGAGATCCGCGCCTTCGACAAGCGCGTCCGCGCTGCAGTCGGCGACAAGGTCGTGTACTGCGCCGAGCTGAAGATCGACGGCCTGGCGATGAGCCTCACCTACGCCAAGGGGCGCCTGCAGCGCGCGGCGACGCGCGGCGACGGCACGGTCGGCGAGGACGTCACCGCCAACGTCCGCACGATCCGCAGCGTGCCGCTCTCGGTGACGCCGGCGAAGGGCCTGCCCGACCTGTTCGAGGTGCGAGGCGAGGTCTACTTTCCGATCGCGGGATTCGAGAAGCTGAACCGCGAGATGGAGGCGGCCGGCAAGCCCCGCTTCGTCAACCCGCGGAACACGGCGGCGGGCAGCGTGCGGCAGATCGATCCAAACGTGACCGCGAGCCGCGACCTGCAGACCTTCATGTACACGCTCGACCCCGCCGGCCCGGCCAGGTCGCAGTGGGACGTGCTCAACACGCTCGACCAGATGGGGTTCCGGGTCAATCGCAACCGGCGCCGCCTCAAGTCCATTGACGAGGTCATCGAGTACCACGCCGACTGGCAGCGACGCCGGCACGAGCTCGAGTACGAGATCGACGGCATGGTGGTCAAGGTCGACGGATTCGCGCAGCAGCTCGAGCTCGGCTTTGTCGCGCGCTCGCCGCGATGGGCGATCGCCTTCAAATACGCGCCTGAGCAAGCCGAGACAGAGGTCGAGAAGATCGAATGCTACGTCGGCCGCACCGGTGTGTTGACCCCGGTCGCACATGTGAAGCCGGTCGTCGTGGGCGGCGTGACGATCAAGAACGTGACCATGCACAACGAGGCGCAGGTCAACGAGAAGGGCGTGTACGTCGGCGCGCGCGTGATGATCCATCGCGCGGGCGACGTGATCCCCGAGATCGTCAGCGTCAAAGACCCAAAGCAGGGTTGGAAGATGCCGAAGAAGTGCCCGGTGTGCGGGGGAGAGGTCGTGCGCGAGGAGCCATACATCGCGCATCGCTGCATCAACCCCTTCTGCGGCGCACAGCGGCTGGAGCGCCTGCGTCACTTCGCGGCCGTCATGGATGTCGAAGGCCTCGGTTACGCGACCCTGACCCAGGTAATCGACCGCGGCGTGGTGGAAGACCCTAGCGACCTCTACCGGATGAGCAAGGACCAGGTCATTCAGCTGGAGGGCTTCGCCGACAAATCGGCGCAGAACCTCGTCGACCGAATCGGGGCGAGCAGGCGGCCGGACCTCTGGCGCTTCCTGTTCGCGCTCGGCATCCCGCAGGTCGGGGAGGCGACCGCGCAGCTGCTCGCAGCGGACTTTGGCAGCATCGAGAACCTCCGCGAGGCGACGGAAGAGGACTTGCAGCGCGTCGAGGGCGTGGGACCGAACATGGCCGGCGAGGTGCGCCGCTACTTCCAGGGCCACGGCGCCGAGCTCGTGCAGAAGCTCCTCGCCGCAGGCGTCGAGCCACAGGCGGCCGAGGCGGTGGGCGACGGACCTTTCGCGGGCAAAACGTTTGTCTTCACAGGCACGTTGGAGACGATGAGCCGGCCCGACGCGGAGGCGCTGGTCCGCCAGCTGGGCGGCAAGCCCGCAGGAAGCGTCAGCTCGAAGACCGACTACGTGGTGGCGGGACCTGGCGCGGGATCCAAGCTGGAGAAGGCGCAGAAGTTGAAGCTGACCGTCCTCGACGAAGAGCAGTTCAAAGCGCTGCTCCCTAAATGAGGAGTGCGCGATGGATATGGTCCACGCTTGTGACCGGCGCGGCGATCCTCCTGGTGTGGGGTGTCTTCGTTCTCAGCTTCAAGTCGGAACCTTCCGCCATAGGACGTGTATGGATCGCACTCATGCTGATCGGGGGCGGGTCGATCGGCACCGCCGTCGTCGGCCTGGTGGCCGCCGTCGGTCTGCGGCGTGATGCGCGCTGGGCGACATCAACGGCGTGGCTTGCCTCGGTGCTGATGGTGCTCACCGTCGTGAGCTCGTGGGCGGGCATCATCGCACTGATCGGGCTGATCGCCAGCCGCCAACGCTCCAGAACCTAAGCTAAGCCTCCTGATGCCTCTCTCGAAGGACGAAGTCCGCCATGTCGCCATGCTCGCGCGCCTTGGGCTCGAGCCGGGTGAGGAGGACTTCTACGCCGGCCAGCTGAGCGGCATCCTCGAGCACATCGACCGCCTGCAGCAGCTCGACACCGAGGACATCCCGCCCACCGCGCAGGTGGTCGAGATCGCGAGCAGGCTGCGCGAGGACGAGCCGCGTCCGTGCCTCAGCCAGGAGGAGGCGCTGGCCAACGCGCCGGCGGCGGTGGACGGATTCTTCCGCGTGCCATCGATCCAGGAAGAGACGTGACCGACGACCTGACGAGTCTCACGATCCAGGATGCGACACGCCTGCTGCGGCTCGGATCGATCTCGTCAGCGGACCTCGTGACCGCGCACGTCGAGCGCATCGAGCGTGTCGACCCTCGTGTGAAGGCTTACCTGCGTCTCACCCAGGACCTCTGGGAAACGCAGGCCGACGAGGCGGACCGCAAGATCCGGCGCGGCGACGCGGGACCGCTGGCCGGCATACCTATCGCGATCAAGGACGTGCTTTGCGTGCGCGGGGTGGAGACGACCGCCGGATCGCAGATCCTGCGCGGCTTCAGGCCGCCCTACACCGGGACCGCCGTCTCCCGGCTCTTCGAGGCGGGAGCGGTGATGCTGGGCGTGACGAACTGTGACGAGTTCGCCATGGGCAGCTCGACTGAAAATTCGGGCTACTTCCCGACGCACAATCCGTGGGACCTGGAACGGGTGCCTGGCGGAAGCTCGGGCGGCAGTGCGGCGGCCGTGGCGTCGGGTGAAGCGATCATCGCGCTCGGCACCGACACCGGAGGCTCGATCCGCCAGCCGGCCGCGTTGTGCGGCGTCGTCGGCATGAAGCCCACCTACGGGCGCGTTAGCCGGTATGGCCTGATCGCGTTCGCCTCGAGCCTCGACCAGATCGGACCGTTCGCGCGCAGCGTCGATGACGCCGCCCTCACGCTCTCGCTGATGGCGGGTTACGACCCGCTCGACTCCACCTCATCGGACCGCGCGGCCATGGAGGTGCTCAACAACTACGGCGCCGGCGTGAAGGGCATGCGGCTCGGCGTGCCGCGCGAGTACTACGACGTCGCGGGCATCGAGCCGGGCGTGAAGGCGGCGATCGACGCGGCGCTGTTCATCCTCCAGAAGCAAGGCGCAGAGATCGTCGACGTCTCCCTGCCGCACACCGACTACGGCCTCGCCGCGTACTACATCATCGCGCCGGCCGAGTGTTCGTCGAACCTGGCGCGATTCGATGGGGTCAGGTACGGCCTCTCGGAAGTCGACGCGCCGAACATCACGGCCGAATATTCGAGGACGCGACGCAAGGGCTTCGGGACCGAAGTGCGGCGCCGCGTGATGCTCGGCACGTACGCGCTTTCGAGCGGTTATTACGACGCTTACTACCTGAAGGCGCAGAAGGTGCGCACGCTGATCAAGCGCGACTTCGATGCGGCCTTCGAGAAATGCGACGCCGTCGTCAGCGCGACGTCGCCGACTGTCGCGTTCCCGATCGGGTCGAAGACGCAGGACCCGCTCTCGATGTACCTGTGCGACGTCCTGACCCTGGGCGGCAACCTTGCCGGCCTGCCTGGGATCAGTGTGCCGTGCGGCACGTCGGACGGGCTGCCGGTCGGCCTGCAGGTGCTGGGCCCCCAATGGGGCGAGAACGTCGTCTTTCGCGTGGCGCGCGCTTACGAAGAGGCGAGCGAGATGAAAGCCGGTGTCGCCACTCCAGGCCCCTCTCCCCGTAGGGGAGAGGGTTAGGGAGAGGGGCCGTGGCCGACTGGGAAACCGTGATCGGCATGGAGGTCCATGTCCAGCCGAAGACCCGCTCCAAGATGTTCTGCGGGTGTTCGGTGGCGGACGTGAACGAGCCGCCGAACACTCATGTCTGCGAGATCTGCCTGGGCCTGCCGGGCACGCTGCCAGCGATCAACCGCGCCGCGGTCGAGGCATGCATCAAGACCGCGCTCGCGCTGAGGTGCGAGATCCCGCGCCACACCAAGTTCGACCGCAAGAACTACATGTATCCCGACCTGCCCAAGGGCTACCAGATCAGCCAGTACGACCTGCCGATGAGCGTCAACGGCTTGCTCGAGGTGGACGGACGCAAGGTGCGCATCCGGCGGGTGCACCTGGAGGAGGACACCGGCAAGCTCGTTCACGCCGGCGACAAGCTGCACAAGGCATGGGAGTCGTACGTAGACCTGAATCGCGCGGGCGTGCCGCTGATGGAGATCGTCAGCGAGCCCGACCTGCGGAGCGCTGACGAGGCGCGCGATTACGCGATCGAGCTGCGCACGGTGCTCCGCGCGATCGGCGCGTCGGAGGCGGACATGGAGAAGGGCCAGCTCCGCGCCGAGCCGAACGTCTCCATCCGCCGCGCCGGCACGGATGCGCTCGGTGTGAAGACCGAGCTGAAGAACATCAACTCCTTCCGGGCCCTGCACCGGGCGATCCTCTACGAGGTCGACCGCCAGCAGAAGCTGCTCGAAACAGGTGGAACAGTCGTCCAGGAGACGCGGGGCTGGTCGGAGGACGAAGAGCGCACGTTTTCCCAGCGCAGCAAAGAGTTCGCCGAGGACTACCGCTACTTTCCCGAGCCGGACCTCCCACCGCTCGAGCTGGATCGAGCCTGGATCGAGGAGCTGCGGGCCGCGCTGCCAGAGCTTCCCGCGATCCGGCGAGCCAGGCTGGTCTCCCAGCACGGTTTGACCGCGGGCCAGGCTGCCATCATCAGCGCCGACCGAGACCTGGCGGACCTCTACGAAACCGCGGTGATGCAAGGAGCGCCGCCGTTGCCGACCGCAAACTGGATCGTCAACGAGGTGGCGCCGACGGGCAAGCTGCTCGACCCTGCCTACCTCGCCGAGCTGATGACGATGCTGCAAGCCAAAGACATCACGCGAGACCAGGCGCGAGAGGCCTATTTCGAGTCAGTCGAGACGGGGCGGACGCCGGCCGAGATCGTCGCCGAGCACGGCTACAGGCAGGTCAGCGACGAATCAGAGCTTCGCGTCATCGCCGAGGCCGTCATCGACGCGAACCCGAAGGCGGTGGCCGACTACCGAAACGGCAAGACGCAGGCCCTCAACGCGCTGCTCAACGAGCTGCGTAAGAAGGCGCCCCAGGCCAACCCGAAGGTCGCGCGAGAGCTGCTGCTGAAGCTGCTCGGTTAACCCGCGCCGCGACCGATCGACACCGACCTTTTTGGCCTCGTTGTATCCAGCGGTGCCTGTGGAACGCGAAAATTCAGCTCCGTTGGCGCCAACGAGGCGTTACCGGGTGCGCGTTGCGTGCGTATATCTGGATATGGGGCGGCTGGTGGCCTGGTGCCTCTCCTTATTCGTTGTGGTCGCATGCGGCTCGGTGGGCGAGGGCTCCACGCCGCTGCTTCCCCCAGCTCCCCCGACCGCGGCGCTCGTGGCGTGGAATGACTTTCCGGTGCACGCCAACCCGAGGCCGATCATCTGGTTTGGAGACAGCTACGAGCACACCAACGGATTTGCCGACGGCAGCGGCAAGATCAACTGGCTCTGCGGCCATTTCGTAATCGGCACCGGGGTTCAGCTGCCGAGTGCCGGCCCTGCGCGCGCGGTTGCGAAGTGGAAGCCGGGAGCTATGGCCTCCTATCCATCAATTGGCGCCGACCAGGCCTTCGCGCGTCTTTTGGCGAGCCGCAAGGACGCAGGTGGAAGCAACTGCTCGTCGGCCGCCGCTGAGGTGATAACCGCGGTGCGTTGGGGCGAAGCCGGGTTTGGCACCGACCGAGGCACGGCGCAAATGTCTGCGTGGCTGTTCGACGTGGGTGCGGTTGGCGGCGAGCTGGGCTACCCGGCCATCGATGCCTCGGCTTACTGGGGCGGCGGCAAGACGGCAAGCTCGGGTGGCGTCGGCGGGAAGATCAGCGCCGACGGGCTCACCCTCACGATCGGGCTGATCGGCGGCCCGGACACACCTGGTCCCTGCGGCGAAGACTATGCGGCCGCCGCCGCAGAGTCAGTCACCGCGGTCGCGATCGCGATCAGCAGCAGGATTCACGGCGACGGCAACGTAGGGTGCACCCTCGAAGGGCATTTCCGCACCGTGGCCGTTCGCCTGGCGAAACCGCTCGATGGCCGCGTTCTACTAGATGCAAAGGGGAATGTCGGCAGCGTGTGCCCCGAAAACGGCGACTGCTAACAAAGATTCGGAGCGTTTCATGCAAAACGCACGTTTGGCCGGCCCGCGAATGGAGCTTTCTGCACAAGATGCACATGATCCACGTTGCCAGGGGCCGCACCCGCGACGGCTCTAGGCGGCTGGGCGGCGGGACAGCCAGGTGCTGAAGAGAAAGAGGGCCACCCCGACGACGTACGCGGCCATGGCCAGCACGACCAGGATCCCGGCCACGAGGTCGGGGGCAACGGTGGTGAAGACGATCGCCAGGATCGAGGCCCCCAGGCCGATCGCTGCCCAACCCTGGAGGTGGGAGACAGTGGGCGTCACTCGGACGAGCGGCCAGAGGAGCCGCTGCCCCCACCAGTTGGGAAAGCTGCCCCGCATGACCAGGTACAGACCGGCACCGATCAGCACCGTGCCGCCAACGTAGGCGACGCCCTCCACCACGTACCCCACGGAGCCGATTTTATAGACAGTCTCTGCCCCCGTTCGTGGGGAACTGGCGCGCAGCGCCGATGGGGAGGTGGAACCCCGGTAGCCTTTGCGCGGTGCCTCTGCCACCCGACCTCCACGTGCACACGGAGTGGTCCTGGGACGCCCCCCACGGATCGATGGAACGCAGCTGCGAACGGGCGCTCGAGGTCGGCCTGCCGGCGATCGCGTTCACGGAACACGCGGACTGGGCGCTCGTCCACCAGGGCCAGCACTCGGTCGACCTCGACGGCTACTTCGAGTCGGTAGAGCGCTGCCGCGCCAGGTTCTCCGGCCTGCGCATCCTGACCGGCGTCGAGCTCGGCGAGCCGCACTGGTTCCCGGACGAGACCGCCGGGGTCCTCGCCGCCGGCCCGCTCGATCAGGTCCTTGGCTCGATCCACTGCATCAGGTTCGACGGCGGAATGCTCGACGCCAGCCAGTTCCGGGGCCGGGCCGGCATCGACTTTCCCGCGGCGGTCAGGGAGTACTTTCGCGAGGTGCTCGCCATGGTCGAGAGCAGCCAGCCGTTTGAGACTTTGGCCCACATCGACTACCCCAAGCGCTACTGGCTCGACGGCCTGGCGCCATACCAGGAAAAGGATTACGAGGCGGAGATCCGCGCGATCCTCGCCGCCGCCGCTCGCACGGGCCGGGTCCTCGAGGTCAACACCACACGCGGCCACACCTTGAGCCCGGACATCACGGTCGTGCGCTGGTGGCGAGAGGTGGGGGGCCAGGCCGTGCAGTACGGCAGCGACGCACATCAACCGGACAAGGTGGCGGAAGGCTTCAAGGTCGCCGCCCAGATGGTCGAGGCGGCCGGCTTCAAGCCGGCGCACGACCCGGTCTCGCTTTGGCGCCGCTGATCCTCCGGCCCTCGTCCCCGGCGCACGGTGGCGCGTCGGTGGCCCGGGATGACGGCAAGGTCTGGCTCGTGAGCTACGCGTTGCCCGGCGAGGTCGTCGAAGCCGAGCCGCGCGGCCGCCAGGGTGGCGTCGCGGTTGCCGCGACGACTCGTGTCATCGAAGCCTCACCCCATCGGGTTAGCGCGCCGTGCCCCTATTTCGGGGACTGTGGCGGCTGCCAGCTGCAGCACGCCGCGTACGCGCACCAGCTCGCTCTCAAGCGGCAGGTGGTCGAGGAGGCGTGGGGTCGGGCCGGTCTGCGCCTGCCCCCCGACGCCGCGGTGCTCGGCATGGACGACCCATGGCGCTACCGGATCCGCGGCGAGTTCGAGGCTGTAGCCGGCAGCGGTGGCTGGAGTTTCGGATTCCACCGCATGCGCTCGCACTCGGTGCTGCCGGTCGACAGCTGTCTCATCCATGACGTTCGCATCGAGCAAGCGCTGCCGGCGTTCGCGCAGGCCGCCAACGAGATGCGGGTCAGCGGGCTGCAGAACATCTTGCTCACTGTCGAGCCACTGGGTCGAGGCATGTTGTGGCGGTTGCGCTTTCACGGACGCGAACCGGCGTGGCCGCGCGACGAGTTCGCGCACCGCGTCGCTGAGCTTCTGCCGGAGTCGACGCTGCTCGATGACGCGATGACGCTCGAGTTCTGGGGCCTGACGTTTCGCGTCCGGAGCGACACGTTTGTCCAGACGAACTACCGCCAGATGCTCGTCCTCTATCGCACCGCGCTCGACATGCTCCAGGCGAGGCCCGACGAGCACGTCATCGACCTCTTCGCGGGGATCGGCACCATCTCCGTGGCGGCGGCCCGCGACGCGGCGGGCGTGGCCGCGATCGAAGAGAACCCGCACGCAGTCCAGCTCGGCCGGCTCAACGCGCGCATCAACGCAGCGCGGGTCCAGTATCTGCCTGGGAAGGTGGAGGCCGTCCTCAAAGGCATCCGGCTCGGCCGTTTCCAGGCGGTGATCCTCGACCCGCCTCGGGCCGGGTGCGAGCCGGCGGCGCTCGCCGAGCTTATCCGGCTAGGCGTGGAGCGGATCGTCTATGTATCGTGCGAGCCGTCCACCCACGCGAGGGACCTGATGCGCCTGGTGCAGGGCGGTTATCGGATCAGGCGCGCGGCGATCGTGGACATGTTTCCGCAGACCTACCACATCGAGTCCGTGGCCCTTCTTGAGCGGAGCTGACCGATGGGCTCGCCCCGATGGCTTCATCAGGCAGGAGCCGTCTCGTTCGTGCTTTGTGCTTTCGCCTTCGTTGTGGGTCTCATGACCCTGTACGCGGCGGAAGGGCCGAGCGCTCCCGACCTGTGGGTCTACCTGGCAAGTCCCTCCGGGCGATCCGACCTGAGTCTCTCGACGTTCGCGCTGACCGGAGCCATCGTCCTCCTCTTCGTCGGCATCGCGGTCATGTCGATGACGCTGACTGCAGCCTCGGGCCCAGCGGGGCGCCTCGCGCGGTATCTCGCCGCAATCGCGACCGCGGCGTTCATCGGGTTTCTTTCACTCCAATACGCGCTGGTGGCGGTCCTGGGCGAAGGCATCGATCCGATGTCGCAGCAGTTCAAGGTGCTCGTGCTGCAGCAGCATGCGGCGACTGATTGGGCCGGCTGGACAGGGATAGTTCTGCTCGGCGCATCCCTGATCCTTCTTGGATCGGCGCTTGTACGTGAGGCCGGCCGCGGAGTCACAGGTTGGTCCGCGATCGCAGCGGGCGCAGTGGGGCTCGGCCTGATCCCAATTGGGTTCGGCTTCCTGTTCACCCTGGTCGCGGCGATCTGGGCCATCGTGGCCGCGATCGATCTGGTTAGGGTCGGTCGAGCTTCTGCGCGAACTTGACGACTACGAGCCGCAGCCTGCCTGGGCCAAGCGATCTGGCGACCATGGTCAGGATGGGCCTCAGCAGCTGCATGTCGGGCCAAACGGAACGTGGGGTGGGACGGTTACGCCCGAGTTCAACCGGGGCAGGATAAACGAACAGCTTCCGATTAGGTACCCCTGTGCACGAATTCCCCCAGCCGCCGAACGCCCTCCTCGAGATCTGAGTCCGAGCTGGCGAGGCTGATCCGAACCGCCTGCCCGGCGACCTGGCCGAACGCCGTCCCCGGAGCGACGCTTACCCCACGTTCCCGAAGCAGCTTGAACGCGAGCTCCCGAGCGGGCAGGCCGGCCGGCGAAACGTCGGCCATGATGTAGAAAGCCCCGGTCGGCCTGGCGATCAGAAGCTCGGCGTCATGGAGGATGCCGGCGACCAGGTCCCTCCGGCGCCGGTAGGCGCCGACCATCTCGGCCACGCAGTCCTGTGGCCCATCGAGTGCTGCCTCCGCCGCGACCTGGCTGATGGTCGAGACGCATGAGGAGTTGGACTCGAGCACCTTGGTGGCGGTGTCGATCAGATCCGCAGAGCCGGCCAGATAACCAAGCCGCCATCCCGTCATCGCGTAGGTCTTGGAGAACGTGAACACTGTCGCGATCCGTGCGTCGTCGGGAGCGAGACTCGCGGGGCTGGTCCATGTGCCGTCGAGGAGGATCTGGTCGTAGCACTCGTCGCTCAGCAGCCACAGGTTGTTGCGCTGCGCGAGCTCGATCATCGCCGCCAGGGTCGACGCCGGATAGACGGCGCCGGTCGGATTGTTCGGGCTGTTGACGACAAGGATCTTCGTCCGCGGCCCCACCAGCGCCGCGAGCGCGTCCAGGTCTGGCTGGAAGCCTTCCTCGGATGGGCAGGGGTAGTTGACGGCGCGAGCCCCGAGCCAGGGCAGCATCATGCGGTAGTTCGGCCAGCCCGGATCCGGCAGCAGGACTTCGTCACCTTGCTCCAGCACGGCCGCGAACATCGCAGCGATCGCGCCAACGCCGCCTGGACCGCACGCAATGCGGTCGGGCGTGGTCGTGATTCCGTTCACGCGGGCTAGCTTGGCGACGAGCCTCTCGCGCAGCGAGAGCAAGCCCTGCGTGTGCGTGTAGAAGGTCTTGTTCTCGTCGATCGCCCGCTTGCCCGCATCCTTGATGTGTTGGGGAGTGGGGAAGTCAGGCTGGCCGACGTCGAGCCGGATCGCCCCTGGGGTGCGGAGCGCCTCGTTGGCGATCTCGCGGATCCCTGAGTGCGCCATCTCTGCGGGTCCGTGTGCCATTGAAGGCAGCGCCAGTCGGGCCATTTGTGTCGATAGACTATCGGGCGGGGACCGCCAACCCGAGCCAAACGATGCCGCACGCCCCAGAAACCTTCGTCCACCTCCACAACCACACCGAGTACTCGCTGCTCGATGGGGCCAGCCGCATTCCCGCTATGGTCGCCCGCGCGGCCGAGCTGGGGATGCCGGCGATCGGCCTCACCGACCACGGCGTCATGTATGGGTCGATCCACTTCTACAAGGCGTGCAAGGACGCCGGGATCAAGCCGATCATCGGCTGCGAGGTCTATGTCGCCCCGCGCTCGCGCCTGCTGCGCGAGGGCCGGGTCGACAGGGACCCGAACCACCTGACCCTCCTCGCCGCCAACCACGAGGGCTACGTGAACCTGATGCGGCTTTGCACGGTCGGCCAGATGGAGGGGATGTATTACAAACCCCGGATCGACAAGGAGATCCTGGCCGAGCACTCGAAGGGTCTGATCGCGCTGTCAGGCTGTCTGCAGGGCGAGGCTGCGAGCCGGATCGTCGAGGGCGACATCGACGGCGCGCGCGAATCGGTGGCCGCGTATCGCGACATCTTCGGCAAAGACCGCTTCCTGCTCGAGGTCCAGCGCCACGGCATCGATCGGCAGGTCGAGGTCAACACCGTGCTCGAGCGCTTCGGCAAGGAGCTCGGGCTGCGCCTGTGCGCGACCAACGACCTGCACTACGTCCACCGCCACGACTCGGAGGCACATGACGTCCTGCTTTGCCTCCAGACCGGAGCGCGGTTCAACGACCCCAACCGGTGGCGCTTCTCGACCCAGGAGAACTACCTGAAGACGCCGGCCGAGATGATCGAGACGTTCGGGGACCTACCCGACGCCCTGGCCAGCACGCTCGAAGTGGCCGACCAGGTCGACCTGAAGCTGAATCTCGGCGCGACGCTTCTGCCCCCGTTCGACGTTCCTGACGGATTGACCCCGGACCAGTACCTGAAGCAGCTGGTTGGGAAAGGCATGGAGTGGCGGTTCGGCAATCCCTCGGCCCAGGTCATGGAGAGGGCGGAGCAAGAGCTGTCCGTCATCAGCCAGACCGGCTACGCGTCCTACTTCCTGATCGTCTGGGACTTCTACAACTTCGCGCGCCAGAACGGGATCGTCGTGGGGCCGGGCCGCGGCAGCGCGGCGGGGAGCCTGGTCTCGTACTGCCTCGGCATCACCAACCTCGACCCGATCCAGCACGGCCTCATCTTCGAGCGCTTCCTCAACATCGACCGCGTGTCGATGCCCGACATCGACTGCGACTTCTCGGTCGAGGGACGCGAGAAGGTGATCCGCTACGTCTCGGAAAAGTACGGGTCCGACCGAGTGGCGCAGATCATCACCTTCACGACGATGGCCTCGAAAGCGGCCATCCGTGATGTGGGCCGCGTGCTCGAGGTGCCGCTGCGCGACACCGACCGGCTCGCAAAGCTCATCCCGGTGTGGCAGGGACGGTCGAAGTCGCTCGACGACGCGATGAAGGAGGTCCCGGACCTCCGCGAGGCGTATGAGTCGAATGAGGATCAGAAGCGGCTGATCGACGTCGCGCGGGCGTTGGAAAACGTGAGCCGAAACGTAAGCACGCACGCGGCCGGCGTGGTGATCGCGCCCGAGCCGCTGGTGCGCTACACGCCGCTGCAGTACGGCCCGAAGAGCGAAGCGGTGATCACGCAGTACGACATGAAGGCGGTCGGCGACATCGGCCTGCTGAAGATCGACTTCCTCGGTCTGCAGAACCTCGACATCATCGCCACGTGCCTGCGGCTCGTGCGCGAGCACCGAGGTCTCGAAGTCGACCTCGAGTCGGTGCGGTTCGACGACGCCAAGACCTATGAGCTGATCTCCGCCGGCGACACGCACGGGGTGTTCCAGTTCGAAGGTGCGGGCATGCGCCGGATGCTCATGGATATGCGCCCGCAGTCGTTCGGCGACGTGTCGGCCGCGGTCGCACTGTTCCGCCCCGGCCCGATGGTCAACATCCCGGCGTTCATCGCGCGCAAGCAGGGCCGCGAGCCCATCGAGTACATGCATGAACGGCTCGAGCCGATCCTGCGTGAGACGTACGGCGTGATGATCTATCAGGAGCAGGTGATGATGGCCGCTCGCGAGCTGGCCGGATTCACGATGAGCGAGGCCGACATCCTCCGCGCCGCCATGGGCAAGAAGGACAAGGCCAAGATGGCCAAGCTGCGCACCAAGTTCATCGACGGGACGGTTGAGCGCGGCATCCCGAAGTCCACAGCCGAGGCGCTGTTCGACGGCATCGCGAAGTTCGCCGAATACGGATTCAACCGCGCGCACTCGGCGGCGTACGGCGTGATCGCCTACCAGACCGCGTATCTCAAGGCCAACTATCCGCTCGAGTACATGACGGCGCTGCTCATCCACATGGAGGGCAACGCCGAGCGCGTGGCGACGGCCATCGTCGACTGCCGGCTGCGCGGGATCGACGTGCTTGCGCCTGACATCAACCGGTCGCGCGCGGACTTCTCAATTGCGGACGGACGCATCCAGTTCGGCCTCGCCGCCATCAAGAACGTAGGCCAGCACGCAGTGGAATCGATCGTCTCGCTGCGCGACGCGGACGGGACGTTCAAGTCGCTCGAGGACCTATGCGAGCGCACCTCGGCGATCCAGGACGTGAACCGGCGGGTTCTCGAGGCGCTTGTGCAATCGGGCGCGTGCGACTCACTGGGCGAGCGGGCGCGCTTGATCGCCGCGCTCGACCATGCGGTGAGCCGCGCGGAGCGGGCGCGACGCGACCGCGAGTCGGGTCAGACGTCGCTGCTCGAGATGGTGGGCTCGGAGGAGGTGACGGCCGACGACTACGGCCTGACCATCGACGTGGCGCCGATGGCGGGCGAAGAGAAGCTGCGCCTGGAGAAGGAGCTCCTCGGCCTGTACCTGAGCGACCATCCGCTGCGCCGCATCTCGGCTGAGCTGGCCAAGCTCTCAGATACGCAGGCGGTCGAGGTGACGAGCGCGCTCCAGGACACTGAGGTTCGGGTCGCGGGCCTGGTGCGCGAGGTCCGGCGCGTCGTGACGCGCAAGGGTCAGATCATGGCTTACGCAACGCTCGAAGACCTGACCGGCTCGGTCGACATCGTCCTGTTTCCACGCGTCTTTGAGCAGGCGAGGCTGTTGTTCGAGCCGGACAAGGTCGTCGTGGTCCAGGGCAAGGTGGACGCGCGCGCAGGCAGCACGCGTGCGAGCGGCGCGGCGTCTTCGCCCGTCGACCCCGAGATTGAGGTCGAGGTCGAGACGGCGTCGGTCGTGGCCGATATGGCGTGGCTGTGGGACGACCCCGAATGCGCGCCGGTCTCGCGGCGTCAGCTGGTTCATGTGCGGATCCCGAGCAGTGACGCCGGTCTCGCCGAGCAGCTGGAGGCGGTGCTGGCGAGGCACCCCGGCACCGACGAGGTCGTGCTCCACGTCGTGGTGGGCAGTCGCGAGGTCGTCGTAAATGCCGACCGCTATCATGTCCTGGCCGGTCCGGCGCTCGCGGCCGAGATCGATCAGCTCGTGGGCGAGGCTGCGACCAGGCTCGAGACGGTGCGGCCGAAAGCGCAGTCCAATGGGAATGGACGGGGTTATGGTGAGCGAGGACGAAGAGCCTAGCGGTCGCTACATAGTGGTCAAGGCGCTGGAGGACGGCGTCGTGATCATGGGTCTGACGCGCGGCAAGGACACGCGCTCACATCACTCGGAACGACTCGACGCGGGCGAGGTGCTGGTCGCGCAGTTCACGGAGCTGACCGCGGCGATCAAGGTGAGGGGCAAGGCCGAGATCCTGACCGACGTGGGGAAGGTGGCCTCGGGCCTTTAGGTCTCGACCGGCAGGCCGGCTGCCTTCCACGCCTCGAAGCCGCCGACCACGTCCGTCGCGTTGACCAGGCCAAGGTCCTGCAGCGACGCCGCGGCGAGGCTCGACGAGTAGCCCTGGGCGCAGATCAGGATCACGCGAACATCGTGGCCGTTTGCCTGTGGAAGGCGCGTGGGGGACGTTGGGTCGAGCCGCCACTCGAGGACTGTGCGATCGATGACCAACGCGGCCGGAATCACACCATCCCGGGCGCGCTGCTCCGATGTCCGGGTGTCGACGAGAAGGGCGCCCTGGGACTGCTCCGCGGCAGCCCGCTCGGGCGTGACCCGGTCGAGGCGGCGCCTTGCGGCGGCGAGCACATCGTCGATGGTCGGCATGAATCTGGGCCAGAGTATGGAGCAGATAGAATCGGGTGAGCCCCGCCCACGTAGCTCAGGCGGTAGAGCATTTCCTTGGTAAGGAAAAGGTCCCCGGTTCGAATCCGGGCGTGGGCTCCAATTCCGACCCGAGGCCTGATTTTGTGGCCATTTGGCCCTTTGACAACAAGTAAGGGCCGCGTCACAGTACAGACGTACTTACGCATCTGGTCGCCGTCACTGGACCACAGCTAGTAGGGGGAGGCGACAATGGGACGCCCGGCGTTATTCATGCTGTTGCGCGCAGCAGCGTCGCTGGTAGTGGCTATGACGGTAGTTTCAGCTTGTAACCCGAGGAGTGCCGTCACGCCCAGCGCGAGTCCGAAAGCCAGGCCCTCGTCCGCACCGTTGTTCGCCTGGGCCTATGAAGGCACCGTTCGCATTAACGCGGTTGACCCGCGGACAGTCGTCCTAACAGACGGCAGCTATCGCCAGATATACGGTAGCTGGCGGTCCTGGCAGCCTATTACAGGTGGGCCTGGTGCCCGCGGGCTTGATGTGTATGCCGCCACTGCGGTGTCAAAGGACGGGCTCCATTGGACCGATGAGGGCAAGCTTGACGCAGGCTACCTTGTCCCAGTCCGGCTGCTTAACGGTCGATACCGCGGATATTCGGACAACCTCACAGCGTTCGTCTCGGATGACGCTCGGACTTGGAGCCTCGATACCAGCGGCCCAGTAGTTCCCCCGGAACCTGTTGGGCCCTGCCACTACTCGGCTGGCGACGTAGCAGTTATGCCCGATCAAACTCTTCGCTACTACTACAACTGCTCCGCCGGTCAGGCAAACCCTGCGTGTCAGCCGGCACTTGGCTTCTGCCTTGGCGTCAACGTCATCGATAGCGCGACATCGAAGGACGGCCTCGTCTGGCAAAAGGATCCCGGCGTCCGGATCGATCCTCGGAATGGCCCAGAGTTTCTGCGCGATCAGGGTGGCAACGTGGTGCTGCCGGGGGACGCGTCGCATCCCCGGGTTGTTACCGTGCGCGATGGCTCCCTCGAGATGTTCTACTGGGGCGGCAACGAGACATGGTCGGCGACGTCGGTCGACGGCCTGACGTGGACAAACCGCAAGTACGAAGGTGTCTTCGGGAGTGATCCCGACGTGATAGTGCTGCCCGACGGTCGAACGCGGCTCTTCGTGAACGGTTTTCTTGGACTGCCTCAGGACTTCGATGGCAAGACGCTTGGGGAAAACCAACGGATCGTGAGTTACGTCTACGGCCCCGTACGCTATCGCGTAAGCGTTGACCCCGACCGGGTGTTCAATGGAATTTGCAGCGGGTGCCCTGGTCTGACTGCTCCGGTGCCGCCTCCAGAGTATGTGAACGTCAAAATCGAGGGCTCGGGTCCGGAGGTCACACTGAGTGCGATCGGATACTCAGTAGAGGGTGACGCTCTGCACGCCTCTAATCCCAGGGTAATCGATCTGGTCACCGATCCAGCTGGTCCGGTTCAGGTCGAATTCAGCCCTTCATCAGGCTCGCCGCCATTCACAACCCGGACGACTTTGACCCTTCGCAATCGACTCGGAGCCAGCATTGTTTTGGTCGCAAACAATGGCGGATCGCAGGAGTTGATACCGCTAAGGCAGAGTCTTCCGCCAACGCCCGGTCAACCTGCATCGCTTCGTCCAACCTGTCAGGTGGGCCGGCCGGTCGGCCCCCAAGGATGTACTGTTCCCGGCCAAACTGGGCCGGACGGAACTCCGCTCACATGTCTGCCACCAGACCAAGCCGCAAGTTCGCCACCGATCTGCAAGCAGTACTACTGAGTTGGTGATGGGCACGCGAGCCACACGAACAAGTTGGCATGACTGCCGTGGCCCACACCGTGTAAAGGCTGGCGTCGTGTCTCCTCCGTGACGACCTCCACAGCGGGTTGGTATCTGTGTGACGGCGGGGTTTGCTGGAAGTCGAGGACGAAGAGTTCTCTCCGCCCGGTCATCCGCATCCCGCGCAGGGGTTATGAGCCGAAGCGCTGCCTCGCCTTGGCCGCGAGCTCCTCTGGCACCGTGTCGACCATCGCCTGCCAATGGAGGCGTTCGAAGTAGGTCACATCGGATCGATACGGCGACTGCAGGTTGGAGCGGCAGACCATCCGTAGATTGAGCACGTAATCGTGGCTGCTCGGCGGTGCTCCGTACAGCGCCATGTTGAAGCTCTGGAATCCAAGCTCGGCATACAGGTTCAGGATCGTCGCGATGCCCCAGCCGAGTTCTGCCACGCGCTCGTCGGTCAAGTCGGCGGGCGAGACGGCATCAGGAATGAGGGCGCGGACCTCGTTGAAGCCAATTGGCGCGAAGCTGGCGAGCCACTCGACGCTGCCGGTGGTGCCTATGTATCGCTCACGGTTACTTCGCTCGGTCTCGATGTACGCGCGGAAGCGTTCGCCTGGAACGTCGGCCAGCATCTGCTGGACCGTGGATGGCAGCGGATCGATGCTCGACTGCAGGTGTGGATGAAACAATGAGCTGCCGGAAGGCAACATGTGGTTGGCGTTGATCGAGGCCCACACCGCGTCGTTGTCAGTCCGCATCGAAGCGCGGATGTAATCGACGTGAGTTGAAAGATTGTCCCTCATGAGGCCGGCTGTCATTTCGTTCAAGGGCAAGTAATGCAGTTCCGGCGAGTAGACCGCTACCGCGCTGTACTTGGTGTAGGTGAGTAGATTCGGAAACAGCACCGCCTGGCCGCGTTGGATACGGCCTTCCGCGGAGATCTTAGTTGGCAACTTTGGCGTAGCCAGCTCAATTCGCTCGGCACAGAATGGACAGCTGGCCCGGGTCGCGCTCGCGAACTCTTCGAGATTGAAGCTCGGCGGGGCGAGCAGAGCGGAGCTAGCTCTCACCAATCTCGCGGCGTATCCGGTTAGTGGATCCCATCTGACCTCGACCTGCGCCTCGACCGGTTCGAAGTTGTGGGCAGGGTGAAGGATCTGCGCAGAGAGGGTATGTCTTCGAAACTCCAGAAGTCTGGCCCTCGCCACGGCCTACCCGATCCTCGAAAGATCGACGGGAATATAGGACTCGCCTTCTCCTAGACGCGAAAGCGCCCTCCGCAGCTCGGCGATCAGCCACCCTTGGTCGTCGTGGCTCCAGTGCTCGCCTCTCGCCATCGCACCTTCGAGGCGATCAAGTTTGATTTGCCTGGGATCCTGGCCAGCCTCATGGACCTGCGCGTCCATCCGAATCACCCCTCGGGCCTTCGTCGCACGGCCCAACCCAGTTGTACAGCAATTTGGCCGCCCTTGAACGAGTCCCTCTTGAGCTGTCGCGTGCCGGGTCGCAGACGGATCACGCATTCCCAGGACGGAGCGGAACTTGGCGGACTGGCAGGCATGAGTGGGACGACGATTTGGCGCATAGCGGATGGAAAGATCGTCGAGCACTGGAGCGAGATGAACGTGCTCTGCGTGATGCAGCAAATTGGACGTCCGATAACCGGACAATTTTCCGCCCACCGTGATCCCGACCTAGAAGGGCTTGAACACCATCAGAAATATCAGAGCAGCGAGTCCGAGCACGCCGATCCAGATCGCTGCGAGCGGTCTCGTGTGGTGGAGGCGCTCCGCAAGAACATCGTCAGGCTGTTGGGTGGCGTCCCGGGCCATGTAGTACGGGCGGGCGATGAAGCCCATCGCGGCAAGGATCGCGACGAGGATGACGATCGATACCCATAGCCAGCCGCGGCCCCACCACTGCCCTGCGAAGGCCATCCAGACTCCGGTGATTATCACGACGAGCAGGCCGGCATTGGCGACGATCCCTGCCCGCTGCGAGAGCCTGAGCAGCCTGCGACTTGCGACCGAAACGGGCGCGCGCAGAGCCAGGGATGCGCCGCCGGTGACTCCGTGCGCGAAGAGAAACACCGCAAGGCCGAACAGATGGAGGAACCGCAGCCAGACATACAGGTTCGTCACTTGGCGATTCCTTTGACCGACACGGCAAACGGCTTCCGGTAAGGTAGCCGGAATTACGGATCTTTTGCGCCAAACGCACGTATCAACCCGGCGTGAGACGCGCCTTTTGCGCAAAACGAACCGAATCGGGCGTTGCCGCGCGGAGCATTACCGCCTCGCGACCCAGCCGGCGATCTGGGCCCGGGAGTTGAAGCCGAGCTTGTTCAGGATGCTGCGCACGTGGCTGTCCACGGTGCGCTCGGAAATGAACAGGCGCGCCCCGATTTGCCTGTTGCTGAGGCCTTCGGCGATCAGCCGAGCCACCTCGGCCTCTCGCCGCCCGAGCCCGCCAAGGGCGCTGTCACTGGAGGCGCCGGAAGCCCTGGCAGCCTGGCCTGACTCGCCCAGCGCCAGCGCGATCGCGGCCTCTCGGTTCATTCGCTTGCCCGCGCCAAACTCATCGTCGAACCTCGCCTGACCCAGCAGGGCGATCGCGGTCTCCTCCGTCTGGGCGATCATCGGCGCCATCGGCGCAATCACTGCTGCGCCCGCTCCCAGGCGTGTCGACTCCGCAGCCCCCAATAACTGGGCCGCCAGCCGTCCGTGGCGAGCCAATGCCGCGTAGTAGCCGAACGCGGCCATCAGATAGGACTGAACGAGCCGGTCGTCGATCCGGCGCGCGATCTGCAGAGCCTCCGTGTAGAGCGGCCTCGGCCCGTCAAGGTCGCCCGCCATAAGAAGAGAGAAGGCCAGCTCCATCAGCATGATCTCGAGCACGTAGAGGTCGCCGGCCTCCCGGCTCAGCCGCACGCCCTCGGTAGACGCCTCTCGGACCGCGTCGAGCTCGCCCGTGAACATCCCATTGAAAGCTCGTGTCTGGAGGACCGCCGTCGTGGCCGCCAGGTCGTTGGCGCCCGCCAGCGCCGTCAGCGCCTCCTCATGCAGCGCGTCCGCGGCGGTGCGGTCGCCCGCCGACATCGCCGCGATCGACCCCATCGCGCACGCCTGCGTGAGGAGCGCCAGATCACCAAGTTCGGTGGCGGCAGCCGTCGCGCGCTCCAGCCACGGCCGAGCCGACAGCGGGTCGTTCTGCAGCACGGCCAGGAACCCACGCAGGAAGCACGCCCACGCCAGCCCCTCCGAGTTACCCTCGGCCGGCGCGAGCATCTCCTCCAACCACCGCACGCCCTCGGTGGTCGCGCGCGTGATCCAGAACCAACCGAGCGACGCGACCAGGTCAACCCCGCGCGAGAAGTCCCCTCGCGTCAAGCAGTGCCGCAGGATGGCGCGGACGTTATCGATCTCGAGCTCCATCCATCCGAGCCACTCGGCCAGCCGATATCTGCCAGGAGGTCCGGTCGCGGCGCATTTGAGCACGTAGTACTCGGTGGCGCGTTCCCCGAGGGTCTCGTCTTCTCCGGCCTCCCTTAGCTTGAGGACGGCGTACTCACGCATCGTCTCGTGCAGGCGGTAGCAGGCCTGGCCGCGTGCGTCTTCCTTGATGACGAGCGACCTGTCGACCAGCGACGACAGCGAATCGAGCACCGAGCCGGCGGCCAGCTCGTCAGAAGGGCAGATGCCCTCGACGTCCTCCAGCGTGAATCGCCCCGCGAACACGCAAAGCCTGCGCAGCAGCGTCCGCTCGGCGGCCGAAAGCAGATCGTGGCTCCACTCGATTGTGGTCTGCAGGGTCTGGTGCCGGGGGAGCGCGGCGCGGCCACCGCCCACCAGGAGGCTGAACCTGTCGCTCAGGCGCTCGAGGATCTGCTCGACAGAAAGCGCTCGTGTCCGAACTGCCGCAAGCTCGATCGCCAGCGGCAGGCCATCAAGCCGCCGGCACACGTCGGCGACCGCCGACCGATTCGACGCGGTCAGGTCGAATGTCCCCGAAGCTGCTGCTGCCCGCTCGACGAAGAGCATCACCGCTTCGTTCTGCTCCAGCCGGCCTCCATCTGCGGTGGGCAGCTCCAGAGGGGGGATGGGGAGGACGTGCTCCCCCGGCACATCCAGCGGCTCGCGGCTCGTCGCCATGACCCGCGCGCCGGGCGACGCCCTGACCACCTCGTTGACGAGCTCGCCCACCGCCTCCAGGAGGTGCTCGCAGTTGTCGAGCAGCAGCAGCAGCTCCTTGTCGGCGAGGTAGGTGCGCAGCAGGGCGAACGGCTCGGTCGCAGCCTGGTCGCGCAGGTCGAGCGCCGCCATCACCGCGTTGCCGACCAATGCCGGGTCCTGCACCTCGGCCAGCTCGACGAGCCAAGCGCCATTCCGGAACCCGCGTGATAGGTCGGTTGCCGCTCGAATGGCGAGGCGGGTCTTGCCCACGCCTCCCGGTCCCACCAGGCTCACGACCCGCGCCGATGAGAGCTTCTTGCGCAGCTCGGCCAGCTCGCGGCGGCGGCCGATGAAGCTGGTCGCTTCGGCGGGAAGGTTGCCAACACGGCGGGCGGGCTTGGCCATCGTGAGACGGCAAGTTACTACCGCGCCAAGAATCGGTGATTCCACCGATTCCGATCAAGGGCGGGCCACGTAGCTTGGCCACCGTGACCGAGGTGCCTCAGTTGAGAAAAGTGGAGGTCAGCTTCGTGGGCGCGCCGCCGGCGCAGCAGATCGCGCGGGCGTCAGGAGTGAGCGGTGTCGAGATCCACGACGGGGTCCTCCGCTGCGTCGTCTACGGCAGCTTTCAGCCGTTTCTCGAGGCGTTGCAAGGTCACGAGGTGGTCAGCCTCGAATCAACCGATCTCATCCAGGAGGGGTGAACCAGTGGTCAGCAGCTACCCGGTCCAGTTCGACGTCGACTTTCCCGCCCGCCCGCTCAGCCGGCTCACGACAGCGTTCCGGCTGCTCGCCGCGATACCCATTGTCGTTTTGCTCACCATGCTGTCCGGCGAGACCTTTCAGGACGGCCACAACCAGAGGGCACTGGTTATCGGCGGTGCAGCTGTCTTTGTGCCGCTCGTACTGATGCTCGTCTTCCGCCAGAAGTACCCGCGGTGGTGGTTCGACTGGAACCTCAACCTGCTCCGGTTCTCCAATCGCGTCACCGCGTACATGGCGCTGCTCGACGACCGCTACCCGTCGACTGACGAGGAGCAGTCCGTGCACCTCGACTTCGCGTATCCCGACGCGAAGCAGCTCAACCGCTGGCTGCCCCTGGTCAAGTGGCTGCTCGCGATCCCGCACTACGTCTTGCTGTTCTTCCTGTGGATCGGCGCCGCCTTCGCGATCATCGCCGCCTGGTTCGCCATCCTCTTCACCGGCACCTATCCAAAGGGGCTCTTCCGCTACGTCGTTGGCGTGCTGCGTTGGAACAACCGGGTGACCGCCTACGCCTTCACCCTCGTGACCGACCAGTACCCACCGTTCAGCCTGAGCTGACGCAGATGAAGGCGATTGTCTGCGAGAAGCGCGGAGTGATGAAGCTCGAGGAGATCGAGTTGCCGGCTGTGCCCGACGACGGCGTGCTCGTCCGCGTGCACGCGTCGTCGGTGAACCCGGTGGACCTGTTTCCCCTGTCGGGTGCCGGACGCCTGATGCGAAAGCTGGCCCGCAAGCCGAAGCGAGATGTGATGGGCACCGACTTCGCGGGCACGGTCCAGTCGGTGGGCAAGGACGTCACACGGTTCCGGCCCGGCGATGAGGTGTTCGGGGGCGAGCACGGGTCCTTCGCCGAATACATCTGCCTCTCGGAGAGTGATGCGCTGGCGCGCAAACCAGCCAATGTGTCTTTGGAGCAAGCGGGCTGTGTGGCGGTCGCGGCGCTGACAGCGCTGCAGGCGATCCGGGACCACGGCCAGGTCAAACCGGGCCATGAGGTGTTGATCAATGGCGCTTCCGGAGGCGTGGGGACGTTCGCGGTCCAGATCGCGAGGGCGCTTGGTGCCGAGGTCACCGCGGTCTGCAGCCCGCGCAACGTGGACGCGATTCGCTCGCTCGGCGCGCAGCGCGTGATCGACTACACGCGGGAGGACTTCACGAAAAGCGGACAGCGTTACGACGCCCTGATCGACATTGCAGGGAGCCGCTCACTGTCGGATTGCAGGCGGGTCCTCCAACCCGGCTCCATCTTCGTGTTGGTGGGTGCGGCCGCTGTCCAGCACACCAACGAGATGAAGGCCTTCGGCCACATCATAGGCACGCGCATGCGTTCGATGCGCGGCCGCCAGAAGGCCGTGTTCTTCATCGCCAAGCTGACTCAAAAGGACATGGAGGCCATCGCGGGGCTCATGGTGAGCGGAAAGGTGACATCCGTGATTGACAGGCGATACACGCTCGACCAGCTCGAGGACGCGTTCGCCTACTTCAACGAGGGCCATGCGAGGGGAAAAATCGCGCTCGACCTGATGCGGCATGAGCCCGCGAAGGCGGCGGCCGTCGCGCCGCAGGAGCTCGTCACCGGGTGAGCCAACGCGCGGGGAACTCTTGAGATAGACGTGGACTTGCCGCGTCGTGCTCCTCCCTGCAAGCCCAAACGCGAGCCCGACCCCTCAGACTCGATTGGACAATCATGGTGGCGCAGCCGCACGACGATCCAGCAGGCTACGTCGGTGTTGGAGTCGGCGAAGACTCTTTCTGCGCTCCGGGCCGAGGGCCGAATGGGCATGAAGCACCTCCATGGTCCGGCGCCCAGAAACGCCGGCTCTGCGCTCGGTTATGCGCCGATCGCGCCCGGACCGCCTCGCGGACGACCTCAAATCAAGCGATGTCGCCTCCTTTCGCCCCCCATTGCTTCATTTGGCCGTGCTCCGTATCGAGGCACCTCTGCTCAGCCTTTTTGGAGCTCAGGACTCTCAGAACGTCAGAAACGTCGCCTACGTTGTAAACGCGTCAGCAAGCGACTACTACCGATGGGCCGAAATGACCGTCTGACCTAAGGCGCCTTCGCGTTGCTCGGCGCGTGGCCTGTCTGCACCGCTTCCTCCGGCGTTCGACAATTGTCGCGTGATCAAGACCGCCTTCAACCAGCTGCTCGGCATTCAACACCCGATCGCCCAGGCCGGAATGGGAGGCGCTACCTCGCCAGAACTGGTGGTGGCCGTGAGCAACGCCGGCGGCCTGGGTATCCTCGGCGCCTCAGATCACGAGGCCGCTGCAATTCACGAGCTTGCCCACGCTATCAGTGGCAGGACGAAGCGACCATATGGGATCAATCTGCTGCTCCACGGTGCGGATGACGACCAGATGCGGGCAGTGCTGGACGTTCGCCCTTCGGTCCTGTCGACAGCCTGGCCGCGCGACGACCAGGACCTCGGCGCGATCTTTGCGAGTGCTCACGAGCGCGGCATCAAGGTGCTGCACATGGTCCCGACGGTAGCCGACGCTGCAAAGGCGGCGGCGGCCGGCGCGGACGTGATCATCGCCCAGGGCACCGATGGCGGCGGTCATATAGGCCTTTTGGGAACCACCGTCATCGTGCCGATGGTCGCGCGCGAGGTCGCACCCACGCCCGTCCTGGCAGCAGGCGGAATCGCAGATGGCCGAGGACTCGCCGCGATGCTCGCGTTGGGCGCCGCGGGCGTTCTGGTCGGAACAAGGTTCCTTGCTACCCCCGAGTCACCCCTCCACGCAGCTTTCAAGAAGTTGATCATCGACAGCGATGGGAGCGACACGATCGTCACGGACCTCGCCGACATCATGCTTGGCACGGACTGGCCGGGTGCGGTCGGGCGGATCGCGCGTAATCGCATCGTGGAACGTTGGCTCGGTCGCACCAACGAGCTGCGCCGGCGGCGAGACGAGGTGGTCCCCGCAATGCGTGACGCCCGCCGAGCCGGGGACGCTGATGAGGCGATCGTCTATTACGGTCAGTCCGCGGCGCTGATCCGCGAGGTCATGCCGGCCGGCGAGGTGGTGGCGGAGATGATTCGAGAGGCGGAGTCGATCCTCCGTGAGCGATTGCCGAGCCTGGTTAGCGACTAGACGTCTTGCGCAAAATGCTCGTTTGAGAACTCCGCCATATGTGCGAGCTGCGTAAAACGCACGCATCCGGCCGCAATATCGCGATTCAAGGTTGCGGTCGGTGCGCCGGCGGAGGTCGCGGCGTTCGCGACCTCCCATACGTACAGATTTCAGTCCGCGAAGATCCCGTTCTTGACGCGCCCGAGTTGGGCGAAGAAGCTGGTCGTGCCTGATGGGTTCGACACGAATCGAAATCCGAGGCTGTTGCTGGCTGACCAGGTCATCGTGGCGTTGGTCATCCGCAGCTCACCGGTCGAACCCTTCGTAGTCACCGCTGCGGTGCTTGTGACGGGGCCGGTCCATTCGATGTCGAAGCTGCAATGTGCGCCCGCTGAAACTGGAGTCTCGAATCGGAAGAGCGCATTCGGGATGTCGAAGAAGTCGTTGACCGCGAGGTTGGCCATGCTCATGGTCGCTCTGCCCCTGCCAAGCTCGACAGGGCCGAGCGTCGGGTTGGGCACCGTCCCCCCGCGGTTTGGGAGCTGACGCGGGGGGTGGGTCCGGGGTACGGCCACCCCGTGATCCGTTCTCTCACGTTCACTCGAACTCCAATCGGCCGTGGATTGACAAGGGGGCCGAGCCTTGCTCGTGCGTTTTCTTCGAATTGGAGGTGCTGTGATGGACCTAGCGACTCTAGTTGTGGATGTCGTGATCGCCCTGTGGGTGATCGCCGTCCTCGTGGCGGTGCTGCGGGCGTGGCAAGCTCGAACGCCCGGGCTCGCTCCGCTTGCGCCTGAAACGCGGGACCGCTATGTGCAGACGTGGCGGCAGATCGCGGCCACGTTCATACATTCGCCTCACGAGGCGGCGCGCCAGGCTGACGCACTGGTGATGTCGCTGCTGCGTGAACGAGGCCATCCGCTCGACCACGAGCGGCTCCCACGCCAGATGATCGATGCACGCAGAAGCCGACTTGTCGGCGAGGAACGCGGTGAGACTGAGGCCCTGCGCCAGGCTTTCCTTCACTACCGCGCGGCCTTTGAGCGAGCGATCGGACGCGCAGGCCGCGAAGCCGCACCTGATCGGCGCAGAGAAATGGCCTGACATGACGGCTGTCCGGGCGGTGACAAACCGCTCGAGGCCGGGGGCGTCCGCTGAACGCCCCCGGTCGACTTGAATACCTCAGACGCAGACGAAGCTGACGTTGCTGTACTGGATGTGACCCGTTCCTGTTGCGAGATCGAGACCTGTCACGTGAATGTCTGCGCTGAAGGTGCAGGTCACGCCATCACTCGTGGCCACTGACGTCTCGTGTATGGCCCCCTCCTGGAGGACGGTGAATTCGATGGTGTAAAGGACATGCTCCTGGAATGAGTCGGTTCCAGTTGCGAGGACTGTCCCGTTGAGGCTGGCCACGAAGCTGCTCGACACGTTGATTTCAGCGCTCAGGTTCCCTGACGGGGTTTGAACGACGTTCTCTTCGCCGGTCGAGGCCACGCAGAACGTGGAGCCGAACTTGCCCTGATAGCACTGCTGCGGCATGCTCAGGTTGTAGTGCTGGACGGTGGCCCCGGCCGAGGCTCCCACCGCAAGCAGCATCGTCGCCGCCACCGCCGTGACCGACGCCAATAGTGTTTTGACCATGTGAACCTCTCCTCTCAGGAATGCGAGTTGACTGCGATGGCGCGCAGCCTCCTTCCGGAGCGGTATCGAAATCAGTCCCGAGGAGGTGTCAAAGTCGGTATCAATCGTGACCGACGCCCTGCGGATCGCCAACTGCTCCGGGTTCTACGGCGACCGCTTTTCCGCGGCTCGCGAGATGCTCGAGGGAGGGCCGATCGACGTCCTCACCGGCGAGTACCTGGCCGAGCTGACGATGCTGATCCTCTGGAAGTCGCGACTCAAGGATCCCGAGGCGGGCTACGCGACGACTTACCTCAGGCAGATGGAGGAGGTCGCCGGCCTGGCGATCGACCGCGGCGTGAAGATCGTCGTCAACGCCGGCGGCCTGAACCCGGCCGGTCTCGCAACCAGGCTGCGCGAGCTGCTGACGCGGTTGGGCCTGGAGGCGTCAGTCGCTCACATCGAGGGCGACGACCTGCTCCCGCGCCTTGGCGAGCTCCAGGCCGCCGGCAACGAGCTTCGCCATCTCGACACTGGCCGCTCGCTGGCCGAAGCCGGAGTCGAACCGGTGTCGGCGAACGTCTACCTCGGAGCATGGGGCATTGTCGAAGCCCTCAATGCGGGAGCGGATATCGTCGTCTGCCCGCGCGTCACCGACGCGTCGCTCGTCGTCGGCCCCGCGGCCTGGCGGTTCGGCTGGGCTCGAGACGACTGGGACCGGCTCGCCGGCGCGGTGGTCGCCGGACACGTCATCGAGTGCGGCGCTCAGGCGACCGGCGGCAACTACAGCTTCTTCTCTGAGGTGCCTGGCATCACGCATCTCGGCTTTCCGATCGCGGAGGTGCGCGAAGACGGCAGCTCGGTCATCACCAAGCATCCGGGCAGTGGGGGACTGGTCTCGGTGGGAACGGTCACTGCCCAGCTCCTGTATGAGATCCAGGGCCGGCGCTACCTGAACCCCGATGTGGTGGCGCGGTTCGACAGCATCCGGCTCTCGCCCGACGGACCGGATCGGGTGCTCGTGTCGGGAATCCGCGGGGAGCCCGCGCCCGACACGCTCAAGGTGTCGCTCAACTACATCGGCGGCTACCGGAACACAATGACTTTCGTCCTCACAGGCCTCGACATCGAGGCCAAGGCCGAGCTCGCACGCCGCCAGCTGTTCGAATCGCCAGGTGGCGAGGCAGCCTTCGACCACGTCGACGTTCAGCTTCTTCAGACGAGCGAGGCGACCGCCCAGCTTCGTGTGACCGTGAAGGACTCAGACCCCAAAAAGGTCGGGCGCGCATTCTCCAACAGGGCGATCGAGCTGGCGCTGGCAAGCTATCCGGGTTTCTTCACGACCAGCCCGCCCGACGCGGAGACGACGTACGGGGTCTACTGGCCGGCGCTCATCCCCGCGGACCTGGTGGCTCAGTCGGTTGTGCTGGAAGACGGGCGGCGCCTCGACGTGGCCGAGCCGCCGAGGCGACCGGGGCAAGCCGAGAAGTCGGATCGCGGCGATGGGACGTTGTCCGACATCGGACCTACGCGCCGCGTCCCTTTGGGGACGGTGTTCGGTGCGAGGTCGGGCGACAAAGGCGGAAACGCGAACGTCGGTGTTTGGGCCCGGAGCGAGGACGGATACCGCTGGTTGGAAGCATTTCTGAACGTTGATCGGC
>VBDS01000017.1 GCA_005889085.1 Chloroflexota bacterium | reverse complement strand
GTCATCGTCGGACTGCTCGGCCAAGGCGTGGCCTCGTCTACTCGCATCGATCCCCAGGCCAAGGGTCTCGGCGAGTACCTGCGCTCGCGCATCGTCGATCTGCCCGAAGCACTGCTCGAGGACGCGCCGAATCCGTCCTAAAGCGCCACTCCAAAGCGCGTCTCCAAGGCGGCGTGCACCGCTGCAACGGCGTACAACACGAGAACAGTAGATCCG
>VBDS01000147.1 GCA_005889085.1 Chloroflexota bacterium | reverse complement strand
AGGGCGAGGATGACGCGCCCGGGGACGATGTTCAGGACGTTGGTGAAGATGTTGAGCAGCTCGCCCACGTCCTTCAACGACGACAGCTCGGGCGTCACGAGGACGAGCACGCGCTGCGAGTGGTCGAGGACGCTGATCACGATGTCCGTGAAAGCGACACCGAGGTCGAACACGATGTAGCGGAAGGCATTGACCAGGATGCCCATCGCCCGGTTGACCAGGTCGACCGTGATCAGGTCCGCCTGCTCGGCCCGCAGCACGCCGGGGAGCAGCATCATGCCGCCCGGGTGATGGAGGATGGCGCCCAGCACCGCCTCCTCGAAGTTCTGGGGCGGCACCTGGCTGGCCGCTGCGAGACAGCCCGTCGGGGTCAGGTAGGAGATCAGCGCGGCATGGTTGTAGGGCAGGGCCAGGTCGACGAGGAGGACCTCGCCCGGGAACCGCTTCGCCAGGGCAGCCGCCAGGTTGACGGCGATCGTGGTGCGGCCCGAGCCGCCCTTGGGCGAGTAGACCGCCACGGTCGATGCCGCCTGCTCGGGCGCGACCATGCGGGCGCGGGCGATCAGGTTGGGCAGGGTGTCCTTCCGCTGCTCGACCAGCTTGGTCAGCTCGATCAGCGCATCGGAGTCAGCGGGCACCGTCTCGTAAAGGGTCTTCCGGTCGAGCGTGAGCAGGCGGCAGTCCTCGAGCGCGCGCACGCTGGCCGTCCGCGTTTCTTCAGAGATCAGGGCCATCTCGCCGAAGAAATCGTCCGGGCCCATGAGGGCGATCGTGATCGTGTGGCCGGGCGACTCCTCGACATAGACCTCGCAGCGGCCAGATTCGACGATGAACATGGTGTCGCCGGGGTCGCCCTGGTGCACGATCACCGATCCCTTGGCGGCCGAAGCCGGGGCGAGGCGCCGGGCGATGGCGTGGAGGATGTTGTCCGGGAGCGTGAAGAAGATCGCGACCCGCTCCAGGATCTGGAACCGTCTCCGGAGCTCGTCCGGGGAGCCTGAACTTGAACGGTCGGTGTCGCTCACGCCGGAGGGAATTATAGGTATGGGGTCTTTCATCCCCCTCTCCCCTAAGGGGAGCAATCAATTGGCGCGCCGTTGCGCGTCCTTAACGGGCTTTGCCCGCAGGGCCGGGGAGAGGGGGCGCGGGAGAGGAACTCCGGTGCGTTGGTAGACTTAGCCGCTGCCGGTCCCGTGGTGTAGCCTGGCCAAACACGCGGCCCTGTCAAGGCCGAGAGCGCCGGTTCGAATCCGGTCGGGACCGCCATGCACCCGGAGCAGATACGGCTCAATGGAGAGGTGGCCGAGTCCGGTTGAAGGCGACGGTCTCGAAAACCGTTATGGGTCACTGGCCCATCGAGAGTTCAAATCTCTCCCTCTCCGCTCAACTCGCGTGTTGAGCATTTGCCGCACCCTGTGCCTTCATCCCACAGTGCCGGCCACCCGATGAGCAGCCTGCCCGTTTGACCGCCCCTGCGCCTGGGCGATCTAGTCCTTGGGGTGGAAGAAGGAGTGGTTCTTCTTGTCGAACCTCCCGTCCAGGAAGCCCGGGCGCGAGTCAGCGCTCATCAGCCCCAGCATGATGGAAAGCACGCACAGGACCACCAACCCGATTGGCAAATACCACATCGGATTCACGGCCCAAATGGTACGACTCAGCATCGCCCTGGTCGAGCGCATTGCGCACCGCGAGCAGGCTGCCGCGCCGTCCACCTACGGGATCAGCCGGTAGCGGGACGTAACGTTGGACGGAGACAAGTCTCTCCCTCTCCGCCACTGCCGTGTCTCGGCCCTGACCCGCCTCAGACCTCATGAACGTGCTTATCCATCATCCCCACGCCTGATGCCAGGCCGATGCCGGAGTGCCGGAAACTGTGGCGAACGCGTCGGAGCTCACAAAACAAATAGGAGTTGCTTCATGTGGTACTGGATCCTTCATGTGATGGGGGCCGACAACCTCTCCGGCCCGTGGTACGGGTTCTGGTCTGGATTTGGTTCTGACCTCGGCGAAATCGCGATTATCGGCGGCCTGATTTCGATATACCGGCGGCACAACTGCCACGTCAAGGGTTGCTGGCGGATCGGAAAACATCCGGTCGCAGGCACGACCTATGTCGTTTGTCGGCAGCATCATCCGGATGCGGCTCCGACGCACCAAGAAGTCCTGGCTGCTCACCGAGCCGCGAAGGTACGCGACGCGTAAGGCATTGTGGGCGCTGGCCGATCGAGAGTTCGATTCTCTCCCGCTCCGCTCCATCTGTCGTCACCCGAGGAAGCGCCGACCACCCGCACACGAGTAGGTCCGTCCTGCACGGGTGCGAGGCCGCTACCGGCAACCCTGGCACGGGCACGAATTGACCTGTGAAAGTTAAAAGATCAGAGGCCTGCGGAAGCTACGAAGTGGTGATTGCGCCTAGGGCGCCGTTAGTGCCTCCGAACTCCTCAGTGAACCAGAGGCGGCCATCAGGACCCGAGGTGATCCCCTGTGGATCCTTTGACTGTGTAGTGCTGAGGCTATAGCTGGCCACGACCGTTCCGCCCACTGTCATGGTTCCGACGCCCGACGTGTTCGTTGCCTCGGTGAACCACAGGTTGTTGTCGGGTCCTGTTGTGATGCCAGCCGGTCCGCCCGGGGCGGCGTACACGGTGATGCTTCCTAATGGTGTGACCTGATCCACATTGCTCGCATAGGCTTCGGTCACCCACAGGTTGCCATCGGGCCCTGTCGTGATGCCGTGGGGCCCGCTTCCGTTCGCCAGCGCATACTCGGTTACCGCGCCGGTTGTCGGTGAAATCTTTCCGACGCTTTGTGTGCCTTCGTCTGTGAACCAGAGATTGCCATCCGGCCCACTAGTGATCAAGAAGGGCCTGCTGTTCGCAACCGGTATCTGATACTCGTTGATGGCCCCAGCGGCACTGATTCGCCCGATGTAACCCGTCATCACGCCTGAGTAGCGCGACTCGGTGAACCACAGGTTGCCATCGGACCCTAAAGCGATTCCCCGTGGCTGACTGCCGGATATCGGTAGTGGATACTCGGTGATGCTGCCGCCCGTCGTGATCTGTCCAACGCGATTCGCGTTCTGCTCGGTAAACCACAGGGTCATCGATCCTGCCGGTCCGGCCGTGATTCCAACGGGAATGCTGTTGTAGGTGGAGAGCTTGTACTCGATGATCGCTCCTGTGGTGGAGATCGTGCCCACCGCGCCGTAGCCTAGTGCGCCGCCGGTTTCTGTGAACCACAGTTTGCCGTCAGGGCCCGTCGTGATCGTTGCCGGACAGCTGCACCATGCCGAGGTCGAAGTCGTTTTCGTGCAGTGATGCCCGGAGCTGTTGCACGTGGTCGTCGTCGTGGTCGAGCTGTTCTTGGGCAGGGAGTATTCGGTTATGGTCCCTGCCGCGGCGGAAACACCTGCGCTTGCGAGGCACTCCACCAACAGGGCCACGACCAGCGGAACCAGAACACGTCGTACTAATCGCCACATGGCCAGCTTCACCACCCAGACTTCAACCGACGAATCCGCGGAGATATTGTGCGCCTCTTTTGGGGCTTTGGCGATCTCGCCCGCCCCGACCGTGGTTCGGAAAGAATCAACCATCCCCGCCATGCTTTTGACGTAATCAACGAGCCACTGTCCGCTGACTGCCTTATGGAAGGCGTACCGATCCGTCTTCCCCAATGGCCCAATCAGGGTTGTGGGCGACCTCCCAAACGTATCCATCCAGATCCGCGAAGGCGCCGGTGTAGCCGCCCCAGACTGCCTGATGCCCCGGCCGCACAACCTTCCCGCCCGCACGTTCGGCTTCGCCGAGCACTGTGTCAACTTCGTTCGGACTCCGGACGTTGTGGGCGAGCTCGATTCCGGGAGCACCGTGACCACCGAGCTTTGTCCATAGGCCAAAGACCATGGTTCCTGACTGAAAGAAGACGATCTCATCGTCCGGTTGCTGGGCTCCGGTCCATCCCATCGCTTCATAGAAAGCACGCGCGCTGGCCAAGTCCTCCACACCTAAGGTCACCAAGCTGACGCGTTGCTCCACGCGGCCATCGTACGTCCGACTGTTCCAGATGCTGGTCATTGGCGGCTGTCCTAGCCCTGCATCAGGCGCAGCTGGCGGCCCGCGGGTCGCCGGCGACGGCTGGCGCGCAGCTGCAGCGCAGTGAGGACGATATCGTTCACCCTCTTCTCATACTCGGCCACGCTGGTAGCGTCGGCGGCTTTGCAGATTTCGCGGGCTGCCGTTTCCAGCTGATACCAGACATCACCGCGCCGCTCGATAAACAGCGGATATCGAGAGTTGATCACGACGGTGCGTACTCCATCTTCCAGCACGGTCATGCTGCGCACCCTGGGGTCCAAGGGCCGTATGGCGATGATCCCGAAGCCTCTTTTTCGTGCCTCGAGTGGCGTGTCAAGTGGCGAGGGCGGTGGTGTGCGCGGTTCTTGGTCGGTCGCGCTGCGCTCTTGTGGGTCGAGCGGTAGCTCGGGCGCGTCGCGCGTCTTTGAGGGCGGTCGTGCTGGAGCGAATCCTGCGAAGAGATCCTGCCTATCGCTAAGGCGCAGTGCCTGGCTTAGCAGCCGGCGCACCTGCTCTGCAACCTTGATCGCGCTGCTCGGCGGGGGAACTTCGACGTCGCGTGCGAGCCGACGGACCAACGATGCCAGCAATTTGTGCATGCGGGCTTCGACTGCAACCCACTCCTGGCCATCGCGGTCGAAGTCGGTCTTGTTCATCGTCAGCGCCACGTTCGGCACATCGACCTCGCCCATCAACCGGACCATCGCGGGCAGGGTCGCCGGTCCAGGATGCCCAAAGAACTCGCCGTCGGCGATCAGCCGTCCGAGCCGATAGCAGCGGATCCCAGGAACCCATCCTCCGGCCGGATGCTCTGGATCGGAAAGGCCTACCCAACCACGAAGACGAGCCCCACCTGTGTTGATCGCGAACGCGCGTCTTTCGGCAGCGGGAAGGGGAGAGGGCTTGATCTCTAGGCGGTCCAGGATCAGCTCCAACGCCTGCCGTTCGAGAAGGGGGCGATACGTCTCGGCCAGACGCTGGGCGAGACGGCGGACGTCGATCCTCTTGTCGATCCCGTCGATCCGAATCCGGACGTAACCAACCTCGACCGATGTTCGCTTGGGAGTCTCGACGAGTTCATAGGTCTTCAGCCGCGATCGATCCCGATAGTCGTCGTCCGTGAACCGCCAGGCAACCGCGTCGACCGGACGGCTCGCCTCAACCGAAAATCGCCTTCCGAGATGTCCGATCGCTGCCTTGCCGCCCTGGCCGTACTGACCCAGCAGCTGCCGACCGCGTTTCGGCGAGCCACCCCAACGGAGGTAGTTGCGTTCTATTTCGCGAATGCCCATGCCCTCACCCCCGACCGCAGTAACGACCAGCGACTGCGGGTGGACGGTAATCTCGACGTTTAGCGGCGTCTTTGGGAGGCGCGAGTCAACGGCGTTATCGACCAGCTCCATCACAGCATCCGCCGAACTGCGGTAGTTGGCGAAGAGAGAGGCCGTTATCTCAGGCGCGATGCGCTCCCGAACTGTGATCCTGGCCGAGCCCACGGCAAAAGAATGTAGCGGTCGCCAGCCAAAATCAACGTTTGGCGTTTGGTCGTCTATCGAGAGTTCGAATCTCTCCCTCTCCGCTAGTTCTACGCAAGCACCCTCCGAACCTCGGCCACGACCACAACAGGCGTCCGCAGAATGTCCCCCGCGGTAAATCGGAGCAGTCGGATCCCGTCACTGATGAGACGGTTCTGACGTCGGTTGTCCTCGGCCAACCGATCGCGATGTACCCCACCGTCGTACTCGATTGCGAGCCTGCAATCCGGGTAGTAGAGATCTGGCCGGCCGAGAAAGCGGCCCTGCCGGTCGTGGAGCGATATCTGTGCCTTCGGGCGAGATAGCCCACCCAGCACCAAAAGCATCCGCAGGCGCGACTCCATCGGCGATTAGGTGCCGGGTTCCGCGTGGCTGATTGCTCGCCTGAAATTGGCAACGCCGACGCGATCCACTCGAAGCGTGGCATAAGCGTTCAATGCGGCGAAGTCGACTAGTCGCGCATGCATGGCCATGTCGATCAAGGCAACCGCCTCCGTTAGGTTGACTCGGGTGGCGAGATCCACGAGCGTGCGCGGAACCGAGGTCGCTCGCCAGGTCTGTCTCATCACGACGTCATCGCCGGCCAGCGCCGCGCGGCTGATCGCCAGTCCGGAACGGGCCCAAATCCCGAATCCTTTCGGCACTGTCGCCTCAATCGGATCGCATGGTTCGACGTCAATGCCGCGGAGCCACGCGGCTGTCAGGCCAGAGAATGCAGCGACGGCAGGAAGCCGCAGCCACGCGGCGCCCAGTCGCAGCGCCGGCGATTCGTCGAGCCTGGCCCACGCGTATGTGCGCGGTCCGATTCGTCGCCAGCCGGCGTCATGAAGATGCCAGCGCTCCAGTCCCGCCTCGCGCGCCTCAGCGATGGTGAAAGGACGCGCCCTGAGCTCTTCCACGCTTGCGATCATGCACACACCGAATCCGGCCTTCAACCCCGCCTGTTAAACGGCCGGCGCCCCGCCAGTGCATGCTCCGGCGCGTCGAAACTGCGTGCGGGGCACGCGAGTGCATGCTCCGGCGCAAAGAAAAGCCCGAACCGCGCAACTCTTAACCGATAGCTCGCCGCAAACGCGTGCCCTGCCCCCTAGAGTCCCGCCCCTCGAGGGAGCAACGGGATGTCGAGGCTGCATTGGGGAATGTTCGCGGGAGTGCTGATCCTCATCGCCGCGCCCCTGATCTCAGGCGCCGCGCCACCCACCGTGCCGGTCCGAGAGGTCTCGATCACCAACGGGCCACGCTCCACCACCGCCGGCGCGCCCATCGACGCCCACAGCGGCACGATCCTGAGAGCCTCCGACGGATTCTTCTACTGGTACGGCGAGAGCTACGCGTGCGGCTTTTACTGGACGGACCCGTCCACGCCCTACTGCGGCGCCCAGGTCTACCGCTCGAACGATATGGTCGACTGGGAAGGTCCGTGGCCCCTCTTCGATGCCACGTCCGCGGCCTGGCAGAACCTGTGCATGCACCAGCCCTCAACCCCGGGCAACGGCTGCTTCCGGCCGAAGGTCGTCTTCAACAAATCGACCCGCCTCTACGTCCTCTGGCTCAACACCCCCAACTTCACCGCCGATGGCTACCGCGTCCTGACAAGCCCGAACCCGACCGGCCCGTTCAGCCCAGCCGCCAAACCGGAACTACACGATGAAGGCATTCCCGACTGGCGCGGCAATCCGCACGCAGCGGACGGCGACGAGGCCTTGTTCGTGGACGGGAAAGGGATCGCATGGCTCGTATGGAGCCGCGGCGGCCGCCTGCTCCAGGAGCGCTTGAACAGCGGCTACACCACCGGGGCCGGGGCGCCGGCGGTGATCATGAACTATCCGCAGCTCGCGCCATGGGGCGGCGTCGAGTCGCCTTCGGAGTTCGCGCACGACGGCCGCTACTACATCGCCATGAGCCTGCCGCGCTGTCCTTACTGCGCCGGCACCGGAACCGCCATCGAGCAGGCGACAGCCCCCGGGGGGCCGTGGACCTACCAGGGGACAGTCTCGCCGGATTCCTGCGGCGGGCAGCCAAACGAGGTCGACCAGCTCGCGCCCGGCGTACTGCTCTGGTCGAGCGACCGCTGGCTGCAGGGTGGAGCTGCGGGCAACTGGCCCAGGCTGAACGAGACCAAAGCCACGCAGCAGTGGGAGGTCATCACCTTCGACGAGATGGATGTGGCGCCGATCGTCTGCGCCTCGAGCTTCAACCTGGTATTTCGTGGAGGTGGCGTGTAACCCGTCGCGGTAGCAGAATGAGTCGGGGAGGGGAAATTCTGGCTGGAGGAGAGGCATGAGACGTCTGCTGCTCTTTGGGATCTGTTTGGTTCCGGTCGCGCTGTTCGGTTTCGCAAACGACGCCCTGGCGGGCCAGACCGACGGCATCAACGGGGAGGGGGGAAGGCCTTTCACGACAACGCTTGCCGGTGCGAATGAAGTGCCGTCCGCTCCAACCTCTGACCTGACCGGGACGGCCAAAGTCACCATCAACCTCGGCCAGAGCGAACTGTGCTGGGACCTCGACTACACCACGACTCAAACGGTGACTGCCGCACACATTCACAAAGGCGGGCCTGGAGTGGCCAACCCGCCGATCTTCCCGTTCTTTGGCGGCGGCAACGTTGTCAACAGCGGATGTCGTGCGGGCGATCCGGCGCTTCTCGCCGACATCGCGGCGCACCCTGGTAACTACTACGTCAACGTCCACACGACCGCGAACCCAGCTGGCGCGGGGCGCGGCCAGCTGACTAA
>VBDS01000016.1 GCA_005889085.1 Chloroflexota bacterium | reverse complement strand
GACATGTAGTGCCACAAACCCAGCTCACGATCACGCGCCGATCCAGGTGACGATCCGATACAACTTTGTCCCGATCACGCCTCTCATCCAGCAGGTGACAGCCAACCACATCGTGCTCAGCGCATCTGCGACCTACAAGACGGAATACTGAGTTGAACGCGAGTCACTTGCGGACACAGCGGGGCCAGGCGATCGTGCTGATCGGCCTGATCATCGTGGTCTTGTTCGGATTTGCCGGACTGGCCATCGACGGTGGCCGCGGATATCTCGACCGGCGACACGTTCAAAGCTCTGTCGACGCCGCAGCACTTGCGGCAGCGTACGACTACATGACAAGCAACGATGTCGCACATGCCGAGGTGGCTGCCAGCACCGAGTACGCAAAAAATGAACGCCTCTACAGCATGCCGCCCTGCACGCAGGCTGGAATGTCGCTGTCATGCGCGTTCGGCGATCCGACGAATCACGCCCTTACCGTCGCCGCGGTGAACCATTCGATCGCTGGAGTTACGTTCATGGCGACCGCCAGCCATCAGGTTGGGATCACTTTGATGCAGGTCCTGGGATATGGGGCGACGATGACGATCGGCGCCACTGCCACCGCTCTCGCACGTGGCACCGGAACCAATGGGGCTGCGATCCAGACCCTGAGCCCCGGCAACTGCAATGGAACAGCGGCATCGCTGACCTTCCAGGGCAACTCGACCACGACGGTTACCGGCGACGTCTGGTCGAACGGCAGCATCCTTGACAACAGCGCCGCCGCCGGCGGGACCGTCAATGGGAACGTCGTCGACGTTTGCGGCGCACCTCCGGCTCTGAACACCCCGAGTCCCTGGACGGTGACCGGCGCCCAGGTCAACGGCTGGAACATGCCGGACCCGGGCTATCTGATGCCACCTATCAACTCCAGCAACCGGACGTGGAACGCGACGAGCGGCAGCGTGGAGCAGCCAGGTACCTACGCTGTGGATCCAAGTCTTACTAACGCCCGTTGCTACTTCCTGGCCGGCGGGGTCTACGACTTCAAAGCAGGTTTCAGCCAGAACCTCGGCTTCGTCAGCAACGAGCTGAGGCCGCCCGACGAACCCAACATGGCCGCCGCCGGCCAGCCGAACATGACGACGCTCAATGGCAACCTCAGCGGGGCCAAGGTCCAGTCGATCACCGTCAACTCAATACCTGGCGCTATCCCGCAAGGCTCCAGCATCACGGTTGGAGGGCAGACGTTCACCGTTGCCTCCAACGCGCTTGCCCTTGCCACGACGATCAGCATCAGCAAGCAGGACGTGGTCGGGACGATCCCCAGCGGATCGGAGCTCACGGTCAAGGCGCTGAACCAGTTCTGGGACATGAGCGGCACGTGCAGCAGCTCATTCACGGTGACGCCGACCGGGACCACTGGCTTTGGCGCTGGGACATTTTCGGTTGAAGTGACCGCGGTGCGGTGGGAAGCGAACGGTGTTCCGTCCTGCAGCGGGGTCTCGCCGACGTGCTACCTCCGCGAGAGCGCCCCGTCAATGTGCAAGACCGTGACGTTGGGAGCCAGCGGCAACATCAAGGTGGCGGTGACGGCCGATCCGGGTGCCACCGACTTCAACGTTTACCTCGCTCAAAACGGATCATGCACAGGCCTTACCTACTGCGATCACACAAATGGCAGCTCAAGCGTGACGATCAGCAGCTGCCCGACCGGACAGCCCTCTCCTCCAGATTGGGAAGCGCTCCCGCTCGCGGCCGGCCTTCCCAACGCGGATCCTCCCGCCGGCACTCCACCCCGCGGGGACCGCGCCAACGAGAGCCACTGCGTTGACCTGACGACTGGCAACAATGTCGTGTGCCCTGGCGCCTGGGTGCCCGGTGCCGTCACCTTCTACATTCCCAGTGGCGGGTGCCTGGACCTCCACGCAACCGGGGACGTGTACATCTACAGCGGGTATCAGTTCCAGCGCGTGGTGCTGTTCTTGCCGGGTCCGGAGCAGTCACCACAGCCCAATACATGCACGACCAACAAGGTCAACGGGGGTGCCTTCACCAGTCTCGTCGGCATCTTCTACATGCCGGCCGCAACCGTCACGATCAACGGCGGCAGCCAGTATCAGGCAACCATCGCCGGCGGCGTGATTGCATGGACCGCGACCATAACTGGCAACGGGAATCTGGCGATTCTCGCGGACCCGAGTCTGCGGGCGTGGCCGTCTGCTGTGAGGTTGATCCAATGAGCACCACGCCGCTTCAGATCTTGCCGTCGCCGGACTTCTCGCGGCTTGGGCCGCTCGCCCAGCTGCTGGCCAACGTCCAGGTCACAGAGATCATGGTCATGGGCTCGCGTGACATCTACGCCGAGGTCGGCGGGAAGCTCATCCTGACCCCGCTCAGCTTCGACAGCGACGAGGAGCTGATGGGGGTGATCCGCTACATCGTCGAGTCGGTGGGCAGGCGCGTCGATGCCGCGAACCCCATATGTGACGCTCGCCTCGCCGATGGGTCTCGCGTGCACGTGGCGATCCCGCCCGTCGCCGTCGACGGCCCTCTGGTCAACATCCGCAGATTCGTCCGCGGCCCGCTCGAGATGGCTGACCTGATTCGGCTGGGCAGCTGCAGCGAGAGTGCTTTCGGATTCCTGAAGGCCTGCGTCATGGCAAGGGCGAACATCGTCGTCAGCGGCGGGACGGGCAGTGGAAAGACGACGCTCCTCAACGTGCTTTCGGGCTACATCCCGGCCGACGAGCGAGTTGTCACGATCGAGGACGCCGCGGAACTGCAGCTGCGCCAGCACCACGTCGCACGCCTGGAGGCCAGGCCGGCCGGGCCCGATGGCAAAGAGATCACGATCCGAGATCTCGTCATCTCGTCGCTCCGGATGCGGCCCGACAGGTTGGTCGTCGGAGAGGTACGCGGTCCTGAGGCCCTCGACATGCTGCAAGCGATGAACACCGGGCACGACGGATCGATGACAACCCTGCACGCCAACAAGCCCCGTGACGCCCTGTCCAGGATCGAGACGCTCGTCATGATGGCGGGTTACGACCTGCCACTGCGGGCAATCCGTGCGCAGATCACCAGCGCCATCAATGTCGTCGTGCACCTGGAAAGGCTGCGCGACGGAAGCCGCAAGGTCGTGCAGGTCAGCGAGGTGAGCGGCATGGAGGAAGAGGTGATCACGATGCAAGACGTTTTTCGATTCATACGCACCGGCGTCGACGGCGAAGGACGCGTGATTGGACGTTTTGCGGCGACTGGAATCCGCCCACGGATCCTCGAACGCCTCGAGGAGCTCGGACATCTGATGCCGGCGGAGATCGAGCAGCTGTTTCCGGATTTCGTCCACAACTCGCAGTGAAGCATTTGAACGAAGGAGAAATGCATTTGAGCCAGACCCTGCAAGAGAAGCGGGCGGCGTCACGACGCAGCGAGGTCGATCAGCGTCAGGCCGAACGCCGTTCTATCGCCGATCGGCGCAGGACGGAGGTCGCGGTTTGGGTCGAGGTGGAACGGAGAGAGGGGCAACGGCGATTCGTCGAGCGGCGTGCTGAGGTTCGCCGCACATTGAACGACCGCCGCCACCTGCTTTCTGACCGGCGCTCGGAGAACGAGGTAGGAGGTGGTGGATGATGCGTCGTCGCAGAAACGTCCGTGAGCGGGGACAGGGCATGGTCGAATATGCCTTGATCCTCGTTCTGGTCTCAATCGTCGTCATCGTGATTCTTCTGACGATGGGTCAGCAGATTCAAAACGTGTTCTCCAACGTGGTCGTCGCCCTGGGCGTCTGACCGCCAGCGATCAGGACCAGGGCCGGATCGCGTGACCGGCCCTAGTCCGCTCCTACTGGACTACGTCGATCCAGACGAGACCTGGAGGCAGCGTGACCGGTTGGCCGTTGTCGAGCGTGAAGGTCAGGGGACCGTGGCTGTCGGTCGACGCCCACGTGCCATGGAACTGCTGGCCCTTGTAGAAGACATCGATCCGGCCGTTCGTGTCGAGGTCGAAGTCGTGGATGTGAGCGCCGTGGCCGTCACCCACATCGAGCAGCCACTCGCGCGTGTGAATCACGACCAGCATCTCGATATGCAGCGGCTGGTGAAGGCTCGCGTCGGATAGCTGGTGACTCAACTCGCTCTTTCCGTACGTCCCGGAATTTGCGTCATAGGAGTACGTCGAGTAGTGCTCGTCGACGTTGACCGAGTTGACCGGCGATCCTCCGCTCAGGTTCGGCCTCGCCTTTGGGATCGTGTAAGCGCCCAGGCCGTATAGGCCCTCGGCGGCGCGCACCCGGTCGCCGTTGATCATCAGGTTGTCCGGCGCGTAGCGGGCGTTCGTGCGGTATTGATAACCGATCGTGTCGAAGAACTGAGGGGTCGGATCTGACGCGGCGCGTGCGCGCGTGGCCTGCGATTCACCGGACTGGAACAACAGGCCGCGATAGTGGCGCCCGATCTTCAGAGAGATGAAGCGGCTCGAACGCATCGGACCTACCGTGTCCGGCACGTTCTGATAGATCGCTGTGAGGCGGTCGATCCCGCCTTCCGCCAGGTACTCGTAAATGATGTCGGCGCCCTGCAAGCCGTTCTGGTCCCACGCGAGCTCGTCGTTGGGAATCTGGATCAACGCCGGATAGGGCAGCGGCGTCGTGTGCTCCCGGTCGTGCCAGAAGATGCCTGTCTTGAGCGCGAAAGCGGAGGCGACGATGTGGCCGGTCTGGTCGCGACCACCAGGCGCGATCTGGACCGAGAGCGGCCCCGACGCCAGGCCCGCGGTCGTGAACGTCGCGCTCTTGTAGTCCGCCGCCCACTTGAGGTTGGCGATCTGGTTGCCGATCGTCAGCTTGACCGTCACCGGTTCCATCGCGTCGTTGAAAGCCAGTTTCATCGTCGCGCCCGGATCGATCTCCATCCCGTCCTTCAGCGGGCTGCCGTCCCCGGCTGTGATCGCGGTGACCCGCGGGATGATGATCGTGGTGAACGTCCACTGACCCGCGCCAATGCGGTGACGGCCGATGTCGTAGATCGGTCTCAAGCTCACCGTGTACCTGGTGAGCTCATTGAGCGGCTTGGTGGGGGTCCATGCGTAATCGTTCTGCCCCGACAGCGACGTGATTGTGCCGTCGGTCGCGGGAGTGACCGAGAACGCGGCCTTGACCACGTCGATTGACACGCCACGCGAGAACTTGAGGACGAAGCTTCCATCGGTCGGCACGTCCTTCTGTCCGTCTTTCACGCTCGCGGCGACGGTCGTCGGCAGCGTGTTCTCGTAGGCGAGAAACGCGCCCACGCCGATGAGCACAACCAGCACGACCATTCCAGCGGCGACCCAGCCGCGGCGGCCGAAGCGCTTACGGCGGCGCAGCGGCCGCCTCAGGGGCGGGGCTGCTGGAGGCGCAGGCTCGAGTTGGGGCAGCGACGTAAATATGGACAACGGGCCGGCGGAATTATGCCATCAACGCCTGTCGGTTGTCCCCAGCCGGCGCAGCATCGAGAACGTGTAGAGGCCCGTCGCGTGTCCGCTCTCGAATGCGATCTGCAATGCGTACTGACCGACGAGCGTCACGTCTTGCACGCGGAGCTCAGCATCGCTGAGCGTCTTCACGCGCGACAGCCTTCCGGGTGATCCACCCTCGCCGCGACATTCCGCGCACGGGCAGGCCCATCGCAGCTGCTCGGCGGAGTAAGTGGACTGAGCGCCGTCTTCCCACGTGATCTCCATCACCTGGCGCGCGCGGTCGACGTCGACCTTGGTCGGAAACGGATCCGGGTCTTGCAGCCTAGTGGACGTTGATCACGGGCAGCTGGCGGAACGATTGGATCGACGTACGGGCGGCGACCTGGGACGCGATCGCGACGAAAGCCTTCGCGCCAGCCGACTCGGGGCGCGAGATGACCACAGGAGTCCCGCTGTCGGCGTCCTCGCGGATGCCTTCCTCAAGCGGAATCGCGCCGAGAAATGGAACACCGAGGCGCTTCGCCGCAGCCTCTGCTCCACCGTGGCTGAAGATCTCGTGCCGGTGCCCGCATTCGGGACACACGTACCAGCTCATGTTCTCGATGAGACCGAGAGGGGTGACGTTGAGCTTGCGGAACATCTGCAGCGCCTTGACCGCGATGTCAGTCGCGACGTCTTGCGGCGTGCAGACGATGGCGACGCCAGTGAGGGGCACCACCTGCGCCAGCGTGAGCGACGCGTCACCCGTGCCGGGCGGAAGGTCGATCACGAGGTAGTCGAGGATGCCCCAGTCGACCTGGACCATCATGGCCTCGATCGCCTTGCCGACCATCGGCCCGCGGTAGATCGTCGGCTCGTCGCTGGGGTTGATCTGGCCAAACGACATGAGCTTCATGCCGTGGGCATCGATAGGCAGAAGGCGGCCGTTAACCTGTTGCGGGACTCGGCGCGAACCAGTCATCACCGGCACCGACGGCCCGTAGATGTCGGCATCGAGCAATCCCACCGCCGCTCCGCTCCGGCTCAGCGCGGCCGCGAGGTTAACGGCGACCGTCGACTTGCCGACCCCGCCCTTGCCCGACGCCACCGCGATCGTCTGCTTGACTCCGGGAAGGATCTCGGAAGGCTTGGGACGGAGGAAAGCCGGCCGCACGTTGGCGGTCATGCGGATCTCTACGCCGGTCACCCCGGCGATTCCGCCGACCGCGTCCTCAGCTTGGGACTTGAACCGGTCACGCACAGGACAGGCGGGCGTCGTGAGCTCGAAGGTGAAGCTGACCTTGCCCTCGGGGCTGACCTCGAGCTCCTTGATCATGCCGAGGCTTACCACGTCGCGGCCCAGGTCGGGGTCTTTGATGCCGCCGAGCGCCTCGAGTACCTGTTGCGACGAAGGCATGGCCATCGGCACGGGATGTTACCGGGGCTGCTAAGTTCAATGCGCCATGAAGGCTGTGGGGACAAAGCAGGTCACGGCTGTCAGCCCGGCGGCCGATCTTGTCGCCTACTACGGCGGCGCGGCCTCCGACGTTTACTTCCAGCGGGCGAAGAAGACTCTGGCCGGCGCTCACGTCGACGCCCTGGTCGCGATGGACTTCTTCGCCAGCAAGCCCGGCGTACTGTGCGGGGTCGCCGAGGCAGTGCGGCTGCTCCGCGACGTGCTCCGAGATGGCGACGAGGCCTGGGCGATCGCCGAAGGCTCCGTGATCATGACCAAGGAAACAGTGCTCCGCGTGCGCGCGCCCTATTCGCGATTCGGCGTTTACGAGACTGCGCTGCTCGGCATGCTTTCGAGCTGCAGCGGGTGGGCGACGGCGGCTCGCGAGATCGTTGACGCCGCAGGAGGCAAACGTGTGATCAGCTTCGGCGCGCGCCATGTGCACCCGCTGATCGGTCCCACGATGGAGTATTCGGCGGTGGTCGGGGGCTGCGCCGGCTGCGCCACACCGCTTGGCGCGCAGCTGGCTGGGCTGCAGGGAGCGTCAGGCACGATGCCCCACGCGATGATCCTTCTCTTCGGCGACACAGTGAAAGCCGCGCTAGCGTTTGACGAGCACATGGGGGATGACGTCCTGCGCATCGTGCTCGTCGACACCTTCAAAGACGAGGCGGAGGAATCGCTTCGGGTAGCCGAGGCGCTTGGGGAGCACTTGCGCGGCGTGCGCCTCGACACGCCCGGCGAGCGCGGCGGAGTCACCGTCGATCTCGTGAAGGAGGTCCGGGCCCGGCTCGACCTGGCCGGGTACGGCCACGTCGGCATCTTCGTCTCCGGCGGGCTGGACGCAGAACGCATCCGCCAGTTCGAGGCGGCGAAATGCCCGATCCATTCTTATGGCGTCGGGATGGCGATCAGCTCCGCGCCGCCAATCGCCTTCACGGCGGACATCAAAGAGATCGAGGGCAAGCCGATGACCAAGCGAGGCCGCATCCCCGGTGCAGCACCAAACCCGCGCCTGGCGCGCGTGATCTGACCAAGGACCGACTTCTCCAACACCAGGCCGCGTGCCGGGCGTGCCGCGTGTGCGCCGACCAGGGGATCATCGCCGAGGCCAACCCGACGTTCCAGGGCGAGTGGGGCGCGCCGTTCTTTCTCGTCGGCCAGGCGCCCGGTCCCGCCGAGCGGCAGACGCGACGGCCCTTTTCCGGGCGGGCCGGCAAGGAGCTCGACCGCTGGATGCTCCGCGCCGGGTTTCGCGACCCCGAGGAGTTTCGCCGCATGACCTACATCGCAGCGCTGATGCGATGCTTCCCCGGGCGCAACAAGAGCAACACCGGCGACCTGCGGCCGCCGCCCGCCGGCATCGCGAACTGCTCGCACTGGCTCGACGCCGAGCTGGGATTGCTCAAGCCGAAGGTCTTGATCCCGGTCGGACAGATGGCGATCGAGCGCTTTCTTGGTCCGGGCCCACTCGAGGACCGGGTCGGCAAGAGCTTCGGCAAGCGCCCGGTCATCGTGCCCCTGCCGCATCCTTCAGGCCAGAACCGCTGGCTCAACGCTCCAGCCAACAGAGAGCGATTGAATCGAGCACTTGCATTGATCGCAGACTTACGCTCGAATACCGCCAGGAGGAGGAAAGAATGAGATATCTGTTGGTGTATTACGGCGGAAGCATGCCGGACACGCCGGCGCAGCAGGCGCGAGTCATGAAGCAGTGGACGACCTGGTTCACCAAGCTGGGGCCGGCGGTGGTCGATCCTGGCAATCCGTTTTCGGGTGGGGTTAACAAGATCAAGGCTGACGGCACGGTCGCGAAGGGCCCGGTCGGTCAGCGCGCATCCGGCTACAGCATCATCGAGGCGCCGACGCTGGACAAGGCCACCAAGCTGGCCAAGACGTGCCCCGTGATCAGGGGCGGCGCGTCGGTCGCGGTCTACGAAACCTTCAACGTGATGTAGTTTCGCGTTGCCGGCGTTCTTCGCGAAGCGTGAACACGGCCGGGCAGTCATCGAAGGCGGCGATGCCCGTCACCTCGCGCGAGCGCTCCGAGCGCGAGTCGGTGAAGAGATCGACGTCGTCGACCCGGCCGGCTTTTTGCTCACCGTGCGGCTGGATTCGGTCACGCCCGAGCGAGTCGAGGGCCTGATCGTCGCGGAGCGCCCCCATGACCCTGAGCCGGCTGCGCGGATCACGCTCGCGGTCGCCAACCTGCCGGCGCCGGCGCTCGACCTCCTGTTGTCCCGATGCACCGAGGCGGGCGCTTTCGCGTTTGTCGTCTTTCCGGCCGACCGCAGCGTGGGCCGCGGGGAGAAGCTCGAGCGATGGTCGACGATATGCCGCGAGGCCGCCATGTTGGCGGGGCGGCTCCGCGTGCCCGAGGTCTCGGCCGCATCTTCGGCGGACGCTGTGATCGGAGCAGAGGAAAACCCGATCCTGCTCACGCGCGATTCACGGCAGCGGCTGGCGGAGCTGACGGCGCCGCGCGACCTGACGCTGTTCGTCGGGCCCGAGGGGGGATGGAGTCCGCGCGAGCTGGAGCTGGCCGTGACGACAGCATCCCTTGGTCCGCGCAACATGCGCGCGGAGACCGCAGCCCTGGTCGGATTGGCGATCGCGCTCGCTGCCCGCGGAGGCTGAGGCGACCGAAATTTCGCCTCGCTGTATCCAGCGATGCATATCCAATGCTCGAATTGGGCCTCGTAGTATCCAACGGCGCGAATCGCCTTAGCCCTTAGGCTTGCGCGCGGTCTCCACCTCGCCGGCGATTGCGATCACCGACGCGATTCCGAAGGTGAGCGCGCCCAGGACGATCAAGGCCGCCGCGATCGGCACCAGGCTGCCGAGCAGGCCCACGCCGAGGCCGACGATGCCCACCGCAAGTACGAGCGTCGCGTAGATCCGAAAGCCTCGCCGGCTCGCGGCATAGCCCGGGGGCAGCTCGCCCAGATAGCGGGAAGTGACGCGCCGGATGACGTAGTCGCCGGCGCCGAAAAGGTTCAGCAGGAGCACAAGGCCGGCCAGACAGAGAAGCACGCCGATCGCAAGCACGAGCGCCACGTGGGTATTCTCCCCGACGTGGCCATCACGACGAGGCAGGCGCTGGTGCGGAACTTCTGCATCATCGCCCACATAGACCATGGCAAATCGACGCTGGCCGACCGCCTGCTCGAGCACACAGGCTCGATCAGCCAGCGCGACATGCAGGACCAGGTCCTCGACACCATGGACCTCGAGCGCGAGCGTGGGATCACGATCAAGCTGCAGGCGGTGCGCATGCGGTACCCGGCGCACGACGGCCAGACCTACGAGCTCAACCTGATCGATACGCCTGGCCACGTCGACTTCGCTTACGAGGTGTCTCGTTCGCTGGCCGCGTGCGAAGGCGCAATCCTCGTGGTCGACGCGGCGCAGGGCATCGAGGCGCAGACGCTGGCCAACCTCTACCAGGCGGTGGAGGCGGGCCTGACCATCGTGCCTGTCGTGAACAAGATCGACCTCGATGCGGCGCAGCCTGAGATGGTCGCTGAAGAGATCGCCGACGTGACGGGCATCCCGCGCGACCAGGTCATCTTCGCCTCGGCCAAGCTGGGCGTCGGCACCGAGCAGATCCTCGAGGCTGTTGTGACTCGGGTCCCACCGCCGCGCGGCGACCCGTCAAAGCCGCTGCGCGCACTGATCTTCGACTCGCACTACGACGCGTACCGCGGCGTCATCACGTACGTCCGGGTCGTGGACGGCGAGATCATCCCGCGCACCAAGATCCGGATGATGAACACCGGCAAGGTCCACGACGTCGACGAGGTCGGTTGGTTCGCGCCCCGGCCGCGGGCCGCCGAGAAGCTGACGGCGGGCGAGGTCGGCTATGTGACCGCGGCGATCAAGAATGTGGTCGACGCGCGGGTCGGTGACACCATCACCAGCGCCGAGAACGGCGCCACCACGGCCCTGCCGGGTTACCGGCAGGTCAAGCCGATGGTGTTTGCAGGACTCTTTCCGACCGATTCGGATCAGTTCGGCGACCTGAAGGAAGCGCTGGAGAAGCTGCAGCTCAACGATGGCGCGCTTTCCTTCGAGCCAGAAAACTCGGCGGCCCTGGGGTTCGGATTTCGGTGCGGGTTCCTCGGCCTTCTCCACCTCGAGATCGTCCAGGAGCGCCTCGAGCGCGAGTTCGAGCTCGAGCTCATCACCACGGCGCCGACCGTCGAGTACCGGGTCAAGCTGAAGCGCGGTGAGGTAATGGAAGTCGACAACCCGGCGCTCCTGCCGGACCCCACCATGATCGAAACCATCTCCGAGCCGTTCGTGAAGCTGTCCATCATCGTGCCGTCGACCTACGTCGGCCCGATGATGGAGCTCTGCCAGGAGCGGCGCGGCGCCTTCAAGCACCTCGAGCACCGCCCGGGTGACCGGGTCGTGATCGAGTACGAGATCCCGCTCGGGGAGATCATCCACGACTTCTACGACCAGCTCAAGTCACGTTCCAAGGGCTACGCGTCGATGGACTACGAGATGATCGGATTCCGTGAGGCCGACCTGGTCAAGCTGGACGTCCTTGTCGCCGGCGAGCCGGTGGATGCCCTGTCGCTCATCGCTCACCGCAGCAAGGCGCAGGTCCAGGGCCGCCGGCTGGTCGAGAAGTTGAAGTCGATCATTCCGCGCCAGCTCTACGAAGTTCCGATCCAGGCCGCCATAGGGGGTAAGGTGGTCGCTCGCGAAACAGTCTCCGCGATGCGCAAGGACGTGCTGGCGAAGTGCTACGGGGGCGACGTGACCCGCAAACGCAAACTGTTGGAAAAGCAGAAGGAAGGCAAACGCCGGATGAAGCGAGTCGGTTCGGTCGAGATCCCTCAGGAGGCATTCATGGCGGTGCTCAAGCTTGACTAGGACTCTAGTGGCCCTGGTCGCGGTCGCCACGTTCGCCTCGTCCTGCGCGACGATCGGATCCGGCGGCTTCAACGGCAAGCCGGCAGACCTGTACACCGCGGTCCCGAATCAGGCGGATGTACGCACGCTGTTCGGGGATGAGAACTGGTGGGTGGGCACACCCACATTCGGAGTGTCGCCTCTGGACGCGGCTTCCACTCCCGCCACTGTGAAGTTCACGGTCAGCCAGTCCTACGTCCATATGGGCACGGCGGAGCAGGTGTTCGCCCGCTACACGGTCTACGACAAAGCGTCCTCGGCGAGCACCGCGATGACTGAGTTCCAGACCGCCTACGGGACGTCCCCTTCAAGTCCGAAAGTTGGTGATCAGGTCCTCTATTACGGCCTCCAGGGCAGCGGTGGCGCGCCGTTCGCGACACGGACCTTTGTCCGTGTCGGCCAGATCGTGGTCCAGCTCGCGTGGTCGCGAAAGGACGCTATGCCGACGGTCAGCCAGCTCGCCAAGATCGCGACCAAGTTCAGCGCGCGCCTGAAAGATACGAGCAAGCTCCACGCGAGGTCCGCCTCCGTTGATCCAAAGCTCCTTCCGCCACCGGGCCTGGACATCACGTACCTGGGTTCGACGCAGCTGCCGGTGGAGTCGTTCGTCGTGATGATCCTCGCGGCCCTTCCGGACCCGATTCTCGTGCTGATGCGCCGAGGCGGAATCGAGACCTTCGCCTATGCCGACTACGCGCTGAACAACGACACTCACATGGAGGTGCAGACGGGCCTCCTGACCTTTCCGACCGCCGCCGATGCGGCGGATTGGGCTAACACTTTCAGCCCTGGCACGCCGGACTCGAACGGAATCGGCAACGCCTACCTCCCGATCGGAGGATCGCCGGCCGCCGGCGTCTACCACTTCGTGTTTGCGTCCGGCATCTATGGAGCGCTGATGGTCTGCAAGTCGACCGTCGACGGCGAGGCGGCGTCACGGGAATGCGAGGAACCGATGAAGGCGACGGCGCTCGCGTGGAAGCTGTCCCTCGGAGGGCTCCGCTAAGAGGACGCGACCTTCGGGCTCTTCGGCGACGTCGCGAGGAACCATTCCCACTGCTTCGTCAGCCCATCGCGTAACGAGACGCGCGGTTCCCACCCCAGGCGCTCGCGCGCGAGGTTGATCGAGGCTCCCGTATGGCGCGGCTCGCCTGGCGCGGCGGGCAGGTGCCGCCGCCGCGGCTTGATCCCGCTGATCTCGCCCAGGGTGTCGAGGACGCGGTTGACGGTGACCCGGCTGCCGCCGCCGAGGTTGATGATCTGGCCGACGACTTCGGCCGACGCCGCCTTTATGGTTCCGTCGACGGCGTCTGAGACGTAAGTGAACTCACGAGTCTGCTCGCCGTCGCCGAAGATCTCGATCTCCTGGTTTTCGGCCATCGCCTCCATGAACCTGGAGAAGGCCATGTCAGGGCGCTGGCGCGGGCCGTAGACGGTGAAGTAGCGCAGCGACGTCGTCGGGACGCCGAAGTTGCGCGAGTAGACGAAGGCAAGATGCTCCGCCGCCAGCTTCGTCATGCCATAGGGGGACACCGGTCTTGGCAGCGCCGTCTCCTTGGTGGGAAACATTTCAGCGTCGCCGTAGACCGAAGAGCTGGACGCGAAGACGAGCCGGTCGATTGGCACCGCGCGCACTGCCTCGAGCAGCCTTTGGGTGGCGACGATGTTGTCGTGGACGTAGCGATCGAAGTGGTCGCCCCAGCTGGGGCGCACGCCGGGCTGGCCGGCGAGGTGGAAGATAACCTTCGCACCGGTGAGGGCTCGGCTCAGATCTGCGTCGACCAGGTCCGCGTGCACGAGCGTGAACCTCGGATCCGTCAGCGCGTGGCGAAGACTCTGGTCCTTGACCCTGCGCTCGTAGTAATCGCTGAAGCTGTCGATTCCGACCACCTCGTGCCCGTCGGCGAGCAGCCGGTCGCACAGGTGCGAGCCGATGAAACCGGCCGCGCCGGTGACCACAACCCGCGTCGGGCGGTTGAGCATCGGACAAGGGTGCCGCCCGCGGGCTGCGGATTGCAACCTATCTTTGATCCCGATGAATCGTTTCGAGTCGTGGCTCGCCGCCACGGAGGTCGGGGTGACGGTCAGAGAGTTTCCACAAGGCACGCGCACGGCGGTCGACGCGGCGCGCGCGGTGGGGTGCGACGTCGGCCAGATCGTCAAGTCGCTGGTGTTCGTCGCCGGGGGCAACCCTGTTGTGGCTCTGGTCAGCGGCGCGAACCGGCTCGACGAGCACCGGCTGGCGTCCGTGGCGGGCGAACCGGTGGTCAAGGCCGACGCCGACACCGCCCGCGCGGCCACCGGCTACGCCATCGGGGGCGTCCCGCCCTTCGGGCACGCCACGGACGTGCCCGTCTACATGGACCGCGACCTGTTCGGTTATGGAGTCGTGTGGGCGGCGGCCGGGAGGCCGGACTCGGTGTTCGAGATTCAACCCGAGCGTTTAAGGGAATTGTGTAGCGCGGTGGTTGCGGATATCGCGTCCCCATCAGACCGCCCGCTTCGCGGGGGGTCAGCTTGCGGGCAAGCCCGTTAAGGACGCGGGAGGCGCGCCAACTGATCGCCCCAGCAAGTGGGGAAGCGTGAGCAGTCTTGTGCTGCTGTGCCGCGAGTGCGGCAGGCAGGTGGCTAGCTCGCAGACCAGGAACGGCCTGTGCATCGACTGCCAGGTGAGACATTCGGTCGCCGATCTGCGCGACGAGCACGCGCGCCTCTGGCGCAAGCGCGAGAGGTATCGCAGCCAGAACGCTAACGTGGCGCAGATCGGCCATCAGATCGCGCGCGTCGAGGACCGCATGGCGCAGCGGATCAAGGAGCTGGTCTCGAACGAGCGCGAGGCGGCCGACCATCTGCGCCGCGAGCTGGAGGCGGCTCGAGGCCAGCGCTACACCATCAAAGGCGTATGACTGCGTTGCAGGCATTCCGGCACCTGTATGTCCACATTCCCTTTTGCAAGCACAAGTGCGGGTACTGCGACTTCAACGCTTACGCGGGGATGGACCGGCTCATGCCCGACTACGTCGACGCGCTGGAGCGCGAGCTCGTCTTCGCGCGGGAGCGCTATCCGTTTCAGCAGCTGGAGACCGTCTACCTGGGCGGCGGCACGCCGAGCCTCCTGCCGGCGCCGCTCATCTCGCGGCTGCTCGACTTCATACGCGGCAACTTCAACGTCGCGCCCGACGCCGAGGTGACACTCGAGGCAAACCCTGCCAGCACAGACGAGTCAAGGCTCGCCGCCTGGCTGGAGGGCGGCGTGAGCCGCTTGAGCCTCGGCGTGCAGGGGTTCGACCCTCGCGCACTGGCGGTGCTCGAGCGCAAGACAGACGCGGCGCAGGCGACGAGGGCATTTGGCCTGGCCCGCGAGATGGGAGTGCCCAACATCAGCATCGACCTCATCTACGCGGTGCCATATCAGAACCTCGACACGTGGCTGGACACACTTCGCCGCGCGATCGCGCTGGGGCCGGACCACGTCTCGACTTACTGCCTCTCTTTCGAGGAGGGCACGCTCCTTTATCGCAGGCGGGCCGAAGGCCGGGTGCCTGAGGTCGAGACCGACCTGCAGTGGGACCAGCTCGACGCCGCGTGTGTGGAGCTCGAGGCTGCCGGCTATCACCGCTATGAGGTTTCGAACTGGGCGAGAGCGGGCGGTTTCGAGTCGCGCCACAACCAGTCGTACTGGCGATGCAGGCCCGTCTACGGCGCGGGCGCGGGGGCACATTCCTACGCCACCGACGGCACCTCGGCGTGGCGGTGGTGGAACATCGCCAGGCCGCGAGAGTACATCGCGGCGACGCCGGCGCCAAAAGCCGATGGGGAGGAGCTCGACGCCCGCAAGGCCGCTGCGGAGTCGCTGATGCTCGGGCTCCGCACCGCCGAAGGCATGGCGGTCCCTGCGGGCTTCGAAACCGAGCTCAAACACCTGCAGCGGGCCGGATTGGTCCACCGGGTCGACGGCCGGGTCGTCCCGACGCGGCGGGGGCTCGACCTGCACAACCAGATCGCCCTCGCTGTACTCTGAATTGGCACTCTCGATGGGAGAGTGCTGAAAGGAATGGAGAACAGAAAACAGGCAATCCTGCGCGCGGTGGTGCACGAGTTCACGACCAGCGCCGTGCCGGTCGGATCGCAGGCGCTCCAGAGCCGCTACTTCGTCAACCTCTCCTCGGCCACGATTCGTAGCGAGCTGGCCGAGCTATCGGACCTCGGCTACCTCGCCCAGCCACACACCTCGGCCGGCCGCGTGCCCACCGACTCCGGCTACCGCTACTTCGTCGACTTTCTCATGGACCTCGAGCCGATCCCCGACAAGATCAAGACCTACATCCACGACGAGCTGCGCGCGGCCCCGGCGGACGTCGAGGGGATGGTGGAGCGCGTGGCGATGACGATCGCGGCGGTCACGCAGAACGCTTCGGTCGCCAGCGCACCGCAGGGTTCGCTCGCAAGGATCAAGCACGTCGACCTGGTCTCGCTCGAACCCAAAGAGGTCCTGCTCATCCTGCTGCTCGAGGGCAATTTGCTCCGTCAGCAGGTGGTGAGCACGACCGAGCCCGCGACACAGGCCCAGCTGACGAAGCTGGCGGAAAGCCTCAATACATCACTCGGAGGTCGGGCCAGCGACGAGGCGCGTCACCGCTATGACGACGCACCGCTGGGCCTGGAGAAGGAGCTGTTGGGACGCGTCATCGCTGTGCTGGACCTGTACGAGAAAGGATCGGAGAGCCTCGTAGTGCACGACGGCGTGCGCAACCTGCTCCGGCATCCGGAGTTTGCCGAATCGTCTCGCCTGACCCAGGTGCTCGAGGTCCTGGAGGAGACGCGCTATCTGACCGTCCTGCTGCGCCAGCTCATCGGCGAGTCCGATCTCCAGATCGTCATCGGCTCGGAGAACACGTCGAGCCAGCTGCAGGGCTGCACCGTAGTGCTGACGACCTACGGTCCTTCCGACCGGCTGAAAGGCGTGGTGGGAGTCATCGGCCCGACGCGCATGGCGTACAGCCAGACGGTGGCGCGCTTGCAGGCCGTGGCTCGCGGAGCAAGCGACCGGATGGCGGAGCTCGGCGTTTGAGCCCCAAGGCGTACGCGGTATCTAGAGACCGATGACAACTCGCAAGCATCCGCACGATCCTGCCGACCCCGAGCAGGCTGAGGCGACCACTGCTCTGTACCAGGGCAAGATCGCCGAGCTGGAATCGGCGGTGGCGGAGCTGAAAGACAAATACCTCCGCACGGCGGCGGACTTCGACAACTACAAGAAGCGAATGCGCCAGGAGCAGCTCGAGACCATCCAGCACGCTTCGGCGGAGCTGATCGCGCGGTTGCTGCCGGTGCTCGACGACCTGGAAAAGGTGCTGGAGCACAGGCCTGCCGGCATCGACGAGTCGTGGGTCAAGGGCCTGCAGCTCAGCGTGCGCAAGCTCGAAGAGGTCCTCGGCACACATGGCTTGCAGCCGATCGATTCGGTCGGTACGCGTTTCGACCCCAAGCTGCACGAGGCGGTCGGCCACGAGGAGTCGACTGAGCACCCGGAGGACACCGTGGTCTCCGAGCTGCGCCGCGGCTATCGGATCCGCGACCGCGTGGTGCGGCCGGCGCTCGTCAAGCTCGCGCGGCCCCCGGCGCGCTCGGAAGACGACTCCTAACAACCAGTGGCGGTCAAGCGCGACTACTACGAGGTGCTCGGCGTCGGCCGGCAGGCTTCGCCTGACGAGCTGAAGCGAGCCTTTCGCAAGATCGCGATGGACTCGCACCCCGACCGCTACCCGGACGATATGGAGGCGCACACGCGCTTCAAAGAGGCGAGCGAGGCCTACTCCGTACTGTCCGATCCCGAGCGCCGGCGCAGCTACGACATGTTCGGTCACGCTGCGGCGGGCGCGGCCGGACCGGCCGTCGATTTCACTGACATGCCCTTCGCGGACATCTTCGACACGTTCTTCGGCGGCGGCTTCGGCGCCCGAGCGCGGCGCGAGCGCTCGAACAGGGGTGACGACCTTCGCTACGACCTGACGATCACGTTCGAGGAAGCTTTCACAGGAATCGAGAAGCAGATCGAGGTGGCGCGACCCTTCACATGCGACCGATGCACGGGCAGCGGGGCGGAACCCGGCTCCGGCCAGGAGACCTGTCCGGGATGCGGTGGCTCGGGCCAGATCCGGCGCGCTGCGCAGTCGTTCTTCGGCCAGGTCGTCACAACGGCGATATGCCCGACCTGCGGTGGCGCGGGGCGGATCTTGAAGAACCCCTGCACTCAGTGCCGCGGCCAGGGCAGGGTCCAGAAGACCAAGCGACTGGCGGTCAAGATCCCTGCCGGCGTCGACACCGGGTCACAGATCCGGATCAGCGGGGAAGGGGAGGCCGGCCTCCGCGGCGGTTCGGCCGGCGACCTCTATGTGGTGCTTCGTGTCAAGGCCCATCCCGAGCTTGCGCGCCACGACCAGGACATCATCTTCGAGCTGCGTGTGAACATGGTCCAGGCGGCGCTTGGGGACCGGATCCAGATCCCGACCCTCGAGGGGCCGGTCGAGATCGCGATCCCCGCCGGTACCCAGAACGGGCAGTCCTTCAGGCTGCAGGGCCGGGGCATGCCGGACGTGCGAGGTGGGCGGCGCGGCGACCAGTACGTCGTCGTGCAAGTCGTCATCCCGAAAGACCTGGACCCTGAGCAGAGGGCTCTGCTGCGCAAGGTCGGGGGCCTGACCGGCAAGCCCGAAAAGGTCCCGAAGAGCTTTTTCGACAAGCTGCGCAACGCGATCTCGTTGGACTGAGCTGGCTCCTGTTTTTGGCTCCGTTGGGGCGACCGCTCAGCGGAGCTGAATTTCCACAGTCAAAATGGACCGTTGGATACAGCGAGGCGAATTCCGGTGTCGTGCCTGGCTGGGCCGGCGTGCCACCTGCTGAAATCGACAACAGAAGGCCCGATTAGTTTCGTCAAGTTCTGTTTAGACTTCCCATCCGCATTACGTGCGCGGTGAAGTCGTGAGAGGAAGGTGTCGGTCACGGATCAGGGCTTTTGGGCTCCTTCGACGTACTGCAGCTCACTCAGGCGACCGTCGTAATCGGGGTCCAGTGCGGATCAAGGCATAACTTGGCGACTTGCGGGGTAGTTATTGGGTTCAGTAGCTTTGAAACGTATATAAGAGGATGACAGTGTCCAAAACGATCGATCTCGAACTGACAAGGGCCGAAGTTGAGGTCCTGGAGCTGGAAGCGCGGCTGCGGGTCGTCCCGATGAACGACACCCAGCTTTCCGAGGCTCTCAAGACCGCCCTGGCGGCCAAAAAGGAGCGCCTGGCGAAGCTGCGCACCCTCCACGCTACCGCGGGGCGGGCCAGCCGCGCGGGCAAAGACGGTGACGGCGACAAGGTGAACCCCCTCCACGCCGGCCGCAGGCCACCCCTCAAGCGAACTGTTCCCCAAAGACCTCAGACCAAGGGCGGCAAGTAACCCGGCTGACGGTCGGCCGCCGCTCGATTTTGAACTCAAATCAGGGTCCCGACCGTTATCGTTCTCTGAGTTGGCTAAAGAGCTGAGCGTGTCCCCGGCGCCGGCTGCCGATCCTCTGTTCGGCGCGGCCTGGGCTGCGATCGGCCTGGCACGGCCCTCCCGGCCCTGGACCCTGCCTCTGGTCAACGGAGTGGCCGTCGCCGCAGTCATAGGCGCGGTCGCCTACCGGATCTGGGAGGCCAGCCCACCAGCCGGCGTGGTCCGCCAGGAGGCGATCCTCATCGGCATCGGGGTGGTTTTTGCCGCCTTTGCGGTGTGGATAAAGGCTTCGCCCATAGGCTCGAGCCTGCGGGTCCAGATCCCGGTCATGGTCATAGCCACAGTCTTAACCGTCCTCGTGATGGGGACGGCGGGGCGCTGGCTAGGTGACGACCTCCCCCCGCTGGCCGCCGTGAGCTTTGCGACCGTGTTCCTCCATTTCGAGGTCGGAATGCACTCCCGTCACTTCGGTTACGTGTTCGGCATCGCCATCCTCGGCCTGGGAGCGCTGTGGGTCTACGCCGTCTTCCAGCTCATGACCTCTCTGAGCGCTGTGGTCATCTGGACCCTCCTACTGATCGGCCTCGGAATTCTCGCAATGCTGACCAGCCGGTCGGTAGAGCGTGACCTCGGCGTCCAGGTCGAGCGCCAGAGCTCGCTGCTCGCCACGCTCAGCGAAATCGGCGAGGGCATCATGATCACCGAGAACGGGCGCTTTGTCGTGGGCAACGACGCTTACGTCGAGCTCACCGGCTACACGCGCGAGGAGCTGGCCGCAATGCCGTCCATGATCGAGCTCGCCGCGCCCGAGGACCAGGACATGTATCGCGCCAACCTCGCCCGACGCATCGCCGGTGAGGAGGCTCCCGCACGCTACACGTCGACGATGGTGACGAAGTCGGGCCGCCGCGTGTCGCTCGATGTGGCCATTCATCGGTTGACCACCAGGCGCAACCAACAGCTGACGCTCGTCACCGATATCAGCGAGAAGCTGCGCGCCGAGGCGGCCGAGCACGAAAGCGAGACCCGCTTCCGTACCCTTTTCGAGCAGGCGCAGGCCGGCATGGCGTTCACCGGTCTCGATGGCCGGATCACGACGGTCAACCCCGCGTTCTGCGACCTCGTCGGTTACAGCGACGTCGAGCTGCGCACGCTCGCGCTCCTCGACATCACGCACCCCGACGACGCCGCTGCGCTGCGCGAGGCGATGCACAGCATGCTCGCGGGCGAGGAGGAGGGCCGCCGCATCGAGAAGCGCTACACGCGCAAAGACGGTGAGCACGTGTGGGTCGACCTGACGATGCGCCTTGTCCGTGACTTCGCCAACAAGCCGCAGTATTTCCAGACCGTCGCCGTGGACATTCGCGACAGGAAACGCGCTGAGGTCCTTCAGGCTGCGCGGTTCGCCGTCACCCAGGCGCTCGTCACATCTCCTGGATGGGACAAGGCTGCACCCGGAGTCCTCGAGGGTCTGTGCAGGACGCTCGACTGGGAGCTCGCCGAGTACTGGGAGGTCGACAACGAACGCGAGGCGATGCACTTCGTGACTGCATGGAAGAGGCCAGGCCGCGACACGACGGCCTATGAGGCCACCGCGGCACAGGTCAACTACCGTCGCGGCGAGGGGCTTGCTGGGCGCGTTTGGGAATCGGGCGCGCCGGTCGCCATGCCCGACCTGTCGGGCGATCCATCGGCCCGCTCCGCAGCCGCTGTCGCCGTCGGACTGCACGGCATCGTCGGCTTCCCGGTGCGCAGCGGCCGCCGCGTCGTCGGCATGATCTCCCTCCATACGTGGGCGGCGCGCGAGCTCGACGATGGCCTTGTCGCGGTGATGAACGACGTCGGCTCGCAGATCGGCGAGTTCGTCGAGCGCAAGCGCGCCGAGGTCGCGCTGCAGGAAAGCGAAAAGCGGATGCGTTCGGTGCTCGACAACGTCTCGGACGGCCTGGCCACCATCGACCCGACCGGCATAATCGAGTCCGCCAATCCAGCCGTCACGAGGCTGTTCGGATATTCGGAAGAAGACCTGATCGGGGAGCAGGCCGCGATCCTCATCGCGACGACGCATCGCAGCGCGTTCGACAACTACCTCCAGCGCCGGCTGAACGTCGACATGCCTGTGAGCGGCGCCCACGAGACGATGGGCAAGCGGAAGAACGGAAGTCTCTTCCCGCTCGAGTTCGTGGTCAGCTCGATGCAGATCGGCTCACGTCATATGTTCATCGCGACGCTGCGCGACATCTCGGAGCGCAAGGCGCACACCGACGCGCTCGAATACCAGGCCCTCCACGACGCACTCACCGGCCTGCCCAACCGAAGCCTGTTCGGTGACCGCCTGCGCCAGGCTCTGCTGGCGGCCCGGCGCAATCAAAAGATGTTCGGCGTCTTGCTGCTCGACCTCGATCGCTTCAAGGACATCAACGACGCCCTTGGCCACGACCGCGGCGACAGTCTCCTGCAGGAGGTGACGGCGCGCCTGCGCGGCGTCCTGCGCGCGACCGACACGATCGCGCGGCTGGGTGGCGACGAATTTGCCGTGCTGACCACGGACGCCCGGCACCCGGAGGACGTGGTTGCCTCGGCACGCAAGATCCTGGCCTCTCTCGAGGGTCCGTTTGCCATCGCTGACCAGATGGTCGAGACCGGCGCTTCGATCGGGATCGCGATGTACCCGGTGCACGGTGATGATCCGGGCACGCTGCTGCGCCGGGCGGATGTTGCGATGTACGTCGCCAAGCGATCAGGCGGCGGATACGCGATCTACCAGCCTGAGCAGGAGGCCCAGACATTACGGCGGTCAGGCCTTGCCGGCGAGCTGCGCCGCGCCATCCCCCAGGGCGAGCTGGTGCTCCACTACCAGCCGCAGGTGACTCTGGCGACCGGCGCCGTCCACACCGTCGAGGCGCTCGTCAGGTGGAATCATCCGCGTGACGGCCTTATGCCGCCGGACCGCTTCATACCGATGGCCGAAGAAACGGGCATCATCCATCCGCTCACGGCATGGGTCATCGATTCTGCGCTCGCCCAGCTTTGCAAATGGCTCGAAGAAGGAATCGATGTCGGCGTGTCGCTCAACGTATCGCCGCGGAACATCGAGGACCACTCGCTGGAGGAGATGGTCGCGCGCGCACTCGGCAACTTCAAAGTCGACCCGGGCCGCCTCACCCTCGAGATCACCGAAGGTGTGGCGATGGCCGCCGCTGCCGCGAAGGCCCTGCAGCGACTGCATGAGATCGGTGTCCGCCTCGCCCTCGACGATTTCGGCACCGGCTACTCGTCGCTGCTCTACCTGATGCGCCTGCCTGTCAACGAGATCAAGATCGACCGCTCGTTCGTTTCCGCTCTGGGGAGCGACGCGGACTCAGGCGCCATCGTTCGTTCGGCCGTCGGCCTTGGTCACAACCTGGGGCTGCGGGTGGTGGCGGAAGGGCTCCAGGACCGGATGGCGGAGGCCGTGCTGATCGAAGCCGGCTGTGACGCGGCGCAAGGTTTCCTGGTCGGCAGGCCCGCTCCAGAGTCCGAGATCACGGCGCTGCTTTCGGAGCAGACCGCGCCGCAGGCTGACGAAGCCACACTCTGAAAGCTCTCGTCTTCGGCGCCAACGGACAGCTTGGCCTGGAGCTCGTGCACGTTCTCGGGCCGGATAGCGGCGTCGGTCATGCCCAGGCTTCGATCACCGACGCGATCGAGGTGGAGCGACTGATCGGAAAGCGCAAACCAGAAGTGGTCTTCAACTGCGCCGCCTACAACGCGGTCGACCGCGCCGAGTCCGAGTCAGACGCAGCGTACGCAGCCAACGCCGAAGGCCCGCGGATCCTGGCCGCCGCCTGCCGCCGCCATGGCGCGGCGCTGGTCCACTTCTCGACCAACTTCGTCTTCGACGGCAAACATGACCAGCCCTATACCGAGGCCGACGAACCGTCGCCTCTCTCCGTTTATGCGAGCTCCAAGCTGGCGGGGGAGCGCCACGTGCTCGAGGTAGGCGCCCAGGTCCTGGTGATGCGCACGGCGGCGGTGTTTGGCGGGCCGCAGAGCTTTCCCATCCGGATCCTGGAGCGAGCGCGATCGGGTCAACCGCTTCGCGTCGTTTCTGACCAGATGGTCAACCCGACCTCCGCCAAAGACCTCGCCGCCGCTGCGCTCGAGCTCGCCGAGCAGGGCGCGGCGGGCATCGTCCACACCGTAAATGAAGGCTGCTCTGGTTTTGACCGTTTCGCGCGGGCTACGCTCGAGGAGTTCGGCCGCTCCGAGACGGTGGAGTCGGTGAGCAGCGAGGCTTATCCGACCCCGGCGCGCAGGCCGCTCAACGGCTGCCTCGCGACCATTCGGTACCGCCCGCTGCGACCGTGGCGAGAGGCTTTGCATGAGTGGGCGGACGGCCTCAAATAGGCTCGCTACTCCCCATCCGGCCCGGCCGCTGCGCGGCGGGGCCACCTTCCCCAGCGAGTGGGGAAGGGATCAAATACCCATAAAAAAGGCTCGGGCCGGGCGATTTCTCGACACCGGCTCCGAGCTTGGCTGCGGGGGGTGAGGTTCTAAGTGAAGATGAAGTCGCTAATTCCTTTCTGAAGGCCAGCGCGCACAGCTGCGCAGTCAAAAGTCTGGCACGAAATCCCCGAAGGGGTTGGTCGATCTTTGCACATTTTCAACGACGAAGTGCCTGCGCCATCCTTGAAATCCCAAGCCCTTAGCCGGCTGCAGGGGACTGCGATCCGCATATGATGCGTTGCTCCAGCAACGTCTTGCACAGATTGATCAGTTCGAAGGATGTAGCAGCCCGCCTGGGCGTAAGCCAGGCGACAGTTTCCCGTGCCGTGGCCAAAGGCCTCCTTCACCCGGCGCTCATCACCCCGGGCGGCCACCGGCGCTTTCGCTCTGAAGACATCGAGGCCTTCGCGGCCGGCCTGCTCGACGAACCTGACGGCGCCCGCCTTCTGACCACCGGGGAGGCGGCCCGCCTGCTCGGCGTCAGCCAGCCCACGCTCAACCGGGCCGTCCGCCGCGGCCGCCTTCACGCCACGGTCACGACGCCTGGTGGACACCGGCGATTCGACAGCGCGGAGCTCAGCGCCGACCTGTATTTCGAGGGCACGGACTGATGGCGTCGGGAGAAGATCCGGGGCGGCATATCGGGCCGCGGCCGGACCGCGGCTCAGGCCTCACCTCTCTTCTCTGGAGCTTCCTCCTCAACACCGTGCTCATCCTCGCCTTCGTGGTGGGCGTCATCCCGCTCATCGCCATCGTCCACGGCTTCTCCGACCTCGTCGTTCAGTCCAAGATCCGCAGCGGCGCGGACTGGGTCGCCTATGGGTTTGCCTTCACCGGCCTGTTCCTCGGAGCGATCTTCTTCGCTTACGCGGTCAAGTACTACCTGAGCACCGCGATGGTGCTGCTCACTACGCTCGTCGGCGCGGGACCCCGGGGTGGCGGCAGCAAGGCCAACGGGAACGGGACGAACCGCATCAACGGCAACGGCAACGGCAACGGGTATCACGTTGACCTCGGCTACCACCCGTTCGTCTCCGTCCACGTCGCCGCCTACAACGAAAAGCGTGTGATCGAGCGCCTGCTGAACGCGCTGGCACAGCTCGAGTATCCGGAGTACGAGGTCGTGGTCGTCGACGACTCGACCGACGAGTCAGTCCAGATCCTGGAGGGCTGGCGCAACCAGCCGCGTTTCAAGATCCTGCATCGGACGAGCCGCACCGGCTACAAGGGCGGCGCGCTCAGCGAGGCGCTGAAAGTGATGGACCCCCGCACTGAATACGTCGTCGTCTTCGACGCCGACTCCGTCCCATTTGCGGACTCGATCGAGCGCCTGCTGCCCCTCTTCTATCGCGTCAGCGACGGCACGTCGATCCGGCGATTCGAGGCCGCCTTTGGCAGAATCGAACCTCCATCGGAGCCTGGCCAGGTCAAGCGCCGCGCCGAGGTCGCCGCGGTGCAGAGCTACCAGTGGCACGTCCTGAACAAGTCGGAGAGCTGGCTCACCGAGGCGGTGCGTGCCGAGTACTCGGGCAGCTACATGATCGAACGGCCCTTCCAGGACGCGATCGGCGCGCTGAAGATGATCGCAGGCACGGCTTACATGATCCGGGCCGACGTGCTTCGCGACGTAGGTTGGGGCACGAGCATCACGGAGGACTGGGAGCTCACCCTAAAGCTCTACGCACGCGGCTACAAGGTCATCTACACGCCGTGGGCGGAGACTCCCGCGGAATGCGTGAGCACGTTCGCGCGGCTGGCGCGGCAGCGGATGCGTTGGGCAGAGGGACATACGCATAACGTCCGCAAGTGGTTCCTGCCGATCATGGGATCGCCGCTGGTCACGCCCATCGAGAAGCTCGAGTTCGTCTACGACTCGACCTATTACCTGCAGGCCGCCCTGTTCGTCGCCGGCTCGATCAGCTGGCTCATCTCGGAGCTCGTGTTTCGGACCCACGTTCCGGGATGGACCGCGCTTCTCGGATGGTCGCTGATCTTCTCCAATGTGTTCGCCCTTCCGCTCATGAACCTCGGTGGGCTGATCCTGGAGGAGGCGCCGCTGCGCGACGTGCAGGGAGTTTTCGGTGCGCTGGTCCTCTCCTTCGCGCTCGTCCCGTTCCAGGGCTGGGCCGCGCTGAAGGGACTGATCAGCAAGGATGAGGGGCCCTGGTTCCGCACGCCCAAGACGGGCCACGTCACGGACCAGGTGCGCCACCTGCGCCGGTTGTACCTGCTGCGTCGCTGGCTGAGGGGCCGGCGCCCCAGCGAGCAGCGATGGAGCGCGCCTGCGGCGCGGCTGCCGGCCTCTCCAACCGCGCGGCCGATGGCGCGCCGGCGCTGGCTGGGTTGGCTCATCGTCGGTCTGCTCGGTCTGACGTTGGGCGGCCTGGCGCTGGCTTCCACGCATGCGCCCGTGGTCAGCGCGGCCGGCAACCCCCTCTACCTGCATGGCACAGGGACGGCCCCCGGGTGCACGGCCAGCACCATCGACCAGAACCCAGGCAGCACAAACCCCGGCTGTCAGATCCAGTCGGAGGCAGGCGGCGTCGCCACAACATGGACGTTCAGCAACCTCCCGGCGCAGACCGTAGCCGGCGGGGTGTGGACATTCACGATGTACTGGACGGGCGGCTCAGGTCAGACCAACGACACCGTGACCATCGCGGCCGGCGTCTCGCTGACCGCCAGCTGCGCCGGGTTCGTCGCCACGATTCCAAACGCCGGAACCACGTGGTCGGCCACCTACGGCGCCAACACGACAAGCCCATTCACGGTGAGCACGAGCGCCAGCCAGCTGCCGGTGGTGATCACGCCCGGCGGCTCGCTGTGCGTCACCGTGACGCTCACTCACGGCACCGGCGGCAAACCGTCGATGGTCTACGACGGCCCGGTTGGCGTGGGCGATACGCGCATCGTGCCGCCGAGCATCATCGTGCCCGAGTCTCTGCTCGGCCTCGTCGGCCTGGGCGCCGTAATGCCCTTGCTCGTGACCCGCCTGGTCAGGCGACGCAGATGAGACGGCGCGACCGAGACAACGTGAACCTCACATTGATCGCGCTCACATGCGCGCTCCTCATGGTGCTTCC
>VBDS01000146.1 GCA_005889085.1 Chloroflexota bacterium | reverse complement strand
ACGCCCTGTGCGCGGCGGGAGTCTGCCTGGCGCTCGGCGTGCCGCTCGAGGACGTCGGTCAGGGGCTGGCTGGTTTCGAAGGGGTGCGCGGCCGGCTCGAGCCCGTCGACCTGGGACAGGATTTCCGCGTTTACATCGACTTCGCCCACGCGGCGGGATCACTGGCGAGTGCGCTGGCAGAGCTGCGGCCGTTCACGCGCGGGCGTTTGATCGCCGTGTTCGGCTCGACCGCGCGCTCCGACCATGACCGACCCGGGATGGGCCGCGCGGCTGCCGAGTTCAGCGACTTCTTCATCATCACGACGGACGATCCGTTGAGCGAGGACCCGGTCGAGATCGCGCGCGATGTGCAGTCTGGCGCGGAAGGGAAGGCTCCTGGCCGCGATTTCGAGGTCGTGATCGACCGCAGGGCCGCGATCCGTCGCGCCATCGAGATCGCGCAGCCGGGCGACACTGTGCTGCTTGCGGGCAAAGGCCACGAACGTTCGATGCGGACAGCGCGCGGCTCCGAACCGTGGGACGAGCGGGCCGAGGCGGAACAGGCGATCAGAGAGAGGACGGATACGTAGCGAGCGCCCCTCTCCCCCGAGGTTGCCTAACCCCCGCCGACCATGCGAACTATCTCCACCCGGTCGCCCTCGCGCAGGGTCACCGATTCGTAGGCGGAGCGCTCGATGATCTCGCCGTTGTGCTCCACGGCCACGGCGCGAGGGTTCACACCCAGCTGGTCGAGATAGGCGAGCAGAGGCGTCGGGCGCTCGAGCTCCACGTGCTTGCCGTTAACCTGCAGCGAGATCATTCGAAAAGCCGGATCGCCGCGTAGCCCGCTGCTCCTGCGGCCCCGGATTCCGCGATGCGGTCCTCGGTCACGCCGCCGATGGCGAGCACCGGGATACGCAGAGCGTGAGCGACGCGCGACAGAGCCTCGACGCCGGCGGCCTTTTCTTGCGGGTGGCTGGTGCTCTCCCAGACCGGGCCGAAGATGACGAAATCGGCGCCTTCACGTTCCGCCGCGAGCGCGACCTCGAGCGAGTGGACTGAGCGACCTATCAAACGCTCGCCGAGCAACGTCCGCGCGTCGCGGGTCGAGATGTCGCGCTCGGGGAGATTCACGCCGGCCGCCTTGCACGCGAGGGCGACATCGCAGCGCGCGCTGATCAAGACGGGGACTGGCGAGCTTGCGACCAGGAGCATTGCTTCGCGCTCGATGTCGGCTGCGGTCATGGCGGGAGCCCGCAGCTGAAGGATTGTGGCGCGCGAGGCGGCCTGGAGGCCTGCCTCCGCGCTGGAGACGATTGCCATCGCCACCGGTCTGACTAGTTCGGGCGCAGGGGGGTGCGCCGCGAGCCGGCTCCGCCGGGCGCGGCGCCTCAAGGGGGGTCTTCCCCCCTCAGAGCGAGATGCCCTCGGTTGGCGAGCTCGGCCTGGCCTCGGCCCGCTTGGGGATCCGGCCCGCGAGGTAGGCCTTGCGCCCGGCTTCCACGCCTTCCTTGATCGCCTCTGCCATGAGCGCGGGGTCGCTTGCCAGCGCGATCGCCGTGTTGACGAGGACGGCGTCAGCGCCGAGCTCCATCGCGAGCGCGGCGTCGGAGGGAGCTCCGATCCCGGCGTCGACCACCACCGGAACGCGCGCTTCTTCGATGATGATCCGGATCTGCTCCAGGGTCTGGATGCCCTGGCCCGACCCGATCGGCGAACCCAGCGGCATCACCGTCACCGTGCCAATTGCCTCGAGCTTGCGGGCAAGCACCGGGTCGGCATTGATGTATGGCAGCACCTTGAAGCCTTCATCGACGAGCACGCGCGCGGCCTTCAGCGTTTCTTCCGGGTCGGGGAAGAGGTAGCGCGGATCGGGAATCACCTCGAGCTTGACCCAATCTGACAGGCCCATCGACCGGGCGAGCCTGGCGATGCGAATCGCCTCATCTGCGGTCTTGCATCCAGCGGTGTTCGGCAGGATGCGGTAGCGATGCCAGTCGATCACGTCGAGGATGGTCTTCTTCTTCGGATCGTCCAGGTCCAGGCGGCGGAGCGCCACAGTGACGAGCTCGCACCCCGATGCCTCGAGCGCGGCGACCATCGACTCGTCGGTCGGATACTTGCCGGTGCCGATGAAGAGCCGCGAGCGCAGCTCTACGCCGGCGACGACAAGCGGGTCAGCGTGGGTGATCGTCTGCACACGACCAAGCTTACCGACCGCGCCCCTCCCCCTCCGTGCCCCCACAGGGGGCGCGGCCCCCATAAATGGGGAGGAGCCTATTGCAGGTCCTGTTGCAGGAGCAGCGTCTTGTCGCGGCCATAGGTGAGACGCTTGAGGGCCTCCTTGAGCGACAGCCATAGCAGCTTGTCGACCTCAATCCCCGGCTTGAACCGTCCGCCGCGCACCTCCATGACCCAGTAGCAAGCCACCTTGTCGCGACCGCGGCGGTCGACATAGGCGGTGCAGCCGAGAGGTCGGACCAGATCGCAGCGAAGGCCGGTCTCCTCGCGGACCTCACGCAGGGCGCAGTCCTCGGGGCTTTCGTCGGGCTCAATCTTGCCTTTCGGAAGCGTCCAGTCGTCGTAGGCGGGGCGGTGGACAACCGCGATTTCGGTCTCGCCCGACCGGGAGCTTCGAAGCACGACACCGCCAGCAGCTCTAATGACGCTCACTTCCGCAACTTCGAGAATCTTTGTTGCCACCGTTGCTCCTTCGTCAGCTGAAACGTCTGGATGCCGCTCGAAATTTCCCGCCTGCGTTGGGCGAGCGCAGTCAGTTTAATGGTGACGTCCCTGATATGAAACGTTTCTTTGCTGGTGGGAAGAGCTAGCCGCGCAGGCCAGCTGTGTGCAAGATGGCATACGCAACCCAGGCGATCATCGCTGAGGCCGGAATGGTCACGATCCAGGCCAGGACGATGCTCGCGCCGAGTCCCCACCGAACTGCGGCGAGCTTTCGGCTTACGCCGACGCCAATCACGGAGCCGGTGATTACGTGCGTCGTGCTGACGGGAAGGCCGACCACAGTGGCAGCTTGGATGACTGTCGCGCCCATCAGCTGAGCTGACAGGGCAGTTACGGGCTCGAGCTTGAGGATGCTCCAACCCAGCGTGCGGATGATTCGCCATCCACCCGCGTAGGTCCCGAATCCAATTGCGGCGGCTGATAGGACGACCACCCACAGTGGGACCTGGAACTTCGGCAGGTTCCCTGATGCGACCAGGGCGAGCGTGATCGCCGCCATCGTCTTCTGCGCATCGTTGGCCCCGTGCGAATACGAAAGGTAGGCGGAAGTGACTACCTGGAGGCTGCGGAGAGTGCGGTTGACGGGTGCCGGCCGCCAGCCCGCGCGGTGGATGACAACGATCAACAGGACCGCGAAGATCCCGGCCGCCAAAAAGCCGAGCGGTGGCGAGATGACGAGGCTTGCGACCTGCTTTAGGAGCGCGGACCATCTGACGCCGCTCAGCCCGCCGGCCGCCGCAATACCGGCGCCGCACAGGCCTCCGATCAAAGCATGGGTCGAACTGCTCGGGAGCCCGCGATACCACGTAAGGAGGTTCCACGAGATGGCGCCCAGTAGCGCCGCCATCACGACTACAAGCCCCGGCTTGATCGCGAGTGTGCTCGCGATGGTGTTCGACACCTTGGCCTGGAAGAACGCCACTGTGATCACGGCGCCGACCAGGTTGAAGATCGCGGCCAGAGCTACCGCGACACGAGGAGAAAGGGCGCGGGTCGAGATCGAAGTCGCGATCGCGTTGGCCGTGTCATGAAAGCCGTTCGTGAAATCGAAAGCGACGGCGACCGCGATCGTGACCCACAGTAGGATCGCGGTCTCATGCATTTTTTATTGCGATCGTCTCCATGACGTTGGCGGTATGCTCGCACGCGTCCATCGTGGCCTCTAGCACGTCGTAGATGTCCTTCCATTTCACGAGCTCGGACGCTTCGGTGACGGTCGAGAACAGCTCGCCGATCGCGGCTCGCATGAGTTGGTCCCCCTCGTTCTCGAGGCGGTGGATCTCGATCCGATGAGGCTTCAGCTCCGCAAACCCTTCGAAGCGGTCAAGCGCTGCAGCGAGCTCGATGCCGGCCTTCGCAAGGTACTCACCCATCTGCCTGGCCGGGTCGGTGACCGAGTGGATACGGTAGAGATCGATCTTGTCTCCGGTTTCTTCGGCGAGGTCGACGACGTCGTCCAGGCTTGACGCGAGGAGCAAGATGTCCGACTCATCGATTGGCGTTATGAATGCGGTGTTGACCAGATTGTGGATCTGATGCGTCGCGTCGTCGCACTCGTGCTCGAGGTCACGCAACCGAGCATGCCTGCTCTTGCCTTCGAGCAATGACTTGCTCAACTCGGTCAGCGTCTCGCTGACAAGCTTGCCCTGGGTTCGAAACAGGTCGTAAAAGCGCCGTCCGGGTGTGACTGGTGTGAGTTTCATCGTGTCCTCCGGAAAAAAGGCTATTCGGGGTCGGGTTATGGCGTCGTTAAGGTCGCCCACTAACATTCTGGAAGTGACCGACAGCGGCTTGCTTCGGCTCGGCGACATGGTGGCGCAGGCGCTCGAGGGAGCGCTGAAGGCGCTAGCCCGCAGTGATCTCGCACTTGCCGATCGAGTCGTCCGGGACGACCTGGAGGTCAATCGCCTTCGTTACCAGTTGGAAGAAGAACTTGTCCGTCGACTCTCCGCTGCCGGCGGCGAGGAACCCCGCTCTCTGGTTGGCGCTCTTTACGTGCTGCCGGAACTGGAGCGGATGGGCGATCACGCCGAGGGCATCGCGAAGGTTGCCCTCATGCTGGGACCTCACCCGACGCTCAAGGTACCCGGTGTGATCACCGAAATGGGCGATCGAACTTTGTCAATGGTCAATCGCGCGTTGACCGCGCTGAACAAGCGAGACGCGAGCCTGGCCCGCGCGCTGTGTCGTGAAGACGATGACATCGATGCTCTGTACGATCGCGCGTACCAGGAGCTCATTTCGACAATGGTCGGGGATCCGCGCCACATCGCCGAGGCGACCTACATGCTGTGGGTCACTCATAACCTGGAACGCATAGCCGATCGAGCCACGAACGTCTGCGAGCGGGTCGTCTACCTCGTGACAGGGCACGTGGAGGAATTGAACGTCTCCAAGTACTGAACCGACCCGCGCCCGGCTTGTGGTCATCGGCGCCGCCACGAGCACGACGGCTGAATTGAGGAGCAGGCTCGGCCCCAGTGGTGTGGATGTCGTCGCCCACCGAAGCGTCGATGGCCTTCAGCGAGAGCCGTTCGCCGATGCGATCCTCCTCCACATTGCGGATCTGGTGGACGGAACTGGCGCGCTTCGCCGGGTAACGGCGGCGCCGCTGCTGGCGATAGGCCAGGATGAGCGGGTCGCAGCGACGTGCCTTGCCATGGGAGCGAACGCATGGTTGCCGGCGGGCAGTGGATTGAACTTGATTGCCGCTCAAGTCCAGGCTCTGTTGCGAAAACCTGCACCCGCCCCATCGAGGACAATTCTCGAAGCCGGCCGGCTGCGTTTGGACTCCGGCTCGCGACGTGCAGAAGTCGATGGTCGGGAACTGCAGCTGGCGCCGCGCGAGTTCGATTTACTTCACGCTCTCTTGATGCACCGCGGCGTCGTCTTGAGCCGCGATCGTATTCTCGCCGCGGCTTGGGGCACCCGCTTCGTCGGTGAGCCGAAGACGGTCGACGTGCATGTCGCCTGGCTCCGACCCAAGCTCGAAGGCAGCAAGGTGCGGGTCACCACTTTGCGTGGTATCGGCTACCGTCTTGATGTTCTGGAAGAGAGCAGGCCCCACGTCCTGTTTGTTTGCGTGCACAACGCCGGCCGCAGCCAGATGGCTGCGGCTTTCCTCAATCGTTTGTCGGAGGGTCGAGTGCCAGGTCAGTCGGCCGGCACGCGCCCGGCGCCCTTCGTCCATCCCGAGGTGATACAGGTCATGCGAGAGACGGGGATCGACTTGAGTGACGCGAGACCCCGTGCTCTCACGCCTGAGCTTGGAGCCTGGGCCTCGAGGATCATCACGATGGGCTGCGCAGAAGAAGACTGCCCGGTTTTTAGCGCACCAGTCGAGGATTGGCTCCTGCCGGATCCGGCCGGACTGCCGATCTCCGCAGTCAGGGAAATCCGCGATGAGATCGAGCGACGGGTGCGGGGACTGATCGCCAGCCTGTAGGCCGAAATTCAGGCCTTTTTGATTGTGATCGACTCCAGGATTTCGGCGGCTGATTCACATTCATCCAACGTGGACTCGAGGAGAGCGTAGATGTCCTTCCACTTTATGAGGTCGACAGCGGAGTGATGGTTCGAATCGAAAAGCTGCTGCAGGGCTTGTCTGGTTATTCGGTCGCCTTCATTCTCAAGCCGATGTATCTCCTCCAAGACAGGCACGAGGTCTTCCGAGGCGCTGAATCGCTCGAGCGCAATGGCCAGCTGAGAGCCGGCCTGTGCGAGGCATTGGCCGAAACTGTTCGCTGAGTCGGTTATCGAACTGACGGCGTACAGGTCGATCTTGTCCGACGCTTCTTCAGCCAGGTCGACAACCTGATCGAGCGAATGAGCCAGGTGGAGGATGTCTTCCTGGTCGATCGGAGGCACGAACGTACGGTTGGTCAGGGTGTAGATCTCGTGGGTGACGTCGTCACATCGGTGCTCGATCTCACGTAGCTTCGCGTGATGGCTGCGCGCCTCGCTCAGCGAAAGGCTCAGCTCACCCAGTGCTTCGCTTACAAGCTGCCCCTGCTGCTTGAAGAGCTCGTAAAAGTGGCGCTCTCGAGGAACGAAGTTCAGTTTCGTGATCCCACCCCACCGCAAGGTTAAAGCCTTCTAGCCGAGCTCAGTTGTGAAGGGGCTTGCGACTGGGGGTCCCAGGGCGGCGCGGATACGCTGCGGGAGTTGGACTCATCTTGTGTACGACCACCACAGTTCCGGACGTCCGCGCGGTCGAGGGCGCCGGCACCACCGTTTCGAGTGACCCGCCAAGCACCTCGATCGCGTGCCGGGCTCCGGCCACGTCCGCCTTCTCGGTCTTCTGCGCGAGCAGGGTTCCGCCGACCCGCACGAGAGGAAGGCAGAGTTCGACCAAGGTCGGCATCCGCGCCAGGGCTCGCGCGACGGCCACGTCGAAGACCTCGCGGTATTGCGGGTCGCGGCCGACGTCCTCGGCACGCCGCGCCAATATCTCGACGCCGGCCAGCTCGAGCCGCACGCAGGCCTGGATCAGGAAGGCGGCCTTGGCCTGGTCGGCCTCGACCAGGGTCACCACGAGGTCCGGGCGGGCGATCTTAAGCGGCAGGCCCGGCAAGCCACCGCCCGAACCGACGTCGACCAGGCGGCGAGCGTCGCCGAGGTGGTCCAGCAGGACCAGCGAGTCCTCGACCAGCTCCTCGGCGGGTCCGGCGACGAGACCGGGCCAACCGTTGATCATCCGCGCGAGCTCAGACAACCTAGAATCGTTCACTGAAATGCCCATCTACGAGTATCGATGCGAGAGCTGCGCCGAGAAGTTCGAGGTCCTGACCCGATTCGCCGAGCGCGACACCGCGCAGGTGTGCCCCGCGTGCGAGTCGAACAAGACGCGGGTCCTTGTCTCGAGCTTCGCTTTTGCCGGCGGCGGCGAGTCGTCGTCCCTCTCCGACTTCACGAGCGAGTCGAGCGGCGGCGGCGGATGCTGCGGCGGCGCGTGCGGCTCTTGCGGCTCCAGCTCGAACTAGAGCTGACCCGCTAGGTTGCTCTTCCCGGTCACGTACCGGGTCAACGCCGCTGGCCACATGGAGGTGGGTGGCTGCGACCTCGTCGATCTCGCCCGCGGGCATGGAACCCCCCTCTATGTCTACGACGAAGCGACTGTGCGCCAGCGCTCGGCGGAGTACATCGCGGCTATGGGGGGTGCGGGCCAGGTGCTGTACTCGGCGAAGGCCTTCGCTTCTCCGCAGTTCCTGCGTGTCATCGCCGAAGAAGGGCTGGGCCTCGACGTGGTGTCGGCGGGCGAGCTGCACCTCGCCCTGACCTCTGGATTTCCGCGCGACCGCATCCATTTTCTCGGCAACAACAAGAGCATGGTGGACGTGGAGGCCGCGTACAGCGCCGGAGCCACGATCGTGATCGACGGCGACCACGAATTCGAGCTCCTGCAGCAGGTGGTGCCTGAGGGAAAACGCGCGTCTGTGATGCTGCGTGTCTCGCCCGGCGTGAAGCCGGACACGCACGACCACATCTCGACCGGACAGCTCGACTCGAAATTCGGATTCTCGATCGAGTCTGGCGCTGCACGCAAGGCGGTGGAGACGGCGCTAAAGCATCCGCGCCTCGAGCTCGTCGGACTGCACTCCCACATCGGGTCGCAGATCTTCGCCCTGCGGGCCTACGAGCAGGCGATGGACATCATGCTGGGCCTTCTATCGCAGCTCCGCGATGAGCTGGCGTTCGAGCCGCGGAAGCTCGGCGCCGGCGGCGGGCTGGGCATCGCATACACGCAGAACGACGACCCCCCGACGCCGCGTCATTTCGTCGAGACGGTGCGTCACGCGCTCGAAAGCGGATGCGCGCAGCGCGGTTTGAAAGTGCCGGAGCTCGTCGTCGAACCCGGACGTTCGATCTCGGGGCCGGCAGGGATCGCGCTCTACACAGTCGGCTCGATCAAGGACATCCCGGGCGTGCGCCGATACGTCGCGGTCGACGGCGGCATGGGCGACAACATCAGGCCGAAGCTGTACGGCGCACGGTACGAAGCGTTCCTCGCCTCAGATCCCGATCGGGCACCGGATGGCAACGTGACGATCGCGGGGAAGTACTGCGAGTCGACCGACATCCTGATCTCCGATATCGCGATGCCGCCGCTCAAGTCCGGTG
>VBDS01000145.1 GCA_005889085.1 Chloroflexota bacterium | reverse complement strand
ACGTTGCATCCGGCGTACCGCATCACTGACCTGGCCACCTCACTGGCCTTCTACGGGGCAATCGGGTTCGAGCAGGTCGGTCGCGTTGATCTGGGCGACGGCGTGACTTTAACGATGCTCAAGTTCCCGGCGGATGAGGTGGTTACGCTCGAACTGGTGCACCGGCCGGCCGACGGACCAGTGGTCATCGGCAGCGGGTTCAGCCACCTCGCGGTGCAAGTCGATGACCTCAGCGGCATGATCGAGGCTCTTGCGAAGGCAGGACTAAGTGCCGGCCAAGTCGAACGCCCGGGCGGCCTTGATGGCCACAAACGTCATGGCTGCGTGACCCCGACGGCTACCGGATCGAACTGGTGCAGTGGCCATCCGGTCACGCCTATGGGATCACCGCTGCCGACTTTGGCTAGACGCCCGGTACCCAGCGCCCGACATTACCGCCTCCACGAGCCAGATTTCAATTGCCCCAGCCCTGTGGCTCACATTCTCGAACTCATCGAGTCGAGCTTGGAATTCTGCGTCGGGTGCCTCAAGCAGGATGGCAACGACGTTCAGGCCGAACCGGAGCTCATGAGTCACGAGCAGACTGTCGTCCGTGACCGATGAATTTTCCGCGCCGTGTTGGTCTGTACGCCGAATACCCACTCACGGGAAGCTGACGCCATGCGAAAACTGACCTTTTGGCATGAACTTGAGCCTGGACTGCGATTTCGTCGAGGCAAAGAGCCACAAACATCGGCTCACCCCCGTCAGTCGTCCTCGTTGAGGACCTCGCGCAGTTTGCCGGCGAAGGCTTCGGGTTTGCCGGGATATCCCGATTCGCCGCCCATGAAGCCGCCGTGATGGCTGGGGAACACCGTCACTTGCTGACCCAGTAGTTCGGCCGTGGCCAGCGACGTGCGTCCGGTGACTGTTCCCATAGATTCCTCGCCCACGGCGATCACGATGCGTGTCGGGGCCGCGGTCAGCGCATCGAAGTCGGGGCGATAGCTGGTGACCGCCCAGGATCTGTCCGAGAGCAGTGGGTCGTCACGCGACCCGTCGTCCTCAGTCGTCATCCCAAACTGGGCGGGATCGGGCGTGGGCCGGGCGAAGTAATCGTCAGTGAACTCCCCTCGCCACGACGTCATTGCGATGAAGGCCGCCATTCCGGCACCCGACCCCTTGGCCTCGTAAGCGTCCCGAACGCCGGCGCGGGCGCGCTCCGCGGCCTGCGCATCCGGAAGGAGAGCAAGCAGGGGCGGTTCGTGTGCCACCAGGCAGGTCACGTCGTTGGGGTAGGCCGCCACCAGCGCGAGCGCGGTCACCGCGCCGCCGCTGCTCGCGAACATCTCGACGGGTCCGAGGCCGAGAGCCTCGATGACGCCGTGCACATCGTCTGCCTGGACGGTGGGCGCGTTGTCGACCCGGCCATCTTTGCGCGTGCTGCGGCCGAGGCCGCGCGGGTCATAGGTGATCACGGTGCGGTCGGGGAAGTACGACGCCAACGTGGTGAAGCCGCTGGCGTCCATGGGCTGGGCGATCATGAACAGCGGTGGACTTCCGTCAGCTGCGGGCAGCGGGCCGTGGACGTCATAGACGATGTCGGCCTCGGTGGTTACGAGCTTGTGCGTCTTCATAGGAGTATTGACGTCCTCCAGGTTGAAAACTAATCGGACTCTACGTCACGGCGCGGACGCGCGAGAACTGGGCACACAGTTGGGAAACTGTGCGAACCTTCAGGTAGCAATCGATGGATAGCGGCGCCTCTGGCCGGCCAGCAGCGCGTCGCCGCTGGTGGGCCGCGCGGCAGAAGCCTCGATCTACAGATCATGCAGATCCGTGACACCCGGTACGTACGAACACTAGACGGCGCTTACATCGCCTATCAGGTCGCCGGTGAGGGACCGATCGATCTTGCGTGGGGGTTCGATTTCACCGGCAATGTCGATCTGGCGTGGGAATGGCCAGTGACCGGTCCGCTGCTGCGCGCCCTTGCCGCGTCGTGCCGTCTCATCCTCCATGACCGCCGCGGCACCGGACTTTCGAGCCGCAACGTGGCGGCCCCCAACCTTGAGACCCGAGTGAGCGATCTGCGCCTCGTCCTGGACGAAGTCGGAGCGGAGTGCCCGGTCCTCGGAGGCATCAACGAAGCCGGTGCCCCGAACGTGATGCTTGCCGCAACCGAGCCGCAACGTGTCCGCTCGATCGTTTGGCTGGAGCCTTTCCCGCGGGTGGTGTGGGCACCGGACTTCCCGTGGGGCGTCAGCCACAACTACGTGGAACGCGAGGAACGCTCGCTCAATCTCTGGGGCACCAACCAATACGGAGAAGCGTGGGCCGAGGCGGAGGCGGCCGCAGGCTTGGTGCTCTCGCCAGAGCAGAGGCTGATGGCGGGTGTGATGAGCCGTCATACCGCTACGCCGGACATGGCCCGCGAGCTCGACTACATCTGGTACGAGACCGACGTGCGAGCAGTTTTGCCTTCGGTTCAGGCACCGACCCTGCTGGTTCCCCGGAAACGATATCCACGCAAGGTCGATGTCGCCACGTACGTGGCTTCGCTAATTCCTCATGCCACTGTCACGCCGGTCTCTGGCGACTTCGGCCCCGATGACATCGAAGAGGTTGTCAGGGTTATCCATCCGTTCCTCGGCCTGGAACCTCGACCTCCGGAACTGGAGACGGTACTCGCTACGGTTCTCTTTACCGATATCGTCGGCTCGACGCATAAGCAGGCCGCCCTCGGTGACCACGCCTGGAAGAAGCTCGTCGAGCACCACCATGAAATGGTGCGTGACGCGCTGACGCGCTGGCACGGGGTCGAGAACGATACTGCTGGCGACGGCTTCTACGCGACCTTTGACGGGCCCGCGCGCGCCATCCGCTGTGCGCTCGAGATCACCGAGCGCGTGCGGGACCTCGGGATCCAGATCCGCGCCGGCATCCATACAGGAGAGTGCGAACTGATCGATGGGAAGGCGGCCGGTCTCACCGTCTCGATAGGTGCTCGGATCGCAGCGCATGCCGCTGCGAGCGAAGTCCTCGTCTCTCAAACGGTCAAGGATCTCGTCGCCGGGTCAGGCTTCTCGTTCCAAGACCGCGGCAAGCGAAAACTGGCAGGCGTACCCGACCGCTGGCGCCTGTATCGCGTGGCGCTGTCGGACTCGCGTTCGTAGTCGCGCAGCCAGCTTAGTTTCCTACTTGGCGTTTTCACATTCCCGTGGATTTCGAGGGTGCCTCACGGTCCTGCGTCATGCCGTCGAGTTCCGGGCGTGCGTAGCCACCAATTGGAGCGCGGTGATCTCACGCTGCCCCACGACAGGCACTCAGGCAAGCGGCGGGCGATCACTCATACGCTTCGGGCGCACGCCGCAACTTTCTCCACTGCTCGCCGTCGTGGTGGATCGCGCCATGCACGAGAACAGCGGCCGGAGCTCGGGCAGGTCGAGCCGGCTGTGCATGGTCGTGATCACGGTCGCCCGCAGACGTCCGCCGGCAATCCAGGGTGGGTAGTCGAGGTGAGAGTGGATGAGGTCGAACTCCGCCGATCGGGCGACCAGCTCTTCGACCTGCAGCACTCGGTATGCGAGCGCGTCGCTGATACCCATCTCCCAGAGCGGAGCAGGCGTCGTGGCGTGCAGCATGGCCGAGGTTCGGGTTCCTCTGGCGGCAAAGAGCTAACCTCATGGCCGCGTTCGACCAGGGCCTCGGTCAAGACTTGGACGACGCGCTCGGTGCCTCCGTAGCGTTCGGGTGGAATGCGCACAAACAGCGGCGCGACCTGGGCGATTCTCATCGGACGCCCTCCGCAACCTTCTCTTGCCAGGAATGCCGGGCATTGCCCCGGGCACCTCGCCTCCAGGTCATTTCCCCGGCTCGCAACGGCTTCAAACGGCCTGGTTTAGACCCCGGAGGGAGGGTGGTATGTGACCTGAAAGCGATTCGCCTGGTTCATCAAAAACAGGAGGTGTAGGAGAGATGGCGTTGAGTCGCTGGAGTCCGATGGGAGAGCTGGCCGGCCTGCATACAGCTATGGACAGGCTGTTCAGCGACTTCTTTGGCGGGCCTTTGCTGGAGAGTCGCGAGACCGGCTCGCGTGCCTGGTACCTGCCGATCGACGTGGTCGACCAGGGCCAGGCGTATGAGGTCAAGGCCGCCGTACCAGGGTTCTCGCCGGAGGAGGTCGAGCTGACCTACTCCGACGGAGTGCTGAACATCTCGGCACAGCACAAGCAGGAGTCGAGCTCTAAACAAGGCAGTTATCTGCGCCGCGAGCTGACCTACGGCAGCTTTGCGCGCAGCGTCCAACTGCCGGGCGACGTCAAGGAGGACCAGATCAAGGCAAGCTTCGAGAACGGCATCCTGGTAATCGAGATCCCGAAGGTGCCGGCGGCGCAGCCGCGCAAGATCGCGATCGGCGGCAAGTCGCAAAAGCAGCTGGTCGGAGTGGGCTCACAGAGGTAGGCGTTGAATCTGGAAGGGCCGGGTTGCCGGCCCTTCCAGTTCCCAGGGGCCGGAGCACTTCGCGTCGACCTCCGTCGCCCCATCGTCATCGTCCTCGCTCTCGCCCTTGCCAATCGAGGTGCAGGCCCGGCCTCGAGGCAGGAGTTAGGTGTGGCCCTGGAATGGGCCCGGCGCAAACCTTACTGAGGCCGGTCGGCGCCCGGCGAGCGCTTGGCCTGGTCGCGTGCCCAGGGCCACCCTAGTCAATTTTTCCTTGGGCAAAGGCCGGTGTCAAGAGCATCGCCTCGGATCAGCAGACTGTAAGAATGGACGTCCTGAAGGCGAGCCTCGGCTCCGGGGCTCACGAGTCAGCCGCCGGATCTGGGTCATCAGCTAAGCACGCGCATCGGTCACCAACCAGGCAGGGAGCCGGCCGTGGGGATCGCTTCCTGGGCCACCGCCCGAGTCACCACGCCCGATCTCCAGCGGATCAGCGTGCCCGCCGGGGCAAGATCGTGGCGAGTTGGCCGCACCAACACCCCAGGCCATTGCCGACAGGTAGCGCTCACAGTGCGTCGAGCGGACCGGGGCGGCCGCCAATTGCGGATCGGGCAGTTCGATGTGGTACGACTGCAGCGCCTTCAACATCTCCCGCACATGGTCGCCGCAGATCTGATGGCCCAGCCCACGCGAGCCGGTGTGGATCATCGCCGTCACCTGACCTTCACGCAGCCCAAATCGCTGCGCGACCTGACGATCAAAGATCCGGTCAACGATCTGCAGCTCGATGAAGTGATTGCCAGAGCCGAGGCTTCCCAGTTCCCCGATGCCGCGAGCCTTCGCACGCTCACTCACATCGTTGACGCCACCGGCTGGTAACCAACCACCGTCCTCGCAACGCTCGAGGTCTTCTGTGAAGCCATAGCCGGCCTCGACAGCGGCGCGTGCTCCGTGCTCGAGCACTCGCTGGAGATCCTTGTCGTCGGCGCGCCAGATACCGCCACGGCCACCGCCCGCGGGTACGTCTCTCTTCAGCATGGTCATCAAACGGGTCAGGCGCGGCCGGAGATCGCCTTCGTCGAAGTTCGTGGACAGCAGGCGTATGCCGCACGAGATGTCGAAACCGACGCCACCGGGCGAGACGACTCCTCCACGCTCTACGTCTGTTGCGGCCACGCCGCCGATCGGAAAGCCATAACCCCAATGCACGTCCGGCATCGCGAAGCTGGCCCTTACGATGCCTGGAAGGCAGGCGACGTTCTCCACCTGCGACAGCGAACGATCTCCGAGGGCAGACGGGAGCAGGGATTCGGACGCGAACACGACGCCCTGTACCCGCATGTTCCCGTGGTGCGGCAGAACCCAGCGATGCGCCGACTCACGGACCATGTTCACGGGAGGAAAGGATTGCTGCCGAGCGGGGGCACCCATAACCATTAGATCTGGCGGAGCCGCCTACCGGGGAAGGCGAGAGGCGACCTCGAAGTCCTTCTCTGTAAGGCCGCCGGCATCGTGGCTCGTCAGCTCGACGACGACCTTGCCCCAACCCACCTGCAGGTCGGGGTGATGGCCTTCCGCCTCGGCTAGCGGAGCGATTTCGTCGACGAAGTGGACGGCCGACATGAAGTCCTTGAACTGGAAGGACTTAACCAGTCTGCTGTCCCTCACCTCCCAACCCTCCAACGACCGCAGCCGCTCGGAGATCTCGGAGTCGGTCAGCCGATTCATCATGCGACCTCTGCACGATCTTTGATTGCTCTTGTTCCAGAGCCCTCACGCGCGCAGTGCGCGCAGCAGAAGAAATGACCTTCGACCTCGACGCCGTGACCGATCACCTTGCAGCCGCAGTGCTCACAGATAGGCGCCATCGCATGGACGGCGCACTCAAAGCAATCGAAGATGTGCTTGCGGCCAGCCGCCGCCACAGTGATCGGCTTGTCGTGTTCGTTACCGCAAACTTCACATCGGGCCATAGTTAGCGGCTCCGCGCCTTGGACTTCGCGACCGTAATCTCGATGCCGTATTTCTTGGCTGCCGATTTGATGCGCCGCCAAGCGGCGTTTCGCTCGGACTGGCTGACACCCTCGACCTGATTGAATCGCGCGACGGCATTGCGAACGTGTCGCGCGTCAGTCAAAGGCTCCTTGCGTTCCTTGGGGAACGCAAACTTCGCCGACGGGATCTCGCGCTCCGCGTGCGAGCTTAGCGGATGATTTCCGCGCTTCGGTTCCAGGCCGCGGCGACGACGCGATGCTGACACCGCCACCGCTCGTTTGATGTTGCGTCGGGCAGCCGACTTCTGCCGCGTGGTTGCCATGACATTACCTCCCTAAACAGGGTTTCTGATCAGATAACGCCTGAGGCGCACACGAGACTGAGGTGAATTGCGAGGCTACGCCGCAGTGATGCGCCTTGCCTCTGGTTCCCAATCCCAATCGACTGCCCGACACGCGTCCTTCACCAGACGAATCGCCTTTGTTCGAGCGGTTCCCTCGTCGTTAGCCTCAACACTCACTGCGACGATTCGAAGAGCCAGATCGTCGCCGTATCCAATGTAGGCTGGCCGAGTGTCATCGGGGAGTCGACGGACGATGTCTTGTGCCTTCGCCTCATCAGGGACGCCCGTAGTTACATTCACGCGCCACTTTTGAGCCATGCATCTAGCGTAATTCGGCCGGGGCCTCGCGGTCCCGAACCGTGTCGGTGGCGTGTCCTCAGGTGTCCGACAGACTCCCGCGTCGTCCTCGCGAATACGAAATCGACCAGCTTGGTGTCCTATGGTGACCCCCTAGAGCCGTCCGGTGCCGCGAATGCGTGATACGGGAGGTGACGAAATTCGGGCTCGCGGAGGGCTTTACCGGCGAGAGAATCAAGTTGTGAACCAATTGGTGGGCGCGTCGAGGTTTAGGCGAATCTTCTTATAGACGTCGATCTGCTAGCCGACCAGCGGCAAGGAGAAGCGCAACGGCAAGGATTGTTGTCAGTGAGAACGTCTCGCTCGACGGAGTCATCCAGGACCCGGCGGGCGTCGAGGGCTTCAGCCGCGGCGGCTGGGTCGGTCTTATCGGCGGCCAGGGTCGCGACGAGGCGGCCAAAGTTGCGCTCGACGAGGCGCTGGGCGCCAAGGCCTTTCTGCTGGGCCGGCGGAGCTACGAGTTCTTGGCCGCGCGGTGGCCATCCCGAAGTGGCCCATTCGCGGACAGGTTGAACAGCTTTCCCAAGTACGTCGTTTCCTCGACTCTCGATGCTCCCGTCTGGAACAACACGACGGTAATAAGGGACGACGTGATCAAAAAGGTCTCGAAGCTGAAGCGAGAGCTAGATGGCGAAATCCTTGTCGCCGCTAGCTTCCAACTCTGGCACGCGCTAATGGAGCACGACCTTGTGGACGAGTTGCGCCTGATGATCTACCCAGTCGTGCTTGGGGCCGGCGAGCGCCTCTTCGGCGAGAGCAGTGAAAAGAAACCTATGCGCCTCGTCAGCACCAGGACGGTCGACGATCTGGCTCTTCTCATCTACGAGGTGGTCCGGCTTAGGTCATGAACTACTCCGACACATTGATAGAAGTCGCAGATGACTGTCCGACCAAGAAAGCCCAGGTGCCCCTGGCAAGAGGTGGCAAGAAAACCAAGGCGGTGGTTGAGTACGAGATCCTCGTCAAGCATCCATATAGTCACACCGAAGAAGACATCGCTTTTGAGATATACGCCGTCCTACATGACATCCCAAAGGACATCTGGCTCAAGGAACGCAAGAAATTCTTGAGCAAGGGCCATCCGCACCTGCGGGTGTCGCCGCTGACAAAGCGCTACGGCTGGGGCATTCACAACAACGTTGCAGGCAAAATCGCGCTGATCGCCGTTGAATCGTCACGGTACAAGCAGCTACTGGACGATCCGAACACGACTAAAGTCAAGGCGTTTCGCTCTACGCGCGCATAGGGGGTTGGTCGGGGGCCTGGGATTTGAACCCGGGGCCTCGCGGTCCCGAACCGTGTGGCGTTTCCTCGCGTGTCTTCCGGAGTCCACGACGGCCCTCCTGAACTCAAATCCCGCCGTCTAGTGTCCTCAGATGACCTGCGGTGAACGCCTGAATCCGGAATGCGTGATCCGGCTGTGATCCGGCGGGGATGCTCGCGCCGGCCACGACTTGCGCCCCATTGCCGACCGAAAGGATTTGCAATCCAGACACGGCAAGTGCCTGTTATCGATTCATTGTTGGGCGGGCAAGCAGCAGACGCTGGTCATGAGGCTTCACATGGGCCAAGGACGACCTGTTGTCCGATTCAATACCGGACCCTTGTATGCGGTTCACTCGGATGGCACCAAGAAGTACGACGGTGATGTTCTGCATATGTGGGTTCCCCGCCGTTAGTCGGTCTCGGCTTACAGCTCCTCGAATACTCCGTCAAACGCTCCGACAAATTGGCGCCGAACCTGACCCCAAAACGGTCGGCCACCGTACTGATCTGCCAGCAACCCTGTTCAGCCACCAATAGCAGTCACCGAGCCACAGAAAGCCGTTGTGGTTGGTGTTTGGGACCGCATCCAAACCCAATCGGCAGTTACCGGTAGCCCCGCGCGAGCAGGTACTTTGCGCCAGCGTTGATAGCCGCCGGGTCGTCGACCGCGAAACCGAAGACGTCGGCCAATCGGTCGGTCACATTGAATGCGAATGCGACCGCTAGCGCGTCCCTGATCTGGTGCTCCGACACACCCGAAGCCAACACCCTTCGTATGTCGGCAGCATCTATGTTGTTCTCTCGCGTCAGCTTGCCCAGCATGCGCAACGTAGCGCGAAGGGCCTCTGTTAGAGGAGCTGAATCCAGGTCTGCGAGGGCCGCGGATACTTTCGCACCATCGTTGAAAGCGAGCGAAGCCGTCGCCGTGTGAGCTGCGACGCAGAACTCCGTTTCATTGATTTTGGAGACATATGCGGCCATGAGCTCGCGGTCCGCTACAGACCAGTCCGATGGTCCGCGCATCGCCTCCTGGGTAAGCCCTCCCACTCGATAGAAGCTGGGCCGATACAACGCCAACTTGACCGCGTCCACTACTGGATGCCCCGAGAAAACACGGATGAGGATGAACATCGCCTTCGTACGGATTCCATGTCCGTGATCCAAGATGGCGAGGCGCACGCTTCAGGTTCTCCCTGTTGCTGCGCTCAGTGCCGCGAGTGCATTCTGGTACTGGCGAGTGGCCTGGCCGATCGCGGCGCAAACGACGATTTCATAAATCTCGTCCTCGCTGAGGCCTGCTTTCCTCAGGGTGCTGATGTCGGCATCGGTGACCGTCTTAGCGCGGTGTGCGCCCTTATCGACAAATGTGCGCACCGGCTCAGCGAGCCCATCGTTAGCGAAGGCTCCGCGCCGGATCTCAGACGACGCCCGACCCTCCCCTTCGAGTACTCGCGCAACGAGGGCATTGTGTAGCGAAGTGATGTCCGACAAGATCCTGGCGTCCCCCACAAAGTCTCGCATACGGCAGATGGGGTGCGGGCGTGCGGGACTCCGCCTCAGATCCAGATCGCGCCGAGCGCTGCAGACTCTTTCATGCGGTGACCTCCACACGAAATCCCGCAACCGCCCACTCGGGGAGGCCGTCCGCCAGCCGGCGCGCTTTGAAGCAATGACGCCAGAGGTCCGCACCGCCTCAGGCGCGAAGGCGCAAGAGGGGCCGCGGCAGTAGGCAACGATCTCTCGCCTGCGAGGTAGCTCGCGGAGCCTCTTTTCGAGCTCTACGAGCGGAATCGATCTGGCCGCCTGGATGTCCCGCGTCGAACTCCTCAGTCGCTCTCACGTCGATGACCACCAGGGGCTCGCCGCCACGCATCCGTTTTCGGAGCTCTTCCATCCGATCGGTTCCAGGTCGTCGCGCGCGTCGACATATGCCTCGACCAGACGGTCGACTCCCCGGTGCGCGCTCCATCGTGAGGGTGCGCAACGCTACCCAAGCGGAGCGATCACTCATACGCTTCGGGCGCACGCCGCAACTTTCTCCATTGCTCGCCGTCGTGGTGGAACACGGTGAGTGCGACCTTCTCGCGGGATACGAGGTCGAGCAGCTTGCGCGTGCTCGCTCGAAGCCGGTCGGCGTCCTCATAAGACCGCGGCTGACGGTCGACTGAGAACTGCCGCTCGAGACTGACTGCGTCTCCCGCAATGAGCACAGGACCGGTCCCCGGCAACGTCACCAGCACCGACTGATGGCCCGGCGCGTGGCCGCTGGTTTCTACAAGCCTCAATCCGGGCATCAGCTCCACGTCGCCATCGACCAATCGCCGCTGGGTGCCCGGCGCGTCCCAGTGTGATCGGCCACTTGCAAAACGCTCCGCACCTGAAACAGCCACCTCGTACTGCTCTCGCTGGACGATGTGCTCGGCATTGATGAAGTGCTCGTGATGACCGACGTGATCAATGTCGAAATGTGTGCAGATGACGACCGCGACGTCCTCAGGCCGCACTCCGAGTTCCCTCAGCTGAGCGAGGATGCCGGCCGACTCTTCGGTCGGGGGATCCGAGCCATCCGCATCCGGGGGCATTCCCGAGTCGATCAAGATGTTGCGCCCATCATCGGTTTGAACCAGGTAGCAGCCTGTCGACATCAGGATCGAACCGCTGGGCACAGCTATGTCGCGCGAATACTGGTGGATGAGATACATGCGGGCGGGCCTGGTCATCGATCGATGATCGCAGCTCTGGTTCTTGCGTCCTCAGGCATGCGGGCCGATCTCAGCTTCGATTGAGACGGGCGCCCTGGACAATCAGTGCCTTCAGAGCGGAGGTGTTGATGGCGTCACCCTCGTGGAAATCGATGGCACGTACCGTCTTGCTGTCCAAACGGGTGTTGAAGAGCCCTTTCGGATCCTTGAGCTGAGCCCCTTTGGGAAACGTCAGCCTCACCGCGTTCTTGAGGACCTCGCCTATGCAGACGATCCCGTCGTGGGACCAGACGGGCACCCCCTCGGGGCGGGAGGGTTTCTTCCACTTCACCTCTTCGATTACGCCGGGGTCGGCGCCCCTGATCAGAGCCCGCAGCTGACCCAGCCTCTCACCTCTCCATCCGGTGGTCTTCCGGACGATGGCGTCGATCTGTTGGGATGCAGATGCGCCGTTCATGCCGATGCTTTACCGCGGCGGCTCAGCACCCAACGGACCGAAGCGCTCACTTCCTTGTCCTTTCGATGCGTGCAGCCAAGCCAACAACACGGCCGCCGCTTTCCGTCCAGCAGCTCGGACCGCACTCGCTCGATGTGTTGGCTCCTCGTTTCTGCTTTCTTCGGCCAGAGCACCCAGCAGATCCACTCGTTTGCGGGCAAGAGGCGTGAGGTCTTCCCAAGCCGCCAGAGCCTTTGCAGTGGCAATCAAGACGCATCTCAAGTCCATCGGGAGGGTATGGACGACTCCGCCGGAAACCCTGGAACTCATCGATCGCCCATGCTAGCTCTGCGGCTTCGGCCGAGCGCGGGGTCAGTCGATTCGCTGCGCCAGGGCCACGATGATTCCCTCCGGCCCGCGCACGTAGGCCTGGCGCCAGATGTCCTCGTATTGACCGATGCCGCCTACCAGGCCGTAGCCGTCCGCGGCCAGCCGGTCGACAACCGCCTGGAGGTTGTCCACTTCGAAGCAAACGTTGCGCAACCCGAGCTCGTTCGACATGGCGTCGGGCGATCCCGGTTCGTGATTGGGTCGGATGAAGCTCGACAGCTCCAGTCCGGTTCCTCCGTCGGACGGCCGCAGCATGACGATCTCGGAACGGGAGTTCGGTATGCCGATGACGGTGTCGACGAAGTCGCCTTCCATGAACATCCTACCCTCAACCTCGAGACCCAGCCCGACGAAGAACGCCGTCGCGGCGTCGAGGTCCCCGACGGTAATGCCGACGTGGTCGAAGCGTCGAATAGCCGCCACAGATGCCCTCCTGCGTTAGTCCGTCCGGTCAGGTTCGCGTAGCTGGCCCCTTGGGTACGACGTCCACGTTACCGGTTGTCGCGGAGGGCGAGGCATGACCCGGTGAAAGCACACCAATCAGATCTCCATGCTGCTGTCGTCGTCACACCTTCATCGGTCCGAAGGGCCCCGGAAGTAGGGCTGGAAGCCGATGGCAAGCCACGAGATCCGCCGGGCAGACTCAAGGCGGTGTGATGGGCGATCGACCACGCGCGATGCGTCTGGCGGTTCTAGCTTCCGTCGTGATCGTTGTGGCTGGGTTCGGATATCTCATAAGCCTGTTGTTGAACATCCCGTCGGGTTTTCCGATGCCCCCGACTACGGCAACACGGGTGATAGCGTCCCTGTCAGTGTTAGGTAGTGCGCCGGGGCTGGTCGCGTTCGCTTACGCGATGAGCGTCTTGTGTCGGACCAGAGCCACGAACATCGCATTCGTGACTTCAGTGACCTTAGCGCCCTTGTCGCTGTCACCAACAGATTCGTACAACTGGCGGATCGCCGCACTCTCTGCTGATGCGGCGGGCGACGAACAGGAAATCGGTTACATCGGGCTCATGAGCTGGAAGTAGTTGTCGTCGGGATCGGCGAAGGTCGCGATCCAATAGGGCGACTCTTCTCCGACGTTGTATGGCTCGCGAACGACTATGGCGCCTGCAGCCCTGAACTTCTCAAAGTCCCCCTTTACGTCCTCGCTCTCGATGTTGAGGATGAGCCGGCCTGGCGTCGGATTCTTGCCCTTGACCTGGTCGTGGGGGCCGATCGTTATCCATCCGCTGCCGATCTGCCAGCCGTCATACCCCCCCTCCGACATGGCGGGCTTGCCGAGGATCTTCGTGTAGTAATCGACGAGCCGCTTGGGATCCTCCGATCCGATCATGATGCTGTTGAAGTTCATCGCTACCTCCCGTTGATCTTTAGTGCGGCCGGCCGGTAACCGGTGAGGAGGTCATCATGACTCACATCTCCACCACCACCGCGGCGGTCGGAACACAATGATCGCCCCCGCGTCAATCACCATCTCGCCAGTCCGCGTTGCCGACCTGCTCGCCGAGGGCGAGCGGATGCCGGTCTACGTGAACAACTCGTTACCCATCGACCTCGTTGATCGAGGCCGTGTAGTTCTGTTGGTCGCTGGGCATTTCAGCTCATGTGCCCTCACGACACACTTACAGGAGCTGAGCTGCCGCTCCAGATCGTTGGACGG
>VBDS01000144.1 GCA_005889085.1 Chloroflexota bacterium | reverse complement strand
TCGCCAGGCTGTCGATTGGCGCGTAGCGCGCGTCGAACCCGCCGTCGAGGTCGGTGCCCAGGCCGACGTGCTCCGGGCCACCCGCGGCTCGTGCGTGGTGGACGATGTGCTTCACCACGTCGGTCAGGGTCGCTCGGCCCGACGACCGCAGGTGGTGGCTGTAGAAGCTGACGCCGACGACGCCGCCTCGGCGTGCAATCTCAGCCACCGAGTCATCAGTCAGCTGGCGGTCGCCGGGCACGATGGCACGAGCGTTGCTGTGCGAGGCCATGATCGGACCGCGCCACATGCTGAACGCGTCCGCCACAGCCTGGTCGGCCATGTGGCTCAGGTCGAGGATGACGTGCTTGCGCCGCATCGCCTTCAGCAGCTGCCGGCCCAGCTCGGTCAGGCCGCCCGGAGCGCCGGTGCCGCCGCTGTACCGCGTCGCACCCCAGGCCGGCCCGATGATCCGGACGCCGCGGTCGGTCCAGGCGCCGAGCTGGGCGGGCGTCTCGA
>VBDS01000143.1 GCA_005889085.1 Chloroflexota bacterium | reverse complement strand
CTACCAGCTGTAGGTCGCATGACCGGTAGTAGTTGACCTCGGCGGCGGCCATCAGGTTTGCCTCGTGGGCGTTCTCGTAGACGAACCGGGTGCGCATCGAGCGGCCCGCCCGGGCGGGCGCGGTGTAGAGGGTGGCGAAGACCAGCCCGACCTCCGCCCCGACGAGCGAGGGACGGCTGACCAGGTACCCGGGTGCCGGCGGCCCAAGAAAGGCCCGGCCCGCCGAGATCGCGTTCCAGCCGATGTCGAGGTGGGCGTCGACGATCATCGACTCGGGAGAATAACTTGCGGCCAGATCCTGTATTCAGTAATAATGCACAAGTTCAATATGAATACAGACGAATTGAAGGACCTCTCAAAGGCCGGGCCGGAGGTGGCCCGCGACGAGACCGGCCTCCTCTACATGAAGCGGTTTCGAGACCTTTTTGATCCACTCAAGATGGATCTCGCTCCGATCGAGGCGTTGGCGGCTCTCCGCTATGCCGGCAAAGCCATCCACCTCCTGCAAGAGCGCTGGGGCGCCAAGCACGACCTGAGCGAAGGCCGGCTTGGAGTGCTTTTCCGCCTGTTCCGGTGCGGCGACCTGCCCCTGGGCGAGCTCGCGGACGACCTGGCCATGACCCCGCGCAACATCACCGGGCTGGTCGACCACCTCGAGCGCGACGGGCTGGTCGAGCGCGTGCCGGATGCGGACGACCGACGCTCGGTCCGGGCTCGGCTCACCTCCGCCGGCCGGGAGCGGATCGAGGGCATCTGGAAGGAAGGGTTCGACCACCAGTACGAGCTGGTGAAAGGAATGACCAAGGACGATCTGGCACAGCTTCGACACCTGTGCCTGTTGCTGGTGGAGAACGCCAGGAAGGAGCTGGGGAAATGATCACGACAGGACTCTCTCGACGACGCGTCATTCTTGCAACTGCTGGGACGATGCTCGCCCTGCTCCTGGCCGCGCTGGACCAGACAATCGTTGGCACCGCCATTCCCCGCATCGTGGCCGACCTCAACGGCCTCGACCGGCTCGCGTGGGTGACCACCGCCTACCTCGTCACGTCGACGACCATGACCCCGATCGCCGGCAAGCTCGGCGACCTGTTCGGCCGCAAGCCCTTCCTGCTCGTGGGCATGATCGGGTTTGTCGGCGCGTCTGCGCTGTGCGGCCTCTCTCAAGACATGACTCAGCTGATCGTCGCCCGAGGAGTCCAGGGCCTGTTCGGCGGCGTGCTGTTCGCCACCGTCTTCACCGTCATCGGCGACCTGTTCCCGCCGAGCCAGCGCGGTCGCACCGCGGGCCTTTTCGGCGCGGTGTTCGGACTCAGCTCGATCATCGGCCCCACCACCGGTGGCTTCATCACCGACCACTGGAGCTGGCGCTGGGTTTTCGAGGTCAACATTCCAGTCGGGCTGATCGCCGTGGCGGTCGTTTCGGTCGGCCTGCCTTACGTCAGGTCGAAGGCTTCGTGGCGCGACATCGACTTCTGGGGCGCGCTGACGCTCTCCGCCGGGATCGTGCCGCTCCTCGTCGCCCTCTCGATCACCCGCGACCACGCCTGGACGTCGCCTGAGGTCACGGGCTTGCTCGCGCTGGCCGCCGTGATGCTCGCCTCGTTCATCTTCGTCGAGGGGCGGGTCGAGCACCCGATCGTGCCGCTCCACCTCTTCAAGAACCCGACCTTCAGCGTCAGCATGATCGTCGGCTTCCTCACCGCCTTCGGCATGTTCGGCTCGATCCTCTTCACGCCACTGGTGTTCCAGGGGATCCTGGGTATCAGCGCCACCAACTCCGGCGCGTTGATCACGCCCATGATGTTCGGCCTGCTGGGGGCGAGCACTGTGACCGGCTTCGTGATGCAGCGGATCAGGTACTACCGGTTCCTCGGCACGCTCGGCGTAGCCGTGATGATCTTCGGCATGTGGCTCCTTTCCCAGATCACGCCCACGGTCCCGGCGTGGCACGTCGTGGCGGACCTCATCGTCGTCGGCCTCGGCCTTGGCGTCACGTTCCCCCTATACCTGACCGCGGTCCAGACCGCTCTGCCGCGCGAATACCTGGGCGTGGCCTCGAGCCAGATCCAGTTCTGGCGGAATCTGGGCGGGACCGTCGGCAGCGCCATCCTCGGCGCCGTCCTCGCCAACCGTCTGCCCGGCTACATCACAACACAGGTCACCCAGCTGCACATCCCGCCGCAGGTGCTGGCCGGCTTCCCGAAGGGCAATGCGAACGCGATCCTGGACCCGACCACCCTCGCCAAGCTGCCGGCCGCGTTTGTCAGCGCGATCCGGCTGGCGCTGTCGGACACGCTCCACGACATCTACCTCTTCGCGGGCGCGGTCCTGGTCCTCGCGCTCATCTCGACGGTGTTCATGAAGGAAGTGCCCCTCACCGGAGCGCGGGCGGGCACGGCTTTTGACGCATCGCCGGTCGAGGAGCCCGAACCCGAGGCGGAAGAGAGCGTGGTGGTCGGCGCCTAGCGCAACGGAGCCGCCGAGGCGGAAGAGAGCGTGGTGGTCGGCGCCTAGCGCAACGGAGCCGCCGAGGCGCAAGACAACTCACCTCCAAACCCTCGCCAACCGAGTTACAATCGCCGCCGAAACGCTGGAGGGCGGCCGGCCGTCATCGTCCGGGCCTCGGCGCGAAGAAAAGGGGAGGCCAGACGGTGAGTTTCGTGGATCGGACTTTGACGTGTCGCGATTGCGGTCGGGAGTTTCTCTTCACGGCGGGCGAGCAGGAGTTCTACCAATCGCGTGGGCTCCAGAACGAACCGCGGCGCTGCCCGGAGTGCCGGGCGGCGAGGCGCCAGGCCGACGGCAATGGCCGAGCCAAGGTCATGCACGATGTGATCTGCTCGAACTGCGGGAAACAGACGCAGGTGCCGTTCGTGCCGACGGGAGCGCGACCGGTTTACTGTCTCGACTGCTTCCAGACAGTAGGCAGGCGGTAAATCAAAGCTCCTCCCCATTCATGGGGAGGTGTCGGCGAAGCCGACGGAGGGGCTGAGCTAAACCCCGTCTAGGACGACTGCCATATCGTCGAAGGTGCTGTAGGCCGACTCGAACTGCGCCTTCGTGTGCCATGCCCTGCCGAACCAGGGATCGTTGATCAGGACGGCGTCCGGCCGGACGCCGATCACGGTGACGGCGTGCTCGGTCAGCGTGTAACCCACGCTTGCTCCGTCGTAGGCGGTGTAGTGGGCAAGCGCCACCTGATGGTATGTGTTGCTGATCCAGGCCACGACCGGGTGCCCGTCGAGCACGGCGCCGTAGACATCGGCCGGTGGTACGGGCGAACCGTACAGGCCTGAACCCGCCTCGACGACGTTGCCGCCCGCGAACATCGCAGCGAGCGAGACGGGCTGGTAGTAGACGCCGTAACCCGTGTACCTCTCGATCCGGCCATCTGGATTGCCGACGAAGGCCTGCGCCGGGTCGCCCCACGACACGAGCCGTCCCTGGGCGTCGAACTTTGCCGGCCGGGCGTCGCGCGTCATGTACGAGATGAGGGTCAGCTCGTCGACCGATATGCCGTAATAGGAGAGCGCCATCCGCAGCGCGGCAGCCTCACAGGTGAGGTTGTGCGCCTGGTGTTGCCACGCGATGTCGAGCACGCGCTGGGTCGGCGGCGGGGCCGCCATGGACGTGACTGTGACGACCAGAAGGGCAAAGAGCTTGATTCCGCCCACGCCAGTTCAACGCTTGAGGTCGGGGAACCGCTACGCGATGCCGGTGAGCCGCTTACGCGATTGCGATTGGTCTGATGGGCGACCCCGTGACGCCGCGCATCTTGAGCGGCAGGCAGACAAACACGAACTCATGGACGCGCGCCGCGGCTAGCTCCTCCAGGTTCAGGTTCTCGATGATCGGGATGCCCGCGCGTACGAGGAGCAAGAGGTGGCCGGGCAGAGTGACCTTCAGTTCGGGGTCGGGCGGGCCCATGACATTGACGTCAAACGCCATGTTGTCCGCGCCGACGGCCTTGACCTCGCGCTCGATCAGCCAGCGCGACCCGGCGGCGCTGACACCCGCAGCACTCAGGTACTCGTCGGGCTTTGCCCACAGCGCTCCATAGCCGGTGCGCACCAGCACCACGTCGCCGGGGCGAACCTCGACGCCGGCCTGTTTCGTGGCGCGCTCGAGATCGGCGGCGGTGATCGAGTAGCCGGGCTCGAGGCGTTGTGCGCCGGCGACGTCGAGGAGCACCCCACGCCCAATGAGCGGATCCATCGTCTCGACACCCAGCTTCTTGAAACCCACCGACGTCTGGACGCCTTCGTCGACATGAATGCCGCCGTGAAGCGTCAGATTCTCTGCCTGGTGGGCGAGCGCGTCGATGTGAGTGCCAGAGTGCTCGGGCATCACGACGAGGCCGGAGGCGCTGGTGCGCGTCTCGGGCGCTCCACGCGCGTGGTGGCGATGCAGGAAGTAGTGGAAGCCCGGTGTGTGCGCCGGGTGCGAGGGCGCGCCCGCGTAGCGCAGTTGCTCGAGGTCGTAGACGCGGGCGGCCTCGAGCGACTCGAGGAGCCCCTCAGGGATCAATCGCGGTAGCGGTAGACGATCCGGCCGCGCGTGAGGTCGTACGGCGACAGCTCGACCCGGATGCGGTCGCCAGGCGTGATGCGGATGAAGTAGCGCCGCATGCGGCCTGCCGCATATGCGATCAGCTTGTGGCCGCCCTCCACCTCGACCTCGAACATCGCGTTCGGCAAGGCCTGGGAGACGACGGCGTCCATGACGACCGCCGGCTCCTTCTGATCACCGTCATCGCGTTCCGGCTTGCGCGCCTTTTCCGGTCGCCGAGGCGCACGCCGGCCTTTGTTCTTGCCCAAGACGCGTGAAGTTTAAGGGCGCCGCGATGTCGACGTTAGTCGCGCCTCGACCTGCGACGCGAGATCAGCGGACAATCGATCGACCGCGACGAGCCGGTGCAATGTCTCGATCCAGCGCTTGTCTTTGGCAACGGCCACGGCCATCAGCTCGCATCCTTCGTCCAGCTGACCTGCTTGCGCAAGGCTGAGGCCGGACCAGAACTGAATCTCGACCATCTCCGGCGCGAGCGTGATCGCCTCACGCATCTTTGCTGTTGCGCCTGCGATGTCCTTTTGCTCCTCCAGGCGATCCGAGCTCTGGAGCGTCATGTACGCGCGCTTGACACGCAGCAGCCTGCGCAGCTCCGCCAGCGGATCCGGCGCGTCTTCCACGCGCAGCTCGATGATGCGGTCCTCCCATGCCCGGCCGCTCGGCGTCCCGGTCACGACCAGCATCGCGGCCGATTGCTTGCCCCGGATGTCGCCGCCCTCCGCCTCGGCGGCCTCGAGGGCGGCCATCATGCGCTCGGCGAGCGGCGCCTCGGTCGTGGTGTAGGCCTCGAACATGGCGTCCCACACAGTGTCCTTTTCCATCAGGTTGGCCTGGCAGCTGAACCCGTCGCCGGTCTTGTGGCCCGCGGCCGGGATGCATTTCGCGCCGGTGTGGACAGCCACGCTGCCCGTCGCGTCGACCAGCGCGACCTGGCGCGATTCAGGCTGCGAGTCGCCCGCAAGCAGCGCCTTCAGCGCCTGCTCGGCGCTGTAAGCAGAGCGCATGTACTCGAGCCCGAGCGGACCGAAGCTCACGTTCACCATCGACTGCGTGGCCACCGCACCGACGCCGGCTACCGCCCAGGGCACGACCGGCCCAACCTGGAAGTAGTGCGACTGGACCGCGACGCCGAGCTCGCCGGTCCCCTTGTCCCGCGCGACGATGGAGTAGGTCATCGCCCCGGTATCGTAATTCGCCTTGAGCACCTACTACAGAAAGCCCGATTGGTTCACGAGGAATGTCTTCAACCGGGGCGTCGAGCTGCTCACGCGCGCCGGCGTCAGCGTCTGGGGCTCGCGCATCCTTCGTGTCCGCGGGCGCAAGTCAGGCGAGTTGCACAGTCATCCCGTCAACCTGCTCACATTTGAGGGCGTGCGATACCTTGTCGCGCCGCGAGGCCTGACCCAATGGGTGCGGAACATCCGGGTGTCAGGTGGCGGCGAGCTGGTGCTCGGCAACAAGGTCGAGCACTTCAAGGCTGTCGAGATTCCCGACGAAGCGAAAATGCCGATTCTTCGGGCGTACCTGAAGCGATGGAAAGCGGAGGTCGGGATCTTCTTCCAGGGCGTGAGCGCAGATTCCCCCGAAGAAGACGTCCGGCGCATCGCACCGGACCATCCGGTGTTCAGGATCGAGAGCGCAGGCTAGTCCTCCCCGTTTTCGTAGCGCAGCTCGCGCGGCTTCGAGGCCTGCCACCGCTCGATCCAGTCGCCCTGGAACTCGGGCTGCTTGTCCGACGCAGCGAGCGTCCGCACCGCATTTTCGACCCGGGCAGTGAACTCTCGCGATCCCTCGGCGCGCCGCACCGTCATCGGTTTGCCGATCCGGACGCGGATGGGCCCTGGGACCGGCAGCCTCTGACCACGCGGCATTACCTGGAACGCGCCCTGGATGTGCATCGGCACGACTGGCGTTCCGGTTTCCTTGGCCAGATGTCCGACGCCCGGCTTGAACTCCTGGATGCGGCCGTCGGGCGAGCGGCTGCCTTCGGGGAACAAGACCAGGTTCCAGCCTGACTTCAAGAGCTGGCTCGAGCTGTGCAGCTGGCCCTGCGCGCCGCCAGTACGTGAGAACGGGAACGTGTTGAGGAAGAGGCTCACGATGTTGCCGAGGATCGGGTGCTTGAACCAGTAGTCGGCCGCGGCGGCGACCACCGTCCGATCGCGCGCGGTGTCGGTGAGCGAGTGGAGAATCAGCGAGGTGTCGGCGTGGCTCGAGTGATTGGCAGCGAAGATCACCGGGCGTTCGAGCTCGCGCACCCACTCGCGGCCTTCGACCTTCGGATGCACCATCGCCTCGGTGAAAGGCAGTAGTAGGACTCGCTGAATCAGGTAGCGAATCGAGCGCACGGGTTCTACGCGCGCCCATCCCAGGTCTCCGGGCGGCGGCGGCACGACCGGGCCGCGCTCAGGCCACGTGTGTGGTCGCGGCGTGTCCCAGTGCCAGCCCCGCCGCACCCGCGAGACGTCGCGGGCGATGCCGCCCGTGGCGGCGGCGAGTCGAGTCAGCGGCCCCTCCGAGTACCAGGCCAACTAATGGATCCGGTCGTTGATTTTCTTGGTCGCCGCCGGGGCTTCTGTGGGTTCGTTGAAGGTGACCACGGCCACCTCGAACAGCTTGTTCTGCCAGTAGGCGACGTAGAGCGATATGCCCTGGATGTCGATCGAGAGGACGAGGGAGTTGGTGCCGAGACCGGTGGCGTCGCCGGTGTTCACGGTGGCGCCGGCCGCCTTGAGCTGGCTCACCTCGGAATCGCTCAGGTGGAAGTCCTTCGAGGCGGTCTTGTAGTTCGCAGCCGCCGATGATGAATCCTTGAAACGGATCGCGTACACGTACGCGACCTTGCCGCTTGGCGTGCCCGACGCGAACTGGCCGCAGTCGGACGTGTTCTCGGCGTAGACCACGATGTAGCTGTCGTTCGCGCCTGCGGCCTTCAGGTCGTCCCAGGTCGTCTTTTCGGTCTGA
>VBDS01000142.1 GCA_005889085.1 Chloroflexota bacterium | reverse complement strand
GATCGCGGCCGGCGAGTTGATCGTCATCGACGTGGTGATCTCCCCCAGCGGGATGCCGTCGAAAAGGGTCTCCATGTCAGCCAGCGAGTCGATGGCAACTCCGCAGTGCCCGACCTCGCCACGGCTGGTCGGCGCGTCTGAATCCTGGCCCATCAGCGTCGGCATGTCGAACGCGACCGACAGGCCGGTCTGCCCGTTGGCCAGGAGGTACTTGTAACGCCGAACTGGCGCATCGTCCAGAGGCGGCCCCGGTAGCCGCTGGGATGGATGCCGCGCGTGTAGGGGAACTGGCCTGGGAACTCCTCGGCAGACCTCGGCAGGTCTTCCGAGGTGTAAAGCGGCTTGAGGGGTACGCCCGAGATGGTCGAGGTCTCGATGCCGTCCTCCCGAACAGCGCTCGATTCGAACTCCTCCCGCCAGGCCTGCTTGGGGTCGCGTGCCCTTACTTTCACTTCAGATCAATTATCGGTTCGCGTCCGGAGGATCTCTTCCGCAGTGCGATATGGCGTGCCGTCCTGCACCAAACGCTCGGCGAGCGCCTGGTCCTCTTCCAGAGCTCGGTGGGCCCTCTCCCGAGCCAGCTCGGCGGCCACCTCGGCCGTCTCGTCCCTCAGCCGCCTCCGGGCCAGCTCCGCCGCCCTTCCGCTTGCCTCCAGGTGGCGACGGTGGGCGAGGACCGCCTCCCACAGCTTCTCGACCCCCTCCTGGCGGGTAGCGACCGTGGGGACGATCGGCGGCTTCCAGTCAGCCTTGGGGGCCATGTTGAGCATTGTCCGCAGCTCAGCCAGGACGCGCCCGTGGCCGTCGATATCGGCCTTGTTGACGGCGAAGACATCGGCGATCTCGAGGATTCCGGCCTTGATCATCTGCACGCTGTCGCCGAGGTTCGGCGTCAGCACGACGACCGTGGTGTCCGCCACAGCCGCGACCTCGAGCTCCGACTGACCGACGCCAACGGTTTCCAGGATCACCTGGTCGAACCCGAATGAGCCGAGCAGGCGGATCGCCTCCCGCGTGGCCAGTGACAGGCCTCCGAGGTGGCCGCGCGCGCCCATGCTGCGGATGAAGACCTTCGGATCGAGCGCATGGCGCTGCATCCGGATGCGGTCGCCGAGGATGGCGCCGCCGGTGAAAGGTGAGTTGGGGTCGGTCGCCAGGACCGCGACGGACTGCTCCTGCCCGCGCAGCAGGGAGACGATCGCATCCACCAGCGTCGACTTGCCGGTACCTGGCGCGCCGGTGAACCCGACGACGCCTGGCGCGCGGTGAGAGTCGCCCAGAGACTCCTCGAGCGACCTCACGGCTGGGTCGCGGCGCTCGACCAGGCTGATCGCCCTCGCCAGGGCACGCACATCGCCGGATCGGAAGCTCTTCGCCAGCTCTGGGTCGGTCAGGTCCTTACTCGCCCAAAAAGCGTAGGGCGTAGTCGTGTCCAAGCACCACAACCAGCCCGTACGTCTGCTGGCCGGGCGACGGCGCGGGATTGCTCGGGGTGGCCGCGACCACAGAGCCGCCGAAGAAGTTCTGCAGCCATTTCGTGGTCAGCGGGAACCTGCCTCCCGAGTAGTCGAGGATCAGCGTTTGCGATGACGGCCGGTGGGCCACCGGGTCGGCTAGCTGCAGCCCGGTCGGGTCGAGCATCGACGTGACACGGCTGTTCAGGTCGCCAAAGTTGTTTGCGCCGTTGGCGATCTGGACGGGCGCCTTCTCGCCCAGCGTCGCAGGGTCGATGAAGATCGAGCCCAGCCACCTGTGGATCATTCCGTAGGACTGGTCGTCGGCGCACAGCTGCGACGTGGTCGGACCGAGGCCGCAGTCGCCGTAGTCGAGCAGGTTCCCATCGGCCCCGCCCGAGGGTGCCGTGATTGCGATCCGGATGATCGAGCTGTCCGGCAGGTTCTTACCCCAGTCGTAGATCGCCTTCATGTCGGAGACGGACATGTCGGTGTGGATGTTCTTCTGCAGCGCGTCGAGCAGCTGCGGCGCTTTCGCAAAGCCGTTGACCGTGGTCGCCTTCTTCTTGATCGCCTGCATGATGTCCTGCTGCCGCTTCGCGCGCCCGAAGTCAGACGACTGCTCCGGTTCGACGGCATGCCGCGACCGTGCGATCTGCAGCGCCTGCTCCCCGTTGAGGTGCTGGCAGCCCGCTTTGTAGTGGATGCCACCGCGGATGAACCCGTTCTTGTAGTCGGGGTATTCGTAGTCGTCGAGGGGAGCGCTCAGACACACGTCGACCCCACCCAGCGCGTTGACCATGTCGCGAAACGCGACGAAGTCGACCGCGATGTAGCGGTCAAAGGTCAGGCCGGTGACCTTGCTCACCTCGTGTTCTGCAGCGTAGCCCCCGCCGTTGGCGCCGGAGTACTGGGACGCGACGCAGCAGATGATGTTCGTGTACGGCACCTCGTACGCCGCGTTGATCTTCTGCGTCCAGATCCGCTGCGGGTTGGACTGCAGGTTCATGTGCACCGTGAGGTCGCGCGGAATCGAGGCCATCATCACCCGGTTCGTCGTCGGATCGATCGACACGGCCATGATCGAGTCGGTCAGGTAGGGCGCGTCGTTCTGCTCACCGCCCATGCCGAGCAGCAGGATGTTGACCGGCTGGCCGTGCTTGAGCTTGTAGGCGATGGTGCCCGCAGGCGGATCGATCGCCTGTACGACCTCGCCGATCGGGTTGATGTGACGGCCAGTTGTTGCAGCGACGAAATCGTCGAAGCGCTTGTACGTGAGTGTTGCGCCGACGATCACGGCAAGCAGCAAGACGCCGGCGATCACCGCAGGGACCGACCTGGTCAGGCGGTAGAAGACGCGGTAGCGGGATCGCCTGGCCTTCTTTGGCCTGGCCCGAAACATGAGCACCGGGATTTTAACAACGGAGCCTGGGAATCTAGGGTTACGGGGAGGGGGAGGCGAATGAGTTGCTCAGCGTCCCCGCGTAGACGTACAGGAAGAAGGCGGCCACGCCCGCGACGAACCCGACTATGCCGAGGATCAGCCCGACGAGGGCAAGGGTCCCGCCGCCGAGCGCGCCTCCGCTGGTCGAGATTCGCTGCCGGGAGATGAATCCCATGATCGCTGCTGCGGGGCCGAGGACGATGCCCAGGCACACAATGGAGCAGACGATCGAGACGATGCCGATGACCAGCGAAGCGATGGCGAGCCCGTCGGTCCGCTGTCCCGCGTATCCCATGGCCGCCGGCGCGTAGCCGCCCGGCGGTGGCGGCACGAAGCCTCCTCCAGGCGGTGGCGGCGGTGCGAAACCCCCGCCCGGTGGCGGTGGCGGGACGTAGCCTCCGCCGGGGGGCGGCGGCGGCGGGTTGAAGCCTCCGCTCGGCGGTGGCGGCGGCTGTGGCGGCGGAGGCGGCGGAGGCTCACTGCCCCCGCTGGGCGGCGGAGGCGGCTGAGGAGGCGGAGGCTCACTGCCCCCGCTGGGCGGCGGCGGCGGCGGCAAGTCCGACATTTGTTTCCTCCTTAGGTCTTGGCTGGTGCGGTGGAGCCGAGCTCGTAACTCCGGATGATCCAGGCCTGCATCGCCAGCGAGTAGGGGAGCGTGAACACGACGCCGATGAAGCACGCGTAGCTGCCGAGCTGACCGATGAAGTGCGCGGCGATCAGCATAAGGCCCGCAATCAAGGTGTTGATCGGGGTCTTGCGAGCGTTGCGCAGAACACCGCCCAGGTCAAGGCCGGCCGCGACACCACCTCGATCGGTGGCCAGAACAATCGCCGGGGTCGCGAAGATGATCGCGAGCACCCCGAGCAGGGCGACGGCGAACGCAAGCGACAGCAAGGTGAAGCCAATCAGGATGAGGAACGCATTACCTGAGCCGTTGCCCTGGATGCTCAGCGCAACAACCGCCGGCACGAAGAGAAACGCCGCCACCAGCGCGAGTCCGAGGTAGTAGACCAGGAACACAACGAAGAGGACGACGCCGCGCCCGAGGTAGTCGAAGTTGGCGGGCGGAAGCTTTTCTTCGCCCGCGCGGAGGCGGTCGATGGCCACGAGCATCCAGCCGAGCCCGTCGATGGCGCCGACGATCGGGATCAAAAGGATCAGGCCCATGATCACGACCTTGCTCAGCCAATCCGGGTCCCGGAAAGGCCATATGAACGCGTCGCCGATGCGCTCCATCCGGGCCTACGGCGGAGGCGGGCCGAAGTTGGCCACCAGCAGCAGGACGAGCCAGATCAAGGTGACCGCCGCCCCGACGGCCATGGCCACGACGCCGATCACCCAGCCGGCGGCCGCGATCCCTCGACCGCCCAGCGCGCCCTTCGATTCGCCGATCCGCGTGATCCCCGACTTGCCGAGGAAGTAAGCGACCGGGCCCAGGACCAGAGCCGGCACGGCGAGCCAGAAAGCGAGCACGAGGCCGCTGCCCGGCGCCCCGAGGTACCCGAAACCGCCGATCAGGAGGCCAGTGAGCCCAAGCAGCAGCCCGAGCAACGATAAGCCGAGCGAGGCCAGCACCCGGCCCTCGGTGCGGCCCGTCTGCGGCGAGGGCGGCGGATAAGCCGGCCGGCCGTAGTAGGGCGGGATCGCCTGCGGTGGCACTGGCGGGGGCGGCGGAGGCGGTGGTGGAGGGGCCGGTCTCTGCGGCTCGGCGCTCAACGCAGCAGCGCCCTGGCTATCACCACTCGCTGAATCTGGTTCGTGCCTTCGTAGATCTGGGTGATCTTTGCGTCTCTCATCATCCTTTCCACAGGGTAGTCGCTGATGTACCCGTAGCCGCCCAGCAGCTGCACGCAGTCGGTGGTCACGCGCATCGCCATGTCCGAGGCAAAGAGCTTGGCCATGGCGGCGATCTTGGTCAGGTCCGGGGCTTTGCTGTCGACCTTGGTGGCGGCCTGGAACACGAGATAGCGCGCGGCCTCGATCTGGGTCGCGATGTCGGCAAGCATGAACTGGATGCCCTGGAAGCTCGCGATCGGCTGGCCGAACTGCTGTCGTTCCTTGACGTAATTCAGCGCGTACGCGAAAGCACCCTCGGCGATGCCGAGCGCCTGCGCGCCGATACCGGGTCGAGATCGATCGAGCACCGCGAGCGCAAGCTTGAAGCCGGCGCCTTCCTCGCCGAGCCGGTTGGCGGCCGGAACCCTGACGTCCTCGAGGACGATCTGCGCGGTAGGCGAGCCGCGGATGCCGAGCTTGTGCTCGAGCTTTTCCACTTTCCAGGGACTTGCCTCGCGCTCGAGGACGAAGGCCGCGATGCCACGGTGATCGTCGCTCGCGTTGGTCTGCGCGAATACCACCAGGGTCCCGGCGATGCTGCCATGGGTGATGAACTGCTTGGTTCCATTCAGCACGTACTCGTTGCCGTACTTCTTCGCCCGCGTCGTCATCGCGCCCGCATCGGACCCGCTGCCCGGCTCCGAGAGTGCGTAGGCAGCCACCTTCTCGCCCGCTGCGAGCGGTGGGCAGAGCCTCTTCTTCTGCTCTTCAGTCCCCGCGACGAGGATCGGGTAGGAGCCCAGCGCCTGCACCGCGAGGATCAGCGACGAGCTCGCGCAAGCTTTGGCGATCTCCTCGATGCCCATGCAGATCGTGACGCTCGAGCCGGAGATCCCGCCGTACTCCTCGGGGAAAGGAATGCCGAGGATGCCGCTCTCCGCAAACAGCTTCTCGATGTCCTTCGGATACTCGGCGGTCTGGTCGATCTCGGCGGCGCGCGGCGCGACCCGATCCTGCACGAGCTCGCGGATCGTGTCCCTGATCGCGACCTGCTCGGCGGTGAATTCGAAGTCCATACCGTTTCGGATTATCCGGCCTTTTACCCCCTCAGCAGCTCGCGCGTGATCACGATCCGCTGGACCTGGTTCGACCCCTCGTAGATCTGCAGCGCCTTGGCGTCGCGGACGTGGCGCTCGAACGGGCTGCCGGCTCGGGCTCCTTCTTCGCCCGCGATCTGCAGAGCGTCCAGGGTCACCTGCATCGCGGTGTCCGTGCAGTGCAGTTTCGCCATGGACGCCTGGCGTGTGAAAGGCAGGCCTCGGCTGCACAACCACGCGGCCTGATATGCGAGCAGGCGTGCAGAGGCGACGCGGGTCACCATGTCCGCGAGTGCGAAGTCGTCGCCTTGTTCGTGGCCGCGCTCACGCATCAGGTCGCGCGCCTCGTCGACCGCGGCTTGCCCAATGCCCAGCGCCTGGCCTGAGATCCCGATGCGCCCCGAGTCGAGCGCCCGCATGGCGACGGTGAAACCCTGTCCCTCCGCGCCGAGACGGTTGGCCACCGGCACGCTGACGTCCTCGAGCACCAGCTCACCCGTCGGCGAACCGTTCAGGCCCATCTTCTGGAAGACCTGTCCGACCCGCACGCCGGCGGTTTCGGCCGGGACGAGGAAAGCGCTCACGCCGGAAGCCTTCTCCTCGGGTCCGGTCCGCGCAAACACAACGTACATGCCGGCGCGGCCGATGTTGGTGATGAAAACCTTCGTGCCGTTGAGCACGTAGCCATTGCCGTTGCGGCGCGCGGTCGTTTTCAATGACGCCGCGTCGGAACCGGAGGCCGGTTCTGTCAGGGCGAATGCCCCCAAGAGCTCGCCCGAGGCGAGCTGCGGCAGCCAGTGCTTTTTCTGCTCCTCGCTGCCGAACAGCAGGATCGGCTCAGTGCCGACACTCGTGTGGACGTCGATGATCACGGCGGTCGACGCGCAGGCCTGGGCAAGCTCTTCGATGCAGATCGCGAAGGCGAGCGCGTCCAGGCCTGCCCCACCGAACTCGCGTGGGATGAGCACGCCCATGAGGCCGGATTCAGCGGCGGCGGTGATCGCCTCATCCGGGAAGCGGTGCTCCCGATCGACCGCGGCCGCCAGCGGCTGCACAACGCCCTGCGCGAGTTCGCGCACGGCGGCCCGAAAGCTTGCGTGCTCGGGCGTGAGTTCGAGATCCAACTCAGGCGTTAACTAGAATAGTGGGCTTGACAATGGACGCAGGGCCGCGATACCTCGAAGGAACCACCGTAGGGAGCGGCCGGGACATTATTGGCGTTCGCCGAGATCGGATCGCGGACATCATCGGCACCGGGCGCGAGATCATCGCGCGGGCGAAGGGGGAAAAGGTCCTCCCCGAGACCATCACCGGTGCGACCGCCGCGCTGCTGGTCACGATCGCCGGATATGGGGAGCCGCTGTCGGAGGGCCAGTGGCGCGAGCTCGCCGGTGTGGTCGGCGGGATCATGCGCGACAGCACCTACGCCGACCTGGCCCGCCTCCGAACGCTCATCACCCAGGAGCAGTTCCTGAACGTCGCCCGCAATCAGGGTTACGCCCGCTTCATTCGCCGCCTCGACGACGGGAGATGGGTCTGCGAGCTGACCCCGAAACTTGAAGATCTTCCGGACGAGTAAGCGCCTCGGCGCGGTGGCCGGAGCCCTGCGCTCTCGCATCGTTCGCATTTTCTTCGCCTTCGTTTTCGTCGTGGCGGTCTTCAGCCCAGCCGCCGTCGTGTTCGCCGTCGTTTGGACGGCGCCTCCCGTCACGACCGGCGGCGCGGTCACGGCGGACATGGAGCCGGCACGGCAGCTACCCGCCCCAGACGTGCAGCCCACGGGCCTGCCGGACCCGGCGTTCAACGTCTACGCCAACACGCTGTCCGGCACGGTGCCCTGCCCACTTTGCGATCTGCCACCACGCGTGTACGTGCCGAACAGCACCGCGGGGACGGTCGACGTCATCGACCCGGTGACCTTCAAGGTGATCGACCACTACGGCGTCGGCTTCATCCCGCACCACATCGCGCCCGCGTGGGACATGAGCGCGCTGTACGTCGACAACGAGGGGTCGAGCAGCCTGACGGTGCTCGACATCCATTCCGGAAGGCCGGTGGGCCAGGTCTCGATTCCATTCCCCTACAACCTCTACTTCACGCCTGACGGCACCAAGGCGGTGGACGTCGTGGAGCGGCTCCAGCGGGTCGAGTTCCGCGACTGGCGGCACGGCTGGAAGCTGCTGAAGTCGGTGCCTATCCCCTGGCCGGGAGCGGACCACCTGGACTTCAGCGCCGACGGCAGCTACCTGATGATCTCGACCGAGTATTCCGGCGTTCTCGCGAAGGTGGACGTCGTGAACATGCAGTTGGCCGGCTATGTTCGCGTCGGCGGGTTGCCGATCGACGTCAAGCTGTCGCCCGACGGAAGCGTTTTCTACGTCACGAACCAGGGTCGTATGGGCGTTTCTGTGGTCGACCCGATCGCGATGAAAGAGATCCAGTTCATCCCGACGGGGCGGGGCGCACACGGCCTGCAGGTCTCACGCGACACGAAGTCGCTGTACGTCTCCAACCGTCTCGAGGGATCGGTGTCGGTCATCGACTTCGCGAGCCGCAGCGTGGTCGCGAAGTGGCATGTCCCCGGCGGCGGCAGCCCGGACATGCTCCAGCTGAACCCGCAGGGTACCGAGCTGTGGGCGTCGGGCCGGTACAACAAGACGGTCTACGTGTTCGACACCTTGACCGGAGAGGTGATAGCGAAGATCCCGGTCGGCGCCGAAGACCACGGCCTGACGTACTTCCCAAACGTTGGCCTGCACAGCCTGGGCCACAACGGGGTGTACCGCTAGCCGGCCCTGATTTCGCGCGTTAGGTGCCAAACGCGCCTCTCACCTTCGCGAATTGCGTGCCTTTGGCGCCTAACGCGCGGTTCGAAATCAGGCTCCGAGCAGCCTCGCTATCAGCATTCGCTGCACTTCGGAGGTTCCCTCGCCGATTTCGTTGACTTTCACGTCTCGCCAGTACCTCGCTACCGGGTAGTCCTCCATGAACCCGTACCCGCCGTGGATCTGCAGGGCATTGTCGGCCGCGCGCTTCGACGCCTCCGACGCGTAGAGCTTCGACATCGCGGCGAGCATCCGCACCTCGTCCGTGGTCTGCGCGCCAGCTGCGTCGTACGCCATCGCGGCGCGATACACCATCGTGCGCGCGACCTCCGTTTCCATCGCCATGTCCGCGAGCTTGAACTGGATCGCCTGGTGCTTCGAGATGGGCGCGCCAAACGTCCGCCTCTCTTTCGCGTACGCGAGCGCGGCGTCGAGACAAGCCTGCCCCACCCCCACCGAGAGCGCCGCGATCGCGATGCGACCGCCCGTCAGCGTGTGCAAGAACTGCCTGTAACCGCCACCACGTGGCCCGAGCATGCTCTCGCCAGGCACCTCGCAGTCATCGAAGCTCAACGGGTGCGTGTCCGAAGAGTGCCAGCCCAACTTTCGATAGGACTCGAGCACGTGGTAACCGGCAGTGCCGCTCGGCACCATGAGCGCGCTGATCTCGGCTTCCTTGCCCGAGCGGGCGGTCACCGCGGTGATCGTCACGCCAGATGAGATGTCGGTACCACAGTTGGTGATGAATTGCTTCGCGCCGTTGATGACCCACTTCCCGTCGCGCTGCTCGGCGCGCGTCTTGGTCGCGCCCGCGTCCGACCCCGCCTCCGGCTCGGTCAGCCCGAACGACCACAGCTTGCGGCCGGCCAAAAGGTCCGGCAGCCACCTCTCCTTCTGCTCCTTGCTGCCGAACTCATAGATCGGCGACGAGCCCAGACACACGGCGGCCTCGAGGGTGATGCCCACGCCGGCGTCCGCGCGCGAGATCTCCTCGATCGCGATGCAAAGCGAAAGAAAGTCTCCGCCCGCCCCGCCCACGTCTTCCGGGTAAGGCAGGCCGAAGAGGCCGAGCTCGCCCATCTGGCGGACGATGTCGTAGCCGAACTTGTGGTGTCGGTCGAGCTCCTCCGCCGCCGGCGCGACGACCTCTCGCGCGAAGTCCCGGCACGTGTCGCGGATTGCCTGCTGCTCCGTCGTGAGTGCAAAATCCATCGCAGCAATCCTTGCACGTGAAGACTGGCGATCTCTACTTCGAGGGCATTCGCATCGCGGGCGCGATCAAGGACCTCGACGGCCCGAACGTCAATCCGCTCTGCCGTTCCCGCCTCTACACGCACGGACGCCGGGTGGAGCGCGCCGTGGTGCTCCTGCACGGCTTCACGAACTGCCCCCAGCAGTTCGACGCGCTCGGCCGCCAGCTCTACCAACGCGGCTGGAACGTCTTCATCCCACGCTACCCGCGACACGGATATACGAATCGCATGAACACGTCGATCTCCGAGCTGCGCTCCGACCACCTGGTCGCGGTCGCGAACAGGGCCGCCGAGGCCGGAGCGAACCTGGGCGAGCGGCTCACCGTGGCGGGCCTCTCGCTGGGCGGCATCCTGACCGGTGTCCTCGCTCAGACGCGTGCCGATGTCGATCGAGCGGTGCTTATCGCGCCCATGCTCGGGCTCAAGCCAATCCCCGGCCCAGCCCTCACTGCGCTCACCCGCATTGCGACATGGATGCCGAACTTCTACGTTTGGTGGAACCGCCGGCTCAAGGACAAGATCGGCCCCGAGTACGGCTACCCGAGGTTTTCGACGTACGCATACGCCGCGCTCTTCGAGACGGGTCGGCTGCTCGTCGGGTCAGCACGCAAGTCCGCTCCCAAGGCTCACTCGATCGCGGTCGTCACCAACGCCGCAGAGCCGCGGCTCGACAACCGCTTCACCAGTCGGTTGGTCGAGTCGTGGCGTGCGCACGGTGCGACCGTCGAGACACATGAGTTCCCGGCCGCGGACCGCCTGCCGCACGACCTGATCGACCCGAGCAACGGGGCGCAGAACAATCGGCTGGTGTATCCGATCGTGACGCGCTTGATCGAGGGCGGCTAGAGCCGCAGCGACATCTCGTGCTCGAGCTCGCCCGGCCTGACCTCCTGGCTGGCGCCGGTTCTCACGAATCCGCCTTGCGCGTAGAGACGTTGCGCCGCGACGTTGACGTCAGTGACCCACAGCAGGACCTGCTCATGACCGACCGCTCGGGCCCAACCAAGCGCGGTGGCCAGCAGCGTGTTGCCGACGCCCTGCCGGCGAAAACGCGGGTCGACCCACATTGCTGTGATATCAGCGGCGCGCGAATACGTCGAAGCGGTGATGCTGATCGTGCCTGCGACGACACCGTCGACCTCAGCGATAAAGCAGGTCCGATCGGCCAGGCGTTCGCGCCATGACCTCTCCGGCGCGTCGACCGCTCCCTCGTACGTCGAGCCAAAGGCGTACGGCGCTTCCTTCAGTGCGGCCAGGCGAACGCGCCGGTAGAGCTGCCAGTCCTCCGGCGTCAGCCGGCGTGTGTTAATTGCCGAAGACAAACCACTTGAGCGCCCAGCTGATCAGCAGCGCAACCAGCGCGCCGGCGCCCACCCCGCGCCACTGCGCAGCGCTGAGGCGCGGCGTCCAGGTCCGGCCAGTGACCGCACCGGCCACCAGGCCGCCGACGGTCACGATTGTGCCGGCGAACAGGACCGGGCCGAAGGGATAGAGTCGCACGGCGTCGGCGACGTCGCCCCGCCACATGTAAGCGAAAGAGCGAGTGCCTCCGCAGAATGGGCAGGGGTGACCGGTCATGTAGTAGAAGGGACATGGCGGTGCGCCCAGATGAGCGGCCTGGAGAACCCAGTAAAGGCGGGTGTAGACAAGCCACAGGACCAGCGCGGCGGCGATCGCGAAGTCTCGCATCCGGTCCGCGACGACTGCGCGGTTGATGCCAATCGGCAGCGCGCTCATCGCAGCAACCCCACGATATCGTCCGTGGTCTCCGCCACCGGAACGCCGGCCTTGCGGAACGCCTCTTCCTTGCTCTTCGCGGTCCCGCGGTTGCCGGAGACGATCGCGCCCGCGTGACCCATGCGCTTGCCCTCCGGAGCGGTGCGCCCGGAGATGAACGCCACCGCCTTCAGCCGCGAGCCGCGGGCGATGAACTCGGCCGCGTGCTCTTCATCGCTGCCGCCGATCTCGCCGATGATCACGACCTGCGTCGTTGCCTCGTCTTTCTCAAACAGCTCGAGCACGTCACGGAAGGTCAGGCCGAGAACCGGATCGCCGCCGATGCCGACGATCGTGGACTGGCCCATCCCGGCCGCTGACAAGGCCGTCCCGACCTCGTAGGTCAGGGTGCCGCTTCGGGAGATGAGCCCGATCGACCCCGGCGTGGTGATGCGCTGCGGGATGATGCCGATCTTCGCCTGGCCTGGCGTGATGAGGCCCGGGCAGTTGGCTCCGATGAGGCGCGCCAGCGGGTAGCCATGCAGGAAGTCCTTGACTCGGATCATGTCCTGGATCGGGATGCCCTCGCTGATGCAGACGATCAGCGTCATGCCGGCCGAGGCCGCTTCCATGATCGCGTCCGCCGCGAACGGAGCGGGGACGAAGATGCCCGATGCGGTCGCACCTGTCGCCTCGACCGCGTCCGCCACGGTATTGAACACCGGGACGCCGAGGTGCGTGGTGCCGCCCTTGCCAGGGCTGGTACCGGCCACCACTTTGGTGCCGAGCGCTTGCATCTGCTCGGTGTGGAACGAGCCTTCGCGCCCGGTGATGCCCTGGACGACGACACTCGTTGTTGAGTCGACGAGGATGCTCACCGCACACCAGCTTTGGTCAGCTCGACGATCTTCTGCGCCGCTTCCCACGCACTGACCCCGGGTTCGATGCCGTTCCGGCGGAGGATCTCACGACCCTCTTCCTCGCGCGTACCGCTCAAGCGCACGACCAGCGGCAGCTTCATCTGGAGGTTGTCGCGCGCGGTGATGATGCCCTTGGCGACCTCGTCGCCGCGCGTGATGCCACCAAACACGTTGATCAGGACGCCCTTGACGCGCCGGTTCATGAGGATCACCGCCAGCGCGTTCTCGACGACCTCGGCCTTCGCCCCGCCGCCGATGTCGCAAAAGTTGGCCGCCTGGCCGCCGGCGCGTTGGACCAGGTCGAGGGTGCTCATGCAGAGACCGGCGCCATTGCCGATGATGCCGATATCGCCCTCGAGCGAGACGTACGTGAGACCGCGCTTCTTGGCTTCGACCTCGTACGGGTCGCCCTGGATCACAGCTCCATACCGCTGCTCGAGGTCCTTGTGACGCCATGCGGCGTTGTCGTCGATCTCGAGCTTGGCGTCACCCGCGACGATATCGCCCGCCTTCGTCACGACCAGCGGGTTGATCTCTGCGGTCAACGCATCGTAGTCGGGGATCGCCCGGTAGAGCTTCTTGATCAGCGCCGTCATCGGCCGGACCAGCTCGCCGAGTCCTGCGTCGTAAGCGAGCTGCGCGAGCTCGAAGTCCAGCGGGCCGCGCCACGGGTTGGGGTACAGCCGCGCGATCGAATCCGGCGACTCCTCGGCGACCTGTTCGATGTCCATACCGCCCTTCGCGGAGAGCATCAGGATGTTGGCTCGCGCGTCGCGGTCCACGGTGAAGCCGAGGTAGAGCTCGCGCTCGATTTCGAGCGCGGCCTCGCAGTACACCAGGGGCACCTTGAAGCCCTTGATGTCCATCCCGATGATCAGCTCTGCGGCCTTCCGCGCTTCCTCCGGCGTCCCGGCGAGCTTGATCCCGCCAGCCTTGCCGCGCCCTCCGACGGGCACCTGGGCCTTCACGGCGACGGGGCCGAGCCTGGATGCCGCCGCGGCTGCCTCGTCAGCGGTGCGGGCGACCAAGCCGGGCGGGATTGCGATGCCAAGCGAGTCCAGAACTTCCTTCGCCTGGTATTCGAGAAGCTTCAAGTGACCTAAGTGTATTAGCGGAGGCTGAGCCGCCAGTCGTTGCAGCGCATCCAGTGGCCTTTGGGGTATTCGAACTCGGTCTCGCCGAGCAGCTCGAACCCGATCTTGCGGCAGATGCCGTTCGAGGGCGCATTGTTCACCGACGGAAAGGCGTGCACGGTGACACACCCCTTCGTCGCCCGCGCGATCTCCACAGCTTCGGTGACCGCAGCCGAGGCGATCCCGCGGCCCTGGTATTCGGGAAGCACTCCCCACCCCATCTCGTACACGGCGTCGCCCTTCCACGCACGGGTCCAGAAGTTGACATTCCCAACTGCGACCTCGTCCGGATCAAGGAGCACCTTGAAGACGTACGCGGCATACGACCTGTCCTGAAACGTGCCTGACCTCGCGGCGGCGACATAGCGCTTGTGGCGCACCTCGAGCTGATCCTGGGTTTCCGGCCCGCCGAGGTGCTCAGTCATCTGGGGCGAGTTGAGCCGGACGAGGAGCGGAAAGTCGTCCTCGCTCCAGGGCGCCAGGCGAACCTGGGGCGGCCTGGCGCTCACAACGGGATGTTGCCGTGCCACCTCGGGCTGCGGCGGCGCTCCTTACGCATCGCGATGCGCAGGGCACGGATCAGCTCGCCTCGCGTCCGGTCCGGCTCGATCACGTCGTCGATGTAGCCGCGCTCGGCTGCGATATAGGGGTTGGCGTACCGCTCGGTGTAATCACTCACGAGGTCGCTCCGCTGCGCCGCGCCCCGAGCCAGCTCGCGCCGATAGAGGATGTTCACGGCGCCCTCCGGCCCCATCACTGCGATCTCGGCCGTCGGCCACGCAACGTTGAAGTCGGCGCGGATGTGCTTGGAGCACATCACGCAGTACGCGCCGCCGTATGCCTTGCGCGTGATCACGGTCAGCTTGGGCACCGTCGCCTCGCTGAACGCGTACAGCAGCTTCGCGCCATGGCGGATGATGCCGCCGTACTCCTGCGCCGTGCCCGGAAGAAACCCCGGCACGTCGACGAAGGTGACGAGCGGGATGTTGAACGCGTCGCAGAAGCGGACGAACCGCGCGGCCTTGTCCGACGCGTTGATATCGAGAGCGCCGGCCATGACCTTCGGCTGGTTGGCCACGACCCCGACCGGCTTGCCGTCAAGGTACGCAAACCCGATCACGATATTCATCGCGTAGAAGGGCTGGACCTCGAAGAACTCGCCGTTGTCGACCACCATGCCGATGACGTCCTTGATGTCGTAAGGCTCTTTGGGGTTGTCGGGAATGATCGTCGCGAGGCCGGGTGCCGCGCGTTCGGCGTCGTCGGTCGCCTCCACTGCGAGCGGCGGCTCATCGCAGCTCTGGGGGATGAACTTGAACAGCTTGCGGACCTGAGCGAAGCACTCGTCCTCGGTCTCGGCGAGGAAGTGCGCCACGCCCGACCTGACGTTGTGGACCTCGGCCCCGCCGAGCGAGTCAAACGTCACGTCCTCGCCGGTGGTGACGCGCACCACCTCCGGTCCGGTGATGAACATGTAGCCGACGCCGTGCACCATGAAGGTGAAATCGGTGATGGCCGGCGAGTAAACCGCGCCGCCGGTGCAAGGGCCGAGGATGAGGCTCAGCTGCGGGATCAAGCCGCTGGACTCGACGTTGCGCCAGAAGATCTCCGCGTAGCCGGCCAGGGAAACGACGCCCTCCTGGATACGCGCGCCGCCCGAATCATTGATGCCGATGATCGGGATCCGGTTGCTGAGCGCAAGGTCCATCACCTTGATCACCTTCCCCGCGAAGACCTCGCCGAGGGAACCGCCGACCACGCTCGCGTCGTGGCTGAACAGCATCACGTCGCGGCCGTCGATCTTCGCCATGCCGGTGACGACCCCGTCCCCGGGCACGCCATCCTGGTGCCGCGCAAACAGGTCGATCTCCTCGAACGAGTTGCGGTCGACCAGTCGTGATACCCGTTCCCTCGCGGTGAGCTTGCCCTTGGCATGCTGACGTTCGAAGGCTTCAGCGTCACCGTGGCCGGCTTCGTATTTACGCTGGCGGAGCTGGTTGAGCGGGTCGACCTTGCGGGGCCGGTCGCTCACCTCTCGATGAACATCCAGCGATGGCCCTCGATGTCCTCGGCGCGATAGCGCTCGCCTTCCTGTCCCTGCTCGAGCGGCGAGAGAATCGTCGCTCCGTTTGCCTTCGCGCGCTCGAAGTGGGCGTCGATGTCGTCGACGTAAACAAGCACGCCGTCGATGATGTACGGGACCTCTGACCACTGTTTTGCCGCATCGCATTCTTCGCGGTGGTGCTTCGGTCCCTGGTAATGGGGCGATGGCGTCGCCAGCATGATCACTCCGGCTCCGGCCTCCATCTCGCCGTGGCTCAGCCGGCCGTTGTCGCCCAGGATGCGCGCCCGCTCGCGAAATCCGAACACGCGCGCGAGCCAGTCCATCGCCGCGGGGCCGTTCTCATAAGCGATCATCGGGATGACAGACGGGTAGTCGCTCATCAGGCAGCCTCCCCGGGATGGTATTCACCGAAAACTCCGCGCAGCACTGCGCAGCACTCGCCGATGGTCAAGTAGTCCGCGAGGGCCGCCTTCAGCACCGGCATAAGGTTCTCGCTCCCCCGCGCCGCGCGCTCGATGGCGGCGCGATGACCGTCGACGACGGACTTCGAGCGGCGCGCACGAAGCTTCTTCAAGGCGCGGGACTGAGCGAGCTGATGACGCGGGCTGACCTTCATGATCTCGACCGGGCGGAACTGCGTGTCGGTGTAGCGATTGACGCCGACTACGACGCGCTCGCCCGACTCGATCCGCAGCTGCATCCGATAGGCGCTGTCAGCAATGCGACGCTGCGTCCAGCCCGACTCGATGCCCGCGACGGCGCCACCCAGCTCGTCGATCTCGGCCATGATCGCGAGCGCCTCCTCCTCGACCCGGTCGGTCAGGTTCTCGACGTAGTAGGAACCACCCAACGGGTCGGCCACGTACGGGACCGCGGACTCGAATCCGATCACCTGCTGTGTGCGCAGAGCGATCTCGGCCGCGCTCTGCGAAGGCAGGCCAAGCGCTTCGTCGTAAGCGTTCGTGTGCAGCGACTGCGTACCGCCGAGAACCGCACTCATTGCCTCGAGTGTTGTGCGGACCACGTTGTTGAGTGGCTGCTGCGCCGTCAACGTCACCCCGCCCGTCTGGGTGTGGAAGCGCAGTGCCAGCGAGCGTTCATCCGTCGCATGAAACCTGTCGCGCATGATGCGTGCCCACATGCGTCGCGCGGCTCGGAACTTGGCGACCTCCTCGAAGAAGTCCATGTGGCAGGCGAAAAAGAACGAGACGCGCGGCGCGAGGTCGTCCACCGCGAGCCCCGCGGCTTGCGCCGCCTCCACGTAGGCGATGGCGTGGCTCAGAGTCAGCGCGATCTCTTCCGCCGCCGTCGAACCCGCCTCCCGCATGTGGTAGCCCGAGATCGAGATGGTGTTCCAGTTGGGCAGG
>VBDS01000141.1 GCA_005889085.1 Chloroflexota bacterium | reverse complement strand
GTTTTAGAAGGGACAGGCTGATCGCCACGTTCTGGAACAACGAAGAGGCGATGCACGCGAGCGAGCAGTCGCGTCTCAAGCGGCAGGAAGGACACAGCGTGCGGAGCCGATTAGCACCTATAGATTTAAATAACATATAAAAAGGATTTATGGTGGAGGGTAAGGGATTCGTAGGCCACGTCTCGAATAATCGCGCACTTTTGCAGCACACCAGAGTGCAAAATCCGGCAGAGCACGGCACTCCACGCAACCAGGCGCAACCAGGTTTCTGCCGTTGTCCGGCAGGCGAAGCACTACTGTGTGGACCGAGACGCCGATCTCCATGACGTGGTAGCCGACCCTCCACGTCTTCCTGGTTGGGAAAGGGTGGTCGGTGATGGGCGCCACCTACCGGAAGAAAGGCCGGTGGTCCTTGACCAGCTGGTGAGCAATCCCCTCGCCTTCTCCGGCTTCCCGCATGCGACTCTCCGCTTCCCGAAGTTGCCTCGTCGCGGGTGCGAAACCACGGCGGGTTCTACCGAGGGCTGGAGCAATCACCGCGCGTTTCGAAGGTGATGCCAATGGTGCGCCACACCCGGATCCCAGTGCCTATGCCAAGAAGTTCGCCGGCAAGTATACGCACCGCAACATAAAAGGCGGCATCGGGCACAACTTGCCTCAAGAAGCCCCGCAAGCCTTCGCCAAGGCTGTCGTCGAAGTCGACGGGTATTGAGGGCTATGTCTCGAAATTCTCGGGCTGGCGCATCGCTGCCCGTCGGCCGTCCCTCCTAAGGGCAGCGTAGAAAGGAGCCAACCATGCCCCTCGACAAAGTGCTCTACACCGCGAAGACCCAGACCACGGGTGGCCGCGACGGCGCCTCCCATAGTGACGACGGCCGCCTGGCGGTCAAGCTTTCGTCGCCCGGCACCCCGGGAAGCGGCACCAACCCGGAGCAGCTGTTCGCCGCCGGTTGGTCCGCGTGCTTCCTGAGCTCGATCAGGCTCGTGGCCGGCAGGCAGAAGCTGCGACTTCCACCCGACGCGACCATCGACGCCGAGGTGGACATCGGCACCACGGACGGCACCTATGGCCTCGCCGCGCGGCTCAAGGTCAGCCTGCCTGGCATCGACCGCGAAACCGCACAGACCTTGGTGGACGGCGCGGATCAGGTGTGCACCTATTCGCGCGCCACACGCGGCAATGTCGACGTCACGATCACGCTGGTCTAACTCGAACCCGTGACGGATTGCCGCCGCTCCGTTGCCGCTGGCGCCATGAGAGGCCTCGCCACTGGACTCGGAATGCTACGTTCTGCAAGCGTACAGCTTCACTTGGCGAGGCTTGCCACGCTCGTGACCGCAACGACACTGGCCATCGGCGTCGCCGTTCTGTTTTCGACCGGGCTCGGAGAGGCTGTCGACGCCAACATCGTCGACGCCACGTCGTTTCGCTGCATCACGTCGATGACTCCCGTGCGCCAGTTCTACGTGGACAACCTGCGGGGCGATCTGGCCGCGACGGTGGCGGCCGCGAACTCCCCGACGGGCGCGGTCTACCCACCCGGCTCGGTCATCCAGCTGATGCCCGGGGAGGCCATGGTGAAACGGGACAAGGGCTTCAATGCGGCGACCCACGACTGGGAGTTCTTCGAGCTCGACGTCTCCAAGGACGGCACGCAGATCCGCAAGCGAGGCTTTGCCGACGTGGTCAATCGATTCGGCGGCAATTGCTTCGCTTGTCACATCGCGGCCCGTCCCCAGTGGGATCTGGTGTGCGAGAGCGACCACGGCTGTGCGCCCATCCCTGTCACCCGCGCGATGATCGGCGCACTGCAGCGGACCGATCCCCGGTGTAACAATCCGCCACCGAGCCACGAGGACGTCGAAGCGCTCCGACAGCTGCAGGAGTTGCTCAAGCCTAGGGAGTAAGCCGTCGCTGTACTCGTCGCGCCTTCCGGCGACGGCGTCCGCCATTGGGACCTTGGAAGGCAGCGCAACTGCGGCCGCGATCGTTGCGTCTCAAGGTCGAAACGATTCCAGCGCAAAGGGGGACGCATCAATGGACCTCATGATCAACGGCGAGAGGCGTCAGATCGACGTGCCGTCAGACATGCCGGTGCTGTGGGTGCTGCGGGATGTGCTCGGCATGACGGGGACGAAGTTTGGCTGCGGGATGTCGCTCTGTGGCGCGTGCACGGTGCAGCTCGATGGACAGGCGATCCGCTCTTGCGTGACGCCGGTGAGCGCCGCTGCCGGCAAGGCGATCACCACCATCGAGGCGATCGGCGCCACGCCTGTCGGCAAGAAAGTGCAGGCGGCGTGGATCGCGTTGGACGTGCCTCAATGCGGCTACTGCCAATCAGGCCAGATCATGTCGGCTTCCGCCCTGCTGGCGAGAAACGCGCGCCCCACCGATGCCGACATCGACGCCGCGATGGCGGGCAACATCTGCCGCTGTGGCACTTACGGACGAGTCCGCGCTGCCATCAAGCGGGCAGCCAGCGAGGCTTCGATCAGCGGGAGGGGGGTCCGGTGATGACCACGGTGTCTCGGCGAGAGTTCGTGACGGTCGTGGCAGCGGCTGGTGGAGGTTTGCTGCTCGGCTACCGGGCCGAAGGGGCGCAGCGCGCGGCATCCACAGCCACGGCCGTGGCGACTGCCGGCACGACCGCAGCGAGCTTTGCGCCCAACGCCTTCATTCGCATCCCGCCCGATGGCAGCGTCACACTTGTCATGCCGCAGGTCGAAATGGGTCAAGGCGTGTATACGGCGCTGTCCATGCTGCTGGCGGAAGAGCTCGAGGTCGCACCGGGCCAGATCCGACTCGAGCATGCTCCGCCCGACGACAAGCTGTACGGGAACCAATTCTTCGGCGAGCAGATGACGGGGGCCTCGTCGTCCGTGCGCGCGTTCTACGAGCCGCTGCGCCGCGCCGGGGCGACCGCGCGCGCGATGCTAGTCGCCGCAGCCGCGGCGTCCTGGAATGTCGACCCAGCTTCGTGCCGGGCGCACAAGGGCGTGGTGACCCACACGCCAACCCGCCGTTCCCTCACCTACGGCGTGCTGGCCGCCCGAGCAGCGGCGCTGCAGGTGCCCGACAAGGTCACGCTCAAAGACCCGAAGGACTTCACGCTGATCGGCACGCCGGCCAAGCGGCTCGATACGCCGGGCAAGGTAAACGGCACTGCGCAGTTCGGGATCGACGTGCGACTGCCCGGCATGCTGATCGCGACGGTGGCCGCGAGCCCGGTCCTGGGCGGCAAGGTGGCCCGCCTCGACGAGCAGAAGGCGAAGGCGGTGCCGGGCGTGCGGCAGATCGTGCGGCTTGATGATGGGGTCGCCGTGGTAGCGGACCACATGTGGGCGGCCAAGCAAGGGCTGGCCGCGCTCGACATTCGCTGGGATGACGGGCCGAATGCGAAGCTGAGTACCCCCGATATCGTGCAGGGGCTCGCGAAGGCGTCGGAGAGCCCGGGGGTGACGGCGCGGAAAGACGGCGACCCAGAGAGCGCGCTCGCCGGCGCGGCGAAAAAGGTCGAGGCGGTCTACGAGGCACCGTTCCTGGCGCACGTCACGATGGAGCCGATGAACTGCACGGTCCACGTGCGGAAGGACAGCTGTGAAGTGTGGACCGGCTCGCAGGCGCTGAGCCGCGCGCGCGCGGCAGCGGCCGAGGTCACGGGATTCCCCTTGGAGAAGGTCGTCCTCCACAACCATCTCCTGGGCGGCGGTTTCGGACGCCGGCTCGAAGTCGACTATGTGACCCAAGCGGTGCGCATCGCCAAGGAGGTGAATGCTCCGGTCAAGGTCGTGTGGACGCGCGAGGAGGACGTCCAGCACGACGTCTATCGATCGTACTACTACGACCGAATGACGGCCGGACTCGATGCGCGCGGCACGCCGGTCGCGTGGACCCATCGGATCGTAGGCCCCGCGATCATTGCGCGCTATCTGCCACAGGCGTTCAAGGATGGCAAAGACATCGACGCCGTGAACGGCGCCGTCCAGCTCCTCTACGACATCCCGGCGATCCAGGTGGAGCACGTGCGCCACGAGGAGCCCGTGCTCAACACCGGCTTCTGGCGCGGGGTGGGAGTCACCCATAACAACTTCGTCGTCGAGAGCTTCATCGACGAGCTCGCCGCCGCCTCGAAGCAGGATCCGGTGGCGTTCCGCCGCACGCTGCTGGGCAAGTCACCGCGCGCCGTGGCCGTGCTGGACCTCGCGGCGAGAGAAGGCCGATGGGGCAAGCCATTGCCCAGTGGCCGCGGGCGCGGCGTTGCCCTTCTCTACAGCGACTGGAGCACCTACTTGGCGCAGGTGGCCGAAGTGGAAGTGAACGCCTCGGGCGATGTACGAGTGCACCGGATCGTGTGCGCGGTGGACTGCGGGCGCATCGTCAACCCCGACATCGTCAAGGCGCAGATCGAGAGCGGCGTGGTGTACGGCATCAGTGGCGCTCTGTGGGGCGAAGTGACGCTCAAAAACGGCCGGGTCGAGCAGTCGAACTTTCACAACTACCGCGTGTTGCGGATGAACGAGGCCCCGCAGATCGAAGTGCACCTGGTGCGGAACGGCGAAGCGCCTGGCGGGATCGGCGAACCGGGTACAGCGGTTACGGCCGCCGCGCTGAGCAATGCGATTTACGCAGCCACAGGAAAACGGCTGCGAAAGCTGCCACTTCAGTCAGCGCTTGCGCTGGCGGCGCGGTAGATGATGCACGACGGAACGATCAGCGAAATCACCGGAACGGAAACGCGGGCGAAAGACGGGAGCCCGCTGGACGCGCTCATCGAGTTCTACCGCGCTTTCAACGCCGGAGATCTCGATGCGCTGGCCGCGAATTGGGCGGACGGCGATGCGCCGAGCATGGACAATCCGATCGGCGGCATACGGCGCGGTTGGCCGGCGATTCGCGAGGGATACTCGAAGCTGTTCAGTGGGCCGGCGACGGTTCACGTCGCCTTCCACGACTTCACCAGTTGCGGCGGCAGCGATTGGCACGTCTTCGTTGGCCGCGAGAAGGGCGTGTGCACGACGCCGACTGCGAGCCTGGCGCTTCGCATACGGACGACACGCATATTCGTCAAGACGACCGGCGTCTGGCGCCAGCTTCATCATCATGGCTCGATCGAGGAGCCGGCGCTTCTTGCCGAGTACCAGCGTGCAATCTTCGGAGCACCGCTCGACAAGCCGGCATAACCGCTATTGATCGCGGCGCAAGGAGAAGCGCCATGGACAGGGTCGCCGCGCTCGTGAGGACGGCGTCGCAATGAGCGGTCTACCGATGACAGCCATCGTGACCGGAGCTTCGCAGGGGATCGGCGCGGGGATCGTAAAGGCGTTCGTCGAACGGGGCTTCAACGTCGTCGCCAATTCCAGAACAGTGACCCAATCCACCGAGGTTGCGGCTTCCGACCAGGTCGCTCTGGTGGACGGTCACATCGGCGAGCCGGCAACCGCCGCCAAGATCATCGAGACAACGATAGCTCGCTTCAAGGTCGTTGACGTACTGGTCAATAACGCCGGCATCTTCTTCACCAAGCCGTTCACGGACTACACCGTCGAGGATTTCAAAGCGCTTGTATCGACGAACCTTGAGGGCTTTCTGTACCTCACCCAACTCACCATAAAACAGATGCTCGCGCAGAAGAGAGGCGGCAGCGTCGTCACGATCACGGCCTCTCTGGCGCGCAACCCGATCCGCGGCGTAAAGGCCGCAGTCCCAATGATCACGAAAGGCGGTCTTGCAACGATCACCCAGCATCTTGCGATGGAGTACGCGAAGGATGGCATCCGCGTCAACGCCGTCGCGCCGGGCGTTGTTTATACGCCGCTTCAGCGGGACAAACCCAAGGAAGTCATGGAAAGTCTGTCCCCGATGGGTCGCCCTTCGACAGTCAAGGACATCACGGACGCCGTGATGTATCTGACCGACGCCGCGACAGTCACTGGCGACATTCTCTACGTCGATGGAGGCTCTCATTTTGGCCGCTGGTAGTCGGATGGAGCCAGGTCGGACCCAGCGCGTCCAGATCCCCCGCGCGATACCTTCGCGGACGTCCTTTGACATTGAGGCGCCGCAGGAGGTCTCCGTATGACGATCTTTCTCGATACCGCCAACGTCAGCGAACTCAAGGAACGCGGAGCGCTAGATGTCGTCGACGGCGTCACCACCCATCCGTCGCTGGCGGTCAACGACAAGCGCGCGTTTCGCCCACTGGTCCAGGAGATCAATGTGAAAGTCCGAGGCGCTACAGGTCACACGCGTGGACGGCCGTTCGAGGCGAAGCGCTCGTAGGTCTGGGAGAAGCCGGCTCAAGGAGACGCTTTCATGGCAACTCAAACAATGGCAAGCCGCCCCCCTCTTCCTCCGTTTACGCACGAGAGCGCGATTCAAAAAGTCCGCCTGGCCGAGGACGGCTGGAACACTCGCGACCCCGCGAAGGTAGCGCTGGCATACGCGATGGATTCACGATGGAGGAATCGCTCAGAGTTCGTCAACGGACGACACGACATCATTGCTTTCCTCACTCGCAAGTGGGCCAGAGAGTTGGACTACAGGCTTATCAAGGAGCTGTGGGCATTCACCGGGAATCGCGTCGCCGTACGCTTCGCTTACGAGTGGCGCGATGACTCGGGTCACTGGTATCGCTCCTACGGCAATGAGAACTGGGAATTTAATGACGACGGGCTCATGGCCGTACGGCACGCGTCCATCAACGACCGTCCGATTTTGGAATCAGATCGCAAATATCACTGGCCACTCGGGCGCCGTCCCGACGGCCACCCAGGATTGAGTGACTTGAGCCTCTAAAGGGGACAGATGAGCGCTGGACTAACGCTTGAGGACGGCAGCGCTGTGCTCCCATCAGATCCGAAACCCAGTAACCCGACCGTGGCTGCTCTATAGAGCGGCCGTATCCGGTCAAAGGAGAAGGACTATCCATGTCGCATCATTATTCTGGCCCTGACTTCGGCTTTCCCCATGGGGACGCCCGCCTGGACTTCACTGATCTATATGCCTTTCCCAAACCGGGAGACGCTCGGAGATCGATTCTGATTATGAACGTGCACCCATCTGCCGCCGAGAACCCTCCCGGCCCTACTACGGACGAGCCTTTCGCGTCCGAAGCGATGTACGAGCTGAAGATTGACACGGATGGTGATGCCATTGCGGATATCGCGTACCGCGCTCGGTTCTCACCTTTCGCGGGCGGCGAACAAACCGCGACTCTTCGCCGCATTGACGGCCCGCAAGCCGCCGGTACCGGTGATGGCGGGCAGGTTATCGTTGAGCGCGCACGCGTTTCAACAGGGCGCAAGGCGAGGGTGACAGAGGCAGGCGATTACCGCTTCTTCGCCGGTTGGCGTAGCGACCCCTTCTTCTGCGACGTGGAAGGCGCGAAGAACAACCTCAAGTTCACGGGCCGCGATTTCTTCGCTGACAAAGATGTGTGCAGCATCGCTCTTGAAGTACCCAACTCTGCTCTGGGGGCAAAAGAGCTTCGCTTGTGGGCACGCACGCTTGCGCCACGTGACGGCGGCGGCTGGATCCAAGCGGAGCGCGGAGCGCGGCCTGCGCAAGCTGTCTTGCTCGTCGAAGACAGAGAGGCGTACCTCGCGGGTGAACCGGCGGACGATGGGCGGTTCCTTGCTGCCTTCGCGCACGCTCTGGAGCATACGGGTGGATATCCGCCCGCTGAGGCGAGGCGAGTGGCGGGGACACTGCTTCCAGATGTTCTGTTTTACGACCCGACGCGCCCAGCGTCTTTTCCCGATAACGGCCGAGCACTCACCGATGATGCGTTCGATTTTTTCATGCGCATCCTCACAAATGCAAGGGTGACGGAGGACAAAGTAGGGCCTCACGGCGATCTGCTACCCGAGTTCCCTTACGTGGGCCCACCCCACAAAGCTGCGTGACGAAAGCGCCCGAAGGAAACAAGCGCAAGGCGGAATCACACAGGAACGCAACGTTGAGGAGACAAAAAACATGAAAGATCAGAATTACGCGGCAACCAATACCAGGGAGATACGTCTCGCACGGCACTCACCCACTTATTGGCGAGTCACGTTTGACCATCCGCCGCTTAACATCTTCGGTCCGGAAACCATTCCGCAATTGAACGAGGTCATCGCGGCACTCGAAACTGACGAGCGGGTTAAAGTGGTGGTTTTTGACAGTGCCGTTGAAGGTTTCTTTCTGACTCACTACGACTTCCTCGCAAGACTCGAAGATTCCACACGTCTATCTCCGGGACCTACAGGGCTCCATCCACTTCCTGACATGCTGGTGCGCCTGAGTCGTGCACCTGTTGTGTCGATCGCGCTAATTCGGGGGCGGGCGACTGGTGTTGGAAGTGAGCTTGCACTTGCCAGCGACATGCGCTTTGCGAGTCGCGAAAAAGCGATCTTGTCGCAGTGGGAAGTCGGTGTTGGTCTGGTACCTGGCGGCGGACCCATGGCGCGACTGCCGCGCCTCATGGGAAGAGGACGCGCCCTGGAAGTGCTTTTAGGCGCGGACGACATCCACGGCGACCTGGCCGAGCTCTACGGGTATGTGAATCGGTCGTTGCCGGATGCTGAGCTTGACGGGTTTGTCGATGCGCTTGCGACCCGGATCGCCTCGTTCGACAAACGGGCAATCATTGATACTAAGCGCCTTGTCAACGCTGCTAGTTTGCCGCCTGACGTCGAAATTGCAGCCGGGTGGGACGCGTGCCTTGCTTCGATGGGACGACCAGCCGCGCAGGAGAGGATCAAGACGTTGATGGCGCGAGGCTTTCACAAACCCGGGGATGCAGAAAATCGCTTGGGATATTACGTGGGACAGCTTGGGCGCTGAGCATCTGTAACCCGTCAGCGTGGCGTGACCAAAGCAGAGTCACGTTCCCAGGGCTGTAATAGACACCTATAATTCTAACAATACTACAAACAAAGATTTATTGGTGGAGGGTAAGGGATTC
>VBDS01000140.1 GCA_005889085.1 Chloroflexota bacterium | reverse complement strand
GCCGCGTTTGAAGGAGGTTGCCATGGCTGACAGCGTTTACAGAGTCACCGAGCTGATTGGGACCAGCAGCCAGTCATGGGAGGCGGCGGCCAAAACCGCGGTGCAGACCGCGGCCAAGTCGCTCCGCGATCTACGCGTGGCGGAGGTCGTGGAACAGGACATGACGATCGAGAACGGCAAGGTCACGAGCTACCGGGTGAAGCTCAACGTGTCGTTCAAGTACGTACCGGAAGCGGCTCCAAAGGCTCGGGCTAAGAAGCGCTAAGCAAAGGCTCCTCCCCATTCATGGGGAGGTGTGTCTTCCCCACTGCGTGGGGAAGAGCAATCACGAACTAAGGGGCTGTCGCCGCCTGTAGCTGGACGCCGGCCGCTTTCATCTCTTCGAGCGCCTGTGCGCCCGTTTCTTCCTTCACCGCCGCGCACAGGTTGACCAGGACTCGAACCTGGTACTGGTTCTTCCGCGCGTCCAGCGCGCTGGCGCGGACGCAGTAGTCGGTCGCGATGCCGCACACGTCGATGTGGTCGACGCGGTTCTCTTTCAGCACGTCGAGCAGATAGTGGCCGCGGGGGTCGAGTCCCTCGAACGCCGAATAGGCGGCGGCGTGGCGCCCTTTGGTCACGACCTCCTGGATCAGCTTCTCTCGGACCAGGTTCTGGATCGCGGGCACGAAGGCGGCGCCCGGCGTGCCGACCATGCAGTGGGGCGGCCAGGTGTTGACGAAGTCGGGCGTGGCCGAGATGTGGTCGGGCGCGTCCTCGTGGTAGTCCCGCGACGCTACGACGAACTGGTACTCGTACCTGAAATGCCGGATGTGGCGGGCGATCATGGCCGCGACGGCCAGCCCGCCCGCGACCCCAAGGCTGCCGCCTTCCACGAAGTCCGACTGGACATCGACAACGAGCAGCGCGTTTCTCATCCCTTATTTCGCGGCCGTTCCAGCCCGGAATACACTGGCTTTGTGGCCTCCGTGATAGTAGCGGGCGAGCACGTCGATTGATTCAGTGAGCGGCAAGAAGACCGCACCTTACGGCTCCTGGGCTTCGCCCATCTCACCCGACCTTCTTCTCCAGGGCACCGTCCAGATGCGTAACCAGATGCTTCGCTGGGACGGCGAGGACCTGTACTGGTCGGAGCTGCGGCCTTTCGAGGCGGGGCGGATCGTCGTGTGCAAGCGCAGCGCGGACGGCACGACCAGCGATGTGACGCCGCAGGGCTTCAACGCGCGCAGCCGGGTCCATGAATACGGCGGCGGCCACTTCGCGGTCAAGGACGGCACGGTCTTCTTCACCAACTATGCGGACCAGCGGCTCTACCGCCAGGACGGCGGCGCCGCGCCGCGCGCCATCACGCCCGACGCGGACATCCGCCACGCCGACATGCTCATCGACACACCCCGCGATCGGGTGATCGCGGTGCGCGAGGACCACACGACCGGCGCGCGTGAGCCCGTCAACTCCATCGTCGCCGTCGACGCCGATGGCCGGCGCGAACCGATCACCATCGCGTCCGGCAACGACTTCTACTCGTCGCCGAAGCTGAGCCCCGACGGAAGCCGCATCGCCTGGCAGACGTGGAATCACCCCAACATGCCGTGGGACGGCAGCGAGCTCTGGATCGGCGAGCTCGACCGCGACGGCAACCTGGCTTCGTCGCGCAAGGTTGCCGGCGGCCCCAACGAGTCGGTCCTCGAACCGGAATGGTCGCCGTCGGGCGAGCTCTACTTCATCTCGGACCGAAGCGACTGGTGGAACATCTACCGCGCGCGCGGCGAGGGCGACGAGCCGGTGTGCCACCGCGCCGCGGAGTTCGGCGCGCCGCAGTGGCAGTTCGGACAGCGCTGGTATGACTTCAAGGGTCCCGACGAGATCGTGTGCCTGTATTCGGAGCCAGGTGGAAGCAGGCTCGGGCGCATCGACCTCGACACCGGACACCTGCAGCGCGTTGAGCTCTTCTACACCACGCTCTTCAACCTCCAGCTGTCGGGGCACAAGGCCGCGATGTACGCCACGTCGCCCACGCTCGCCGAGCGCGTGCTCGTGCTCGACCTCGACACGCTGGCCGAGCAGGTCGTGAGGGTGGCCAACCCCGCCCACATCGAGTCGGGCTACTTCAGCATCCCGAAGCCGATCGAGTTTCCGACCGAGAAGGGTTTGACCGCGCACGCCTTCTACTACCCGCCGCGCAACCAGGATTACGAGGCGCCGCAGGGCGAGAAGCCGCCGCTGGTCGTGCACTGTCACGGGGGGCCGACCGGCTCGGCGGGTCCGACCTATCCGTTCGAGTATCAGTACTGGACCAGCCGCGGTTTCGCGCTGGTCGACGTGAACTACGGCGGCTCGGCCGGTTACGGGCGCGCGTATCGCATGCGACTGAACGGTCAGTGGGGCGTGGTCGACGTCGACGACTGCATCAACGCCACGCGTCACCTTGTCAAGCAGGGAGTGGTGGATCCCGACCGCGTGTCGATCACCGGAGGATCGGCGGGCGGCTACACCGTCCTGCTCTCGCTCACCAGGCGCGATTTCTATGACGCGGGCGCGAGCCACTACGGAATCGGCGACCTCGAGCTGTTCATCAAAGAGACGCACAAGTTCGAGGCGCACTACTGCGACAGGTTGATCGGTCCGTATCCGGAGCGCGCAGATCTTTATCGGGACCGTTCCGCGATCTATTTCGCCGACAACCTGAAATGCCCGGTGATCCTCTTCCAGGGACTGGAGGACAAGATCGTCCCACCGAGCCAGGCCGAGACCTTTGTCGAGGTGTGCAAGAAGAAGAGGCTGCCTTATGCCTATGTCGCTTTCGAAGGTGAGCAGCACGGGTTTCGCCAGGCCAGGAACATCCGTCGCGCGTTCGAGGGCGAGCTCTACTTTCTCTCGAGGATCTTCGGCTTCGACGTGGCGGACGGCATCGAACCGGTGGCAATTGAGAACTTCCCGCGACCTGGTGTCGGCGAGAGGATTTGAACCTCCACGCCCTTTCGGGCACCAGCTCCTAAGGCTGGCGCGTCTGCCATTCCGCCACGCCGACGCACGGACACAATACGCTGTGGCCACTGGCCGATTTGTCCCATTGACGCGCGGACGTGCCTGAATAGACTCGGCAGGTTCCCCCTGGCCGCGTTGTTTGATATCGGGAGGCATGTCCATGGTCCGTCGGTTGCTTTTGCTTCTATTCGTGTTGGTCGTCTCGAGCCTTGCGGTGGCGGCGCCGGTGTCAGCCGGCGGGAGCGGCGCGACATCGTCGACCGTGAACTCTCATGGAGTGTTCGTACCGTTCCACGTCGACTCGACTTGCGGCACGGCGTCGGGCACGATCTCAGGTACCGGCAATCAGGTCTTTCACCTCACGGTCAGCAAGGACGGAAATGAGTTCTGGCTCACCACGACCCAGGAAGCATGGTTCACGATCACGCCGGATGACCCCACGCAGACGGCCTTCAGCGGTCACTTCGCTTTCTGGTTTGGCCAGAGCGGCAACACCAACAACTTCGTGTCGCACCAGATAACCAACGTGAAGGCAACCGCCACGGATGGCTCCGGTGCCACCGTGAGCTTCAATTTCGTCCAGCATTTCAGTGTGAGCGCCAGCGGAAACATCAACGAGTTCATGGCCTGTCACTAACCCAACCTCTGTGGGCCCGGCCGTCGCCGGGCCCACATCCCCCTCTGGCCGTAATTTGGTTCGAGGGATGCCTGAACCCGGCCGGGTGGCCTAAAGTTCAGATTTCGTGGGACAAGAGGCCCTGCACGAGAACGGCTCGCGGCCGAAACCCGAGACCAACGGTCACCAGAACGTAGGCGGCTACCGGCTGCTGCGCGAGCTCGACACCGACAGCCTCGGCTCGGTCTACGAGGCCGAGCACCCACGCCTGCACCGCCGCGTCGCGGTGCGCACCATCGGCAGCGGCGTCGCGCGCGATGTCAGCTTCTCCCGCCGCTTCCTCCTCGAGCTGCGCTCCTACAAGGCGCTCGAGCACGAGGCGATCCCGCGCCTCTACGAGCTCGCCTATGACGGCGAGTCGCCCTACCTCGTGACCGAGCTCGTTGCAGGCAACACGCTCGACAAGCTGATGGGCGACGGGCAGCGCTACGAGCCTCTCGGCATCGTCGCGCTGTTGCGTCCGATCGCCAGCGCGCTCGATTACGCGCACTCGCGCGCGACGATTCACCGCGACGTAAAGCCGGCCAACATCCTGCTCGCCCACGACGGACGCACGCTGCTCACGGGTTTCGGCCTGGGCACGGTCGCATCGTTCAACACCGGCCCGGGCGCGAGCGGTGCAGTCGCTCCCGATTACGTCGCGCCGGAGCGACTTGTCGGACGCGAGGTCGACGGACGCGCGGACGTCTACTCGCTGGCCGCGGTCATCTTCGAAGCCACGACAGGCCGCCGTCCTTTCAATTCCAAGAGCTGGATCGAAACGCTTAGCCGCCGCCTGTACGAACCGCCGCCCAACGTGCGCGAGGTCGTGGCCGATATTCCTCCTGCGTTCGCGATTGCGCTGCAGCAGGCCATGGACCGCGATCCCAACCACAGGCCCGCGACCGCGGGTGAGCTGCTCGACCGCCTCGAGTCGGCGATCACGTCACCCAATGGCACTGTCGAAGGCGGCGTGCACTGGCTGCAGCCGGTCATGCGCGGCGGAGGCATTGGCTTGAGCGCCGTACTTGTCGTCGTCGTCGGTGCGGCGGAGGTCGCGTGGCTGCTGGAAGGATCAGGACTCTCGATGGTGACCCGCGCGGCACACCGATTCTTTGGACTCGGCTAAGCGGCTGATTCCAACCCGCTGACGCCAGCGAGGCGAAATTCCGACACTCGATGCGCGCCGGTGGATCCAGCGAGGCGGAATTCCCTCATATCGTTCGGCCGTCGACGATCATCACCGAGTTGCAGGTGAAGAGCCTGTCGACCATGAATCCTGGATTCACGTTCGACGGGTCCTGACCGATCGCCGCGGCGATCTGCTGCACGACCTGCTGCGCCGGCACGCTCATGCCGAACACATTGCCGCCCGTCGGCATGATGTCGAGGACGCCGTTGTGCGCGACGAGGACGACCGATCCGCTCCAGCCGACTCCGTTGTAGGTGCCACTGCCGTTGATGATGGCTCCGGCCGCAGAGTTCGGACTGAAGGTGAGCTTCAGGTTCGACAGTCCAGCTCCCGACTGCTGCACCGCGGTGATCAGCTCCTGCGCCGTGTAGCCGCGGTGCACCGCGCCGTTGCCCTCGGTGTCCGCGCTCTGGCAGGCCTCGACTGACGCCACCGCGACGAACGGTTCCTCACCCGCGGCGCCCAGACCGCTGACGCCGTCGACGAAGATCGTGTAGATGCCGGCGGGTGCGTTGTTCACCGTGACCACAGGCAGCCTGCCGGTCCCGAAATACTGCTGTCCGTCCGGTGCGCGCATCGTCAGCTTCATCGCGCTGCCGGGATAGCCGACGGCCGCCTTGACCATGCTGCCGCCCGCGTAGCTGTACCTGTACTGCTGCCGCTCCCCGTTGTGCAGCGGCGCGCCGATGAAATCCTGCTCGGTGCCGGGCGTCGTGTTGGCGGCGACCGCGTTGGACGCTTCGAGCGCCGGACCGAACGGGTCGTTGGGATCCGGCGCGATGGGGATGGGCCCGCTGAGGGTGCCGTTCGGGCTTGCGGTCCCCTGCTGACCGGCGTTGATGGTGATGGAGCCGGTGGAGCTGTGCAGGGTCATCACGCCCTGGAAGACTTTCACCGTCATCGTCCCGTCCGCCAGGATCAGGACCTCGAACTTGGTCCCGTGCACGCTGGCCGTGGCGGCCTTCCCGTGGACGTCGAACGCGGTTCCGGTCACGAGGTGCTGCACGTTGGTGAAGGTGCGGCCGGCCTGCTGTGTCAGGGAAACGTCGTGGAGGTTGCCGCTCTTTGTGAAGTGGGCCGAGTCAAATGCGACCGTCGTGTCGCTGGCCAGGCGGGTGAGCGTGCCGTCGGGCAGGCCGACTCCGGCGCGACCCTTGGTGTCGGTCGAAACCGTATCGCCGGCGCGGACGACAGCTCCCGTTGTCGCCGCGCTGGCCGCGCCCGCGGCGTGCGCGATGGAGGCATGTGGCAGGTAGACGGTCAGCATTCCCGAGGCGTTGACCTGGGCCTGGGCGGCGGCGTTCAGCCAGACGAGAGTGCCGGCCACGACGAGCACCAGGATGGTCAGGACGAGAAGCACACGGCGCCCTCCGCGGCGGGGTTGGGGTGCCGATTTTGCGCTCGCGGCTACGGTTGCCATGTTGCCCGGGAAAGATAGCTCAAAGGTTGTCTGACAACCCCCGCTTACCGTCCTTGTTCCGGGTCCCGGCTAGCGGTGTCCCTCGACGACCATCATCTGGTCGCCTGTCAACGCGGCGCACGAGTAAACGCGGTCGACGATGAAGCCCGACGGGATCGAGCTGATCGCGTGCCCGCCGAAGGAGCTCAGGTTGGTGACGACCTGGGTCGTGACGTTGACGCCGCGCACCGTGACCTGTGTGATGACCGCGCCCAGGTTTGGCGTCGCGGCGTAGAAGTCGATGGTCCATGAGATGGGCATCCCGCCGACGTTGGAGTAGTAGATGATCCGCGCCCCGGTCGGGGAGGTGCCGTCGACGTAGATGGTCACGCCGGACGTGCCCGACTCCGCAAGCGCGGTCGCGATCTGCGAGTTGCTGAGCGTCTCCCGGACGACACCACCGCTATCGATGCTGGCGGCCTCGCACGGCGCGTTGGTGGCAAACGAGACCGCGTACGCCTCGGTCGGGGAAACGTCGACCGCGTGGACCATTGCGCGGTAGTGACCTGCCGGTCCCGAGACCGACGACTGGCCGCCCCGCAGCGGGTGTTCGACGCCGTTCGGGTCGAAGACCGAGAGCGTCATCGAGCTTCCGGGGTAGCAGAGCGCGACGTTGAGCACGCCGCCGGGAGAGTCGTAGCCGACCTCGGCCGTCTGTCCGGTAGAGAGCGAATCGCCGATGGAAGTCTGCGCGGTGCCCGCGGTCGTCCCGCCCGCCACCGCCCTCGAGCACTGGGCGGCCAGCGGGTAGGGGTCCTGCGGGTCGCGCTGGATCGGGCGCACGGCGGAGAGGTTCCCGTTGGCGTCGACCTCGACCTCATTGCCGGCCGTGACGTTGACAGTTGTCTTTCCGGAGACGCGGACGGTGCCGTCGAACACCTTGATCAGGTTCGTGTTGTTGGGCCGGACGAGCATCTCGAACTGCGTGCCGCGCACGGCGGCGCTGACCGAGTGGCCGTTTACCTTGAAGGTCGCCCCGTTCGCCAGATGCTGGACGTTGACCAGCGTCCGGCCGGCCTTCTCGAGCGCCTCGATCGCCTGCACGTTGCCGGCCTTCTGGAGCTGGATGCTGGTGATCTGGACGGTCGTCTGGGGCGACATACGGATGTAAGAGCCGTCCGGAAACTGGATCGACGCGTGGCCGCCTTCCTGCGTGGCCACCGTGTCGTTGGCGTTCAGCGACTCGCCGGGTGTGCCTGGATTGGAGTTGACGGTGACGGGCTGGTTGAACAGGACCAGCGTCGCCGGCGCGCTGACGGCGGCCGAGGCCTGGACGACGAAAAACCAGTAGCCGCTGCCTGCGACCAGCAGCACCGCCAGGATCACCACGAGCAGGCAGCCGCCCAGGCCACAGCCGCAGCCGCGCCCGAAACAGCCCGACTGCTGGGGCGTGGTCGGCGGGACGGCCTGCTGCGGGACCGGTGCCGTAGGCGGCGACTGGATCGCCATCGCGGGGGAGATTAGCTGGTCGTGATCTGGAAATCGACGACTAAACGCGCCGGATCATTGAGGACGAACGCGCGCATGCACGCGGGTTTGCTCAGACCGAGGCCCCAGGACACGGAGCCCTCGAAATCCTGGGTCTGGCGCGCCTCCTTCAGCACCTGGAACTCGGGGTGGACGATGTCGGTGTCGCCCTGGAAGGTGGTGGCGCCGGTCGCGGAGTGGACCGTGACCAGCACCCCTGCGTTGCCCGCGAGCGTGACGTTCTGGCCGCTGGCCCCCAACGGAAAGAGGGGCTTGGCCTGCCGCTTGACGCTGTAGGTGGGGACGATCGACTCGAACTGGAGCACGAACCGGTCGTAGGCCTGAACCTCGCCGGCGCGCGCGGCGATCGTGTTGGCGACGCCGGTCTTGCCGCCCGAGAGGTCGGTGCAGGCGAAGTCGGGGAGGTTCGTCCCGGGTGGGGTCGGGGGCGTGACGGGCGGCTGCTCGACCCGGGGACCGGAGGCGATGGCCGCCGCTGATCCGCCGGCGTCCGGGCTCACCGCCGCGCTGGGAGTGATGCCGGGGGCGCAGGCCGCGAGGGCTGCGAGAAGGGCCACGGCGAGAGCGATGCGCACCGGCGAATGATATGGTCGAAACCCCTCAGAGAAGCGCCGAGGTGGCGGAACTGGCAGACGCGTCGGTCTCAAAAACCGATGTCCGCAAGGACGTCCGGGTTCGACTCCCGGTCTCGGCACCACGCGGGTGTAACGGC